>NZ_JBEFZI010000007.1:0-511910 GCF_040195695.1 Paenibacillus wuxiensis | reverse complement strand
TTTAATCGCGGCAAAAAATCTTTACGCAACAACCGAACTGCTTTTTTTAGTGGTTTATCTTTTGGTTGTTCCTGCAGCTTTTGTTCCAGTTTCGCTACCGCTTGTTCCAACTTCACGCTCGTGACTTCGCTCGATTCGCCCAGCTCTAGTAAATCTCGATCTTGTAGTTCCTGCTCTTCCTGTCGCTCTGCTTCTTCAATGCTCGTAAACAATACTTTTACTTTCTCTTGCAAATTAGCTCTGTGCTTCGCCACAGATTTTCCCCATACGAAGGTGTACTTATTCGCATTCGCTTCGATTTTCGTACCGTCTACAAAATAATGCTCCATCTTAATGTACTTCTCCTCAATAAGGAAACCAAGGATAGATGTGAAGATCTTTTCAAGCACGCCTCTCATTCGCTCGGAGCGAAAACGATTAATGGTACGGAAATCCGGACGCTGTCTGGCTGCAAGCCACATAAAAGGAATGTTCTCCCTCACGGCTTTAGCAATTTGGCGAGAAGAATAAATACGTTGCGTGTAGGCGTAGATGATAATTTTAGTGAGCATTTTCGGGTGGTAACTATTTCGGCCTCCACCGGGATAAGCTGCTGCAAATATTTGATCGTCTATGCGATTCACCGCATGATTGATGATACGAACGAGGTGATTTTGGGGAATGTCTTCTTCCAAATCCATTGGCAGATAAAGTTGATCCATGCTATATTGAATGTACAAAGAAACCGTTCCTTTCGTAAATGGTGGGTGGTACTTCCATTTTACTAAAGAACGGTTTCTTTTTGTTTTACATATTTGAAAACAAGGGGGCGTCCCAAGTCTTTTTAGACTTTTGGGACACCCCCGATATTTAAACACACACACTATTTATATATCGGCATTACGTTACGACAAATTCGACGAGGATTGGGGTAGCAGGGTCAAGCGCATCTCCTCCAGGAATCGTTATCGTTGTTGTCGTTACTGTCGACGTATCTGCTGTCTGGATGGTGCCATTAATATAGAGAATATAATAAGCGAATAAACCTGGGAATGCTGTTGCTGCAGCACCAGCGTCATTCGTAAAAGCTGTTGCGGCAACCGCGAATGTGGCGCCAGTTCCAGTCCCGACTCCAATCGTAGCTGCAAATTTCCGACTTGCTACAAATGGTTGAGTAATAGGCATTATTTTCTCCTCCTTTTCTTAAGGGATGCTATATTAGATGCAAGTGGGACAAGTATTGAACCTTGCAGTTGTCTTGAAGAAAAAAACACATTTAAAAGCCAACAAAAAACTGCTCTGGAATATAACCAGAACAGTCTATGATCAGCATATGAAACAATCGTTCTTGGTTAATTCACAATAAACTCAACGATGAGCGGCGTGGCAGGATCAAGCGCATCGCCGCCAGGGACTGTTATTGATGTTGTCGTAACTATAGACGTATCTCCCATTTGGAGAACCCCATTGATATAAAGGTCATAGTAGGCAAATGAGGCTGGAAATGAAGTTGCTGTAGCACCAGTATCATTTGTAAATGCTGTGGCCGCAATCGTAAACGCAGCACCTGTTCCCGTGCCTGCTCCGATGGTCGAACTGAATTTCCTGCCTGCCAGAAACGGTTTAATAATTGCCATTTATTTCACTCCCCTTTTGAGATACCTTATTTGATGCTGATCCTAGAGGTACTGATTGTGTACATGATATGGTGAACGCTCAGGTTACAACTTGAATCTTTTCCAACAAAATAAACATGCTTGCAAAATTTTCGTGTTTGCTTTCCTCCAACAATCTTGGAGAAAGAGAAAGTATACCTTCTTTGGTTAAAGGTCTTTCTCGACTTATGGTAATATCTATGTATCCTATTTTTTCACCTCCTGTTGTAAGATTGCGGATCGAAATTATATCCCACATACAAGAAACAAGCGACTAATTGGTTCCTCATGATCTGTTCCCCGCTTTTTTTATGTTTGTTCGATCCCTAATCCGAATCACCCCATTTCCGCATGAAAAATTCGTATGAACTGAAGCGTTATAGGAACGCCGTCCACTGGCACCTCATCAATGGTTAATGCCCCAGCCGACACCTTGTACACAATAAGCGGCTGAAGAACGCCGTTGATGAACAAGTTCGTGTAGGATACAGTTGCCGGATCCAGTATGTCCGAGCTTCCGTATTGCGGCAGCGCATTCTCGTTCGTGTACGTGGATTTTACCCCGTCGCTTCTTGTAATGAATTGGAACGTTTCTACCTTCAGCACCTTGCCGGTCTCCGGTGGAGTCGGTGGTACCGGTGGAACAGGAAATATTAGCGCGCACCCAGGGGGTGGCCATACGCTTCCGGACGTCAGCCCGCTCGCCTGGGCATATTCGAATTTCAGCTTACTACTCCAAGGTTTCGACGTTATGCGAATCGCATTATCACCGTTCATATATCCACCTGTCCCCCCTACCCAAATTTATGTCGTGCTTTGATAATGCTTATGATATTCATATCCTTTTAGCCTGCTTAGGGCATATGTACATTCCATAATCAAATCCGCAAAAAAAGGCTGCACAAGAGCCAATTAACAATGCTCTGAAACAGCCCTTCGTCATCGTGTTCCGCAATATTCAGCCGAAAAACAAGCAACTTGATAACCATCATCCGGTCTCTGACCGGCCTTACCTGAAATTTATGTAGAAGCAACATATTTTCCACAAAGACAGCCTTCCTTCGAGATCATTCACGTTCACGGATAGAATAAGGAGTGCCTCTCATTCCAGCATCAAACATACTAGCTGTCCAAGGCCACTCCTTCCTTCCACCGCGGCATCGCGTTCAAGGCTCGTCCTTTTTGAACAACAGCTTAGATTTGAGGGGAGTTGTCATCTTTCTCCTGCTGGTTGTCTCGCTTATCCCCCTTCTGACTGTCGTCTCCATCGTTACTTTTATCCTTCAATACAAAGATCGCCTTCTTGATTACATTTGGGACTGGCACACCGAGTCGGCCCCCATTCTCAACAATCGACAACACTTCATTAGCCATATAAAAATAGGTTGTCGCATCTCGAATCATCTCTTTGCTGTCAAACGCGATATCGATCTGATGAGCGAGTGCAATAATGAAGAAAATGAATACTTTGCGCGCTATCCCGATAAGACCGACCCGGCTCAACAATTTCCCTTCCACAGCGGAAGCTAACATCCCTGTCACATAATCTAATATTACCATCGTTAACAGAACCTGAACTAACGCAGGCCATCCTCCAAATACAAACGAAAACGTTCCTCCAACAGCTGCAGCACCCGTTTTGAGTAGAAGATTGAATCGGTCCATGCTTGCCCTCCTCTGCAGTCGTATACACTTTGGCCTGTATCTAGCACTTTCAATGCCTCTGCTAGAGTATTGACGAAGCACTCGCAGACCCTGACTATATGTTATGCAGCATGCTCGTTGCCCGACAAAGGCAAGCCTCCTAACTCGCTTTCATTGCAACAATGGACAGGATGATTTTGATCTACTAGAATGAAAGATTTGCACTCAGTCAAACAATGGCCTGACCTCCGCTTCCCCCCGCAATTGATCAACAGCAAAATACGGTACCCCACAGAGTACCGTTTCGTTTCCCTATGCCCCTATTCCTTATTCAATATTCCGGCTCGCTTCAATTGTCCCTTTACCTTGGACTATCCGTTCATGGCTCACTTGAATGGATGATCCAATGTCCATCGAAATCCTTGCAGGAATGAGTTCGAAGGTAGAGACAACTGCCCGATGATCAGACGGCCATGGCGTAATCGCAATATCAGTATAGGGACCTCTCTCGCCTACAATACGGCTGTCAATCGTAGCAGACGGCCCTCCCGCATAGACAAAATCAATGCGATCATGCACCTCGTCCAGGGCGATATGTCCATTCCCTCCTGGCGTCCAAGTCACGGCCGGCTTCGTGAGCGGATCCGAGTGCACTTCCCGATAGGAATCTCGAAACTGTAGCTGCTCCAATCGTATGGATACCGGCCATTCGACACGCTCGATTCCCCTTCTAGTCCTCTAAGAGAAAAACAAAAGCCGCTGAATGCTCAGCGGCTCAAATTCGTAACCATCATAGATGGAATGTTCCATTACGCATAGGGTTCTGCTAGACAGTACTCGTCCTCCATATGGCGAATCCATTCTTCCAGCTCATCCAGCTGTTCGAAGGTTCGTACCGCAATAGGAGCACGGTTAGGTACGTCTCTCTGCAAGATGACAGTATCGCCCGCCATCATCCGTTCCCTTGCATGTCTATAGATTGTATCCACCCGTTTCCAATCCTTGTGTTCATAAGCGCTCCCAATCTGCGTGAGATCGATAGTGATATTCATACGCTATCCCTCCCTTGAATGGGTATGCCTTACAATATATAATATAACCTATTTTTCTCAAAACGTACCCGATTTTTAAAGATGAGCCATCCAACTATACACCATCTGAGTTCGTGCTCTGTTCCTTGCCACGAACTCGCTTCTTCCCGAATAGCGATTTACTCCCTTGAATCCCCTTATCGACCAGGTTGTATATGCGCTTGGACTCCTTCGTTAAGAGTGGACCTAAGATCGCAAGCAACAATACATATAGCACGGCAAAAGATTGGACAACCGGTAGCAGCCCTCCAGCTTTGCCGATATTCGCCATAATAATGGAGAACTCTCCTCTTGAGGCCAATGTGAAACCAATGTTAATGGAAGCACGGCTCGATAAGCCTGCTGCGCGACCTGCCAGCATCCCTGCGATGACATTCCCGATTATTGTTAAGATCACGGCGACAATCGCCATACCAACTGCTCCCCCTAATGTCATCGGGTCAATCGTTAAGCCGAAGCTGAAGAAGAACACAGCCCCAAAGAAATCACGGAAGTTGATCACATAATGTTCAATCCGCTTCACATGCTGGGAATCAGCAAGTACAAGTCCTACTAATAGAGCTCCAATCGCCTCTGCCACATGCAGTGTTTCCGAAAATCCAGCTACGAGGAACAATGTTGCCATCACCAAAATAAGGAACAGTTCTGATGATTTCCCGTTCAAGATTCGATCAATGAACGGCATCGCCTTGCGGCCCAAAATAATGAATAACAAAATGAATACAAGTGCAGATCCCGTTGTCATCAGTACCGTTCCGAGGGATGCGCCCCCGCTAAGTACAAGACCGGACAAAATGGACATATGAATGGCGATGAATAAATCGTCAAACATAATCATGCCCATAATCACTTCAGTTTCCGGATTCGCCGTCCGTTTTAAATCGACCAATACTTTCGCTACTATCGCGGTTGATGAACTTGTCATAATCCCGCAAATGACCAGTGTCTCCGCAAGTGGCATTCCCATCAGCCAACCTATCAGCAAGCCGGAGACGAAGTTAATCGCAATATAGGAAATTCCTCCAACCACGATGGATTTCCCTGATTTGAGCAAGCGTCCTACGGAGAATTCCAGCCCCAAGTAGAACAACAGGAACAGTACCCCAATACGACCCATAAAATCAATAAAGACTGAACTCTCAATGAAACGGAAGTCAAATATCCAAAAATGCGGCGCGTGCGGCCCAACCGCCATCCCGATTAGAATATAGAAAGGAATGACAGAGAAGCGAAGCTTCGTTGCAATAACGCCCACTAGTCCAATTAAAGCAATAGCTAATCCAACCTCGAAAATAATCGTATCCATAGTTCACCCCGTTTTCTGCTTATTCGCTTCCACTTAACAGCCAAGGCTTAAGCAGCTTAATATGTTGTCTTTCCCCTGCAACGACAAGCGTTGTATGAGCAGATAACACGACATCAGGTCCTGGATTGATTATTTTTTTATCCTTTTCAAGAATCGCTATAATCGTTGCCCCTGTCGTTTCGCGTACTTTAATTTCTCCGATGCTCTTGCCAACGCAGGCTGCATGAGGCTCCACCTTGTACCATTCAATCATGAGGTCATCCAAGGCAACATTGACCGTCTCGAGTGCCTTCGGCTTATAGATAAGCCCACCAACGATAGCAGCAACTGCGCGCGCCTCATCATCATCCAATGTCACCATCGAAATACTCTCTTCTTGATTCTGCTGATCAAAATGATACATTTCTCGTCGTCCATCATCATGCACTATGATGACCAATTGATCTCCATTGCGAGCTTCCAACTGATATTTACGACCGATTCCTGGCAATTCTGTTTCTTTCATATTCAAATGAAATCCCTCCAACCGTCCATAGGTTTATTTTTCTCACATTGTGAAATAAGGAACTTTATATACATGTCAAATACATCTTTCTTGCAGCACAAAATAATCCATGTAAATAACGATTTTTAATGCCATAGAGAACATCTTGCACTGCTATTCCTTATTCAATTTCAGGCACAGTCTTGTGAATGAATGTAAGAGATTTACACTACGAACGTAGAGGTGAATTTGATAGGCATGAGAAATAAACGCTTCCGTATAACGAAGAAACAGCTGTGGAGATACCTAATAACAGGGGGCATACTAAAGGTGAATTCCTTGAAGAAGAGAATAAACATCACTACAATCTTCTTCACAAATAGCTGCTTCATGGCAGAGGTATGCCGTGAAACCGGTATAAACTGCTGCTCATGAAAAGACTTCGTCAGCTTGGAAGGATTGTTCCAGTTGACGCGATCTTCCTCGACCATAAACGTGGAAAATACCGAACACAAAAGCAGGAGGGCAACACACACAACACCAAGTATGCTGTTTTTCTCCCACTGCACACTCAATCTTGTCATATCGCACCCCCTGTCGTTAGTTAATCGTACATTTTTTTATTAGAAATAAAGATTATCATGCAGATCTGTATCAAGCAAGAAAGATCGAATATCCATTCTCTGGATGAACGCGATTCCGCTCAACTGCAATGGTTCACTTCGACGCTCGAGTCGACATTGCGCCAGATGATTGTGGATCCTTATCATCACCATGACCGTCCTGTACTTCATGATCTTCCTTCTCATCATGAAATTCCATGCTCGATTGCGCTGTAATATAATCGAAGGGCGTATAATGAACCTCGACCGGCTCCCGCTTCACGAATTGCTTGTAACCAACCCATCCTACGATCATCATCAGAAATAAACTAAACATGCCGGTCATAACTGTGAAATAGATCATTGCATCCTCCTCAGTCGCAGAAATGAGCGTTACTAGATACTACGCAGTACAAGTGGAAACGTTTCATTTTTTTCATAATCATTCATTCGTCTAATTACGGAAGCCCCCATCTGAATGGATAATCTGCCCCGTAATCCATTCTGCTTCGTCACTCACCAGGAATGACACTAAGCGCGCTGCATCCTCTGGTGTACCAATGCGCCCCGTTGGGAACTTCGGTCTTAAGAAGTCCTGCACGAATGCTTCCATTCCGGAATCGGTCGGACCAGGATCGATCGCATTCACCGTAATTCGATGAGAGGCCAGTTCAGCAGCCAACGAAGTAGTGAAGGCGGATACTGCCCCCTTTGAGGCTGCATAAGCCAAGTTGCCAGGCTGCGGTTCCTTGTCCTGCCCGGACACGAAGTTCACGATTCTGCCGCCTACTTCCGCTGCCTCAAGCCGCTTCGCGAATTCCACTGATAACATCATCGTTCCTCTTACGTTCACGATACAATGATGATCGATAATCTGTGCCGTCACATGGTGATGGTCGACCTCTATACAATGTGTAGCATTGTTAATGAGGATCGTGGGTCTGCCTAGGCGATTCTCGACTTCATCCAGCAGCCGAACAGCAGCATTGGCATCGAAGTAATCGAGCTCCATATGTTCTACCCGAACCCCGTATTCCCTAAGCTCCTGTGCAAATTGCTCTGGCCAGCTGCCATTCGCGTCCTCATAGCCGGTCTCCTTATCGTAGTGGCACAAGTGTGTAAAGAACACATCGACGCCTTTCGCTGCAAGCTCTCTGCAAATAGCTGCACCAATTCCTTTGGAGCGGCTTGCTCCAGTTACAATTGCAATATTACGTCTATTCTCGTTGTACATATTTATCGTCTCCTTATGGGTAAGGAACGGCAATCGCAAGCGTATCGGAGATGCCCATGTACCAAAAAAAGCAGACACCCATGGCGTCTGCTTGGTCAGTTCATAGCACTTAACCTTGCGTTCCTTGTAATGGGTATAAATAGACACACCTATCCCGTCATCGAATCTCGTTCGGAATGGTACGATCTATTCAGTTACGGCTCCATTACAAAGTCCACATATTAAATATGAATCCCCTCTCATACATCTCCTATGCCCTATTGTATGCCTACATTCGTAATATATCAAGGTTTTCTTGCCATCATCCGCCGCGGGCTGCACGTACTGTGCTTGGGATGAGCTCACTGTCAAAAAAAGAAGCCCGGCAGAATGCCGAGCTCCTCTTCTCATGCTTTGTGTCATTTCATGCGCCATTTTCAACTAGCGAACAAATCGCAGCCATACAATATCTCTTCCTTCATTGACCCCAATGCGCACGTTTGCTCCAGGATGAATACTTCGATACTCCTCACCTTGAAGATCAGTGGATCCAGTCAAGCGGAATACTTCCTCACGATCCCCCGAATGAATCGTAAGCCGCTCTGCCTCTATTGCCTTGACACTGCCTTCATATTCTTGCACGACAACAGCCGCCTTACCTGGCTCGATCATCGTGGAATTCACGAAGCCAATCGTAAATGCAGCGGTTCCACCAATAAGTACGATTACAGTTAGGACAATCCACATCCATTTTTTCATACGCAATTCCCCTTCTGACTGACTCGGTGCACATACCGCCTTTGCTCCATCAGCGTTTGCCTTCATTATAACATAGGCACTCATGTACCTCACCTTATCAATGACTACGGTGCTTATACTAAGTTCCTGATGTTTATCCTTGGGCAGAGTCAATCTGGGCAGGTTCGCCAAGCTCTAATACCGCCTGCTGCTCGGCAAGAATTCCTGTCATAATCGCTGCATACAATTCACCGATGACCGCACTGGATTCATTGAACGGCTCCAAGCCATCCATCGTCAATACACCGTACGTTCCAAGTGAAATGCAAATCAATGAGCGATAGGGACTCTTCGATTCTTGATTGCGTTCCCAATCCTCGTCTTTCAGCACATCTGCACATTGGACAGTAACCTGCTTACGAAAGGAACGTCCCGCTACAGAGCGATCGATATGAAGATGGCGCTGTCCAACATAATGGTTCGGGAAGCCAACCGAAGCAAGCTGTAGAATTAGTATCGGCTCCTCATACTTCCAAATGCCACAGCGATGATGACCGCCTGGAGCGCACTTCATATCTACGGCGAGCATATCCAACATCCGCTGCAGCAGGAAGTTCGATTCGTGAAGAACAGCATACGGGTCTGCCATTCCCCGCAACCCATTAAGCGCATCAGCGAACGGCTTCATATTGCGCAGCGCGGACAGCATTTGAGAAGATGCGTGCTCCGTGAGGCCTCCTGTCACTTGCAAATTGTCCACTTTATCCTGCAGTAGCTTCATTCGATCCTCCCGATTGAGCACCTCATGAATAACTTCGGTAAACTTCTTGTTAATATAGAGTGTCTTAATGAAATAAAACACCAATCCTGCCGCAATCACAACAGCAAAGAGCTGATATGACCATGCCGGCAGCTTGTCAAGCATCGCTTTAATGATCGCTTCCATATCGTCCCTCCTCTCTTACCTGTCCTTGGATCAAGAATATGACGGAGAATGAGCGAACATGCATTCTGCCTTTGATTTTTTTCGAATATAACAAGAAAGAACCGTTCAGTCCTCCCTGATCAGGAAGCAACCGAACGGTTCTCTGTATCCCAAACTCGTGCTTGATTATCCGTGTTGATGCCCAACTGCTGGTCGTACCGGGATGGAACGACTGCGTGTCGTGCCAATCTGTACCGTCCACGTAATTACCTTGCCTGCTATGCTGACAGCTAGTATCGTATACAGCGTGTCGACAAGCGGCAGGAAGAATAAGGACAGCAGCAATACCGCTATATCAAAAATAATAAATACTGTACCTATGCTTAAGTTCATCTTACGGCTCATAAATAATGCCAGAATGTCATCACCGCCTGAAGCGCCTCCATGACGCAGCACGAGACCTGCTCCAAGTCCTGTCAACAATCCAGATAGAACAGCTGCAAGCACCATATTACCGCCTAGATTCATATTCCATGGCGAAAAGCGCTCGCACATCTCGTACGTTAACGAGAACACTCCTGTTGCAATTGCCGTATTCATAATGAATGTCCGCCCTTTCAAAAACCAGGCAGCAATAAATACCGGAACATCCATGCATAACACGGTCAGCGCCGGCGACCAATTAAACGTATACTTGCCAAGCAGCGCTAAACCAACAAACCCGCCTTCAGCCAAATGATTCTGAAAATTAATGTGATAATAACTGAAAGCCAACAACATTGATCCTACCATCATCCAAAAAATCTTACGTAATTGTTCGTTCCCCATCTTCGTAACCTCTCGTTTCGTAATGTAGCCCTTCGACTAACCGAGAGGAGACGGATAGGGGTTCCTATCCTTCGAACCATCATAATTCACGCATCCTTCTCGTGTCAGTCTCCGTCATAGCGACAATTGACAAATCAACGAGAAGAAGCTAGATGTAAGAAAGATCATAACGTTTCCAGACTGTCCTTTGGGGTTTCATCCTTCGGGGACGCATTGGTATCCTGATCCTTTCTTGTTTTGTCTTTTGTATTGCTTTACTGATTGTATTATACCATAATGTATATTCCCTCTAAACCAATCCCATTCTGCAAATATCGCTGTCGTTCGGATTTATTTGCAATGAACTGCTCCGAGCTTGGCATAGTCCTAGTTAAGATCGATATCCTCCCTGATTTCCTCCGAATTACTCACAAATTGGACACTTTTACATTTCATTTTTCAATTTTGTCCTATTCGTTGTTGCGTTCCTCTTCTGTTACTCCTCTATTTTTTCATCATGTTCATAAAGCTATCATATTTAGTGTGCGCGAGATCACATTGTGACGAATATCACATCTATAAAATAACAGCATAAACACTGTGATGCCGCATGCATTCGTTCATAATCTACTGCGCATCGTATGATCGTCATTAATAAGGAGGAAACTCTTATGTTACAACCTCGCACGATTGAAATTGTGAAATCTACAGTTCCTGTATTAGCTGAGCACGGCTCTCAAATTACAACACGCTTCTATCAGCTCTTGTTCAGCAATCATCCAGAGCTGCTTAATGTATTCAACCATGCCAATCAACGACATGGCAAACAGCAGATGGCACTTGCCAATGCGGTCTATGCCGCTGCAGCGAATATTGACCGATTGGAGACAATCTTGCCAGTCGTACGCCAAATTGCCCAGAAGCACCGGGCACTTAACATCAAGCCAGAGCACTATCCAATTGTCGGCAAGCATCTTCTGCTTGCTATCAAGGATGTACTAGGCGAAGCTGCTACTGATGACATTATTGAAGCCTGGGCAGAAGCATATGGCGTTATTGCCGACGTATTTATTCAGGTAGAGGCAGAAATGTACCAGGAAGCCGAACAGCAAATCGGCGGCTGGTCAGATGTGCGACGCTTCCTCGTTGTCCGCAAAGTGGAGGAAAGCGACATGATCACCTCCTTCTACTTGAAGCCTGAGGATGGACAGCCAATCTCCTCCTTCCTTCCTGGCCAATATTTAACGGTTCGGGTTCAGCCGGAGGGACATGAAAATACCCATTATCGCCATTACAGCTTGTCCCAAGCCCCTCAATCCGATACTTACCGCATTAGCATAAAGCGCGAGAGCGGCGGCGAACATGCACCTGCCGGCATCGTCTCCACCTATCTGCATGACGAGGTGCAAGTAGGTGATGTCATCGAAGCGACTGCACCTGCTGGCGATTTCACGTTGAAGCCAGGTACGGCCCCAGTTGTGCTGATTGGCGGCGGTGTTGGGCAGACACCTCTTCTCAGCATGCTGCACACGCTGGCGGCAGCAGAACCGAAGCGGGATGTCTATTCGATTCAGGCTTCGCGCAATCAAGCGGCGCATGCTTTTGGTCAAGAAATGAATGATCTAGCCGCTCAGCACAGCCATATCCATACTTTCTTCTGTTATGAGAAAGGCAGCGAGGCAGAAGCTTCTGTTCACACCGGCTTCGTGGACGCGCAGTGGCTTAGCTCCATCGTTCCCGCTTCCGTATGGGAGGATGCGGACATTTACTTCTGCGGCCCAGAACCATTCATGAAAGCCATCTATCGAGCAGTGAAGCAGCTTGGGGTTTCTCCTGAGCGTATTCATTACGAATACTTTGGCCCAGCAGGTTCCTTAGAAGTTTAAACCGCAATGACGACAGAAGGGACACTTCTTGCGCTCAGCAAGGGTGTCCCTTCTTCATGTTCGTTATCCGAATCTCTCAACATTCTCTATATACATCTGCGGGAATTAGAATACTTTTTTCAGTTCCCGCTCTTCCTTCAAAATCTCTACAGCCTCCCGGAAGCGCAAGGAGTGCACGACTTCCCTCTCACGCAGGAACTTCAATCCATCCTGCAAGTCGACATCATCCGTCATGTCGATTAACCATTGATACGTAGCACGCGCCTTCTCTTCTGCCGCAATATCCTCATACAGATCCGCGATCGGGTCGCCCTTGGCCTGTATGTAGGTCGCCGTCCATGGATCACCAGCCGCATTGCTGTAGAACAGCGCTTTCTCATGCGCTACAAAATGTGGCCCCAGCCCTGCATCTTCCAGTTGTCGCGGTGTTGCATCCTTCGTCAGCTTATATACCATCGTGGCGATCATTTCGAGGTGAGCAAATTCCTCGGTCCCAATATCCGTCAACAGCCCAATTACTTTATCTGGTATCGTATACCGTTGGTTCAAGTAGCGCAGCGCCGCTGCCAGCTCTCCATCCGCCCCCCCATATTGCTCCATCAACAGCTTCGCCATGCGAGGATCACACTTGCTGACACGTACTGGATATTGCAGCTTCTTCTCATAGATCCACAATTCCGCATCCCCTCCTGTCCATCAAGTTATTTGCCGCCTGACGACACACTGCTAAACCTGCCATGGCCAAGGCGTGGTAGCCCATGTAAATGGACAGCCCGAATAAGAATGGCCGAAGTTCATAAGCGGGCCATACTGCTCTTGGAACTGATGGGCAACCTTCATTCGCTCACTAACGTAGTAATTGAACTGCTGAATCGCCTGCAGATCTCCCGGATGAGTGTCCAAGTACAGATTCAGCTCCAATAATACGAAGTCGATTACTTGCAGCTGCTCCAAGCTTCTGCGGTATTCCTCGGTTTGATAAGGATGTACACTCATCGTCAAGCTTCTTCCTCCCCTCGCTGGTTTCTGCGGGAATGGTACGGGCTGTATAGGGCAGGCCATAAGGTTCCACAGCGTAGTGCCTGCGCAGGTGGAAACTGTGGGAGATTAGGCGGCTGGAACGTGATGAACTGGTTGATGGGTACGACAAAGACGGAATAAGGCAGTGGCGGACAGGGGTCACACGGACTTCGGAACGGGAAAAATACACGCTCCTGCGGCACAGCCTGTTCCGTCGGACAACAGCCGCTTCTCTCTTGCTGTCCAACCGGAGGCAGATCTTCTGAAGCTAAATTTCGCTGTAATTCGTGTTCCATGACACTCTTTACGCCTCCTTGCATTCATGTTCGCATTTACTCGATCTCTTACTTGTATGTGAGAGTAGGAATGTCCCATGTACATAATTTAAGCCAAGATGTGACAGATCTGCTTCTCTGTACACCTTGGCTTTGTTGGCGGTATAGGAATGAATGTCAAATGATAAAGAAAGAGTGTTGAGCTTCGTTTCTGTCGCTTACGATACAATCCCTTTGTTGGTGATGCCGTATATCGCTTGCTGTTCGCTAAATCTTTGCACCGTATCCCGGAAGCTCATGCCGATTCGTTCCAAGAGCCTGCATGAGGCCTTGTTCGCAGCTTGTGTTTCGGCGATCACTTCAGGCAATCCTAGTCCGCGAAATGCGTAATCAATCACTGCTGTAACTGTCTCTGCCGCATATCCAGAGCCCCACCATTCAGGCAGGAGCTCATAAGATACCTCCGTACTAACGCCATCATGGTGCCTATCCAGAGAAATCAACCCGATAAACGCATTCGTTTGCTTTTCTCTAATGATCCAGAACGAGGCTCCTTCCTGAGAAGCAAGCATTCTGCGGAAGCTGCCTGTAATCGCCTCTTCCTCTGTCCATGCCCCGCCCAGATATTTGCGTACCTCCTCGTTCACATACAGCCGTCTTACATTATCATAGTCACTTGCTTGCAGCTTGGTAAGTGTACAACGTTTCGTCTCAAGCAACATATAGCCCTCCGATATGATTATAGGATTCAAAATGATCCTCCTATTAAAGCACACTTGGGTGGCATTTGAAATCCCATCCTATATCTTTATTTACATAGATCTATATCTACACCGGCACGAGCCCTCACGGCACAGCGCTTGTCAGCTTCAAATAGTTCGCGCATGTTTATGTAATTCCTAAGCATGCATGTTATCCATTCTACCCGTGTTGACCCTGACGAAGAAGCCGATTTACTGTTTCCCGCCGCACACCAATAAATTGGCCGATTTCTTCTTGTGTCAATAATTCGGTAATAGGCATCGTATCCGCATAGCTTCTCAGCCATGCTGACAACAGCTCTAGTCGTTCATTCGGTGTCCCGATAGTCAAATGATCAATGCGCTGCTGCATGAAACGCAGCTTATCTTGAAGCAGCTTCGCAACATCCAGCGCCTTGTCCGGCTGCTGCCGCAAGCCTTCATACCACTCCTCAGCCGGAATCCGTTCCACGACCGTCTTAACCATCGCGATCGCTGTTCCGTGACATTCCTTCGGCGTGATTAAGGAATGATGCGGGACGATTTCGCCCGTGTATACGAGGTTGAACAAAATAATATTGCCGTTTTCATGCAAGCGTGTAACCTTGCACAGCCCGCTTATAATGCGGTACAAATACGTTCCTGGATCTCCTTGTCGAAATAAAACTTCTCCCCGATGCAGTGTCATAATCATTTTTGCTGCCCCCCTAATTGCCGTTCCGTCTATGAATGCTGCCGCATTCGCACGTATGTTGTACCTATTGTACCGATTTCTCACCCTTTTGACCACGTTTGGTTGTTGAAATGCGAATGTTTGTTCGGTATTATGGATATAATAAGAACAAGGGTTCCCCTTCTGTTCTTTTTAAATAGATGTCTCATGCCTCACACGACATGAGGCCATGCATATGGCACACACGCGATATATACAAGGAGGAAGAACGCGCATGGGCACACCATTCGCATCGAACGGCTCTCCCCCCCACAACGGAGAAGATGCCTACATTGTCAAGCAATATATTATTCAAACGCTAATCTTGGATGTGCTGGAACGCGACATTGAACGGATTGGAGCCTCTAATTTGAAGATGGCCGACATCTACACACAATGTCTAAGACAAGCGCAAGATAATGTTTCTCTCGATTTGTACCGCCTACGCAAACAGTTTCGCAACCGCGGCATTAAAGTGTATGAGGAGGAACGGCTTGAACATGGGATTCGTGTCCAATACGTATGCCGAGGCTATCAACATTCGTTCTACATGCTGCGCGGCTTGATTCGTGCAGAGGTGAAGAACCGCATGCAGGCTTACTTGAACATTGCCGCCTCCCAAGCTTCGAATCCAGACACAAGTATGGGCAGTCCCCTTTCTCGGCACCAATAGGTTTACAGCCCCATATTCACCGCTGCCTCATCCTCATCTTATCCACTTCCTCAGAACAATGCCCCTTGGTTAAGGACGGAGCAGCCGCTCTTCTGATGCTTGCTAAGGGGCATTTCTGATCACGTGCTTTCCCAGCATCGTCAATGAGACAGCCCGCAGAATTCACTGCATCCTCGAACCTTCGATTGTTGGAGTCTATCCCCTATTAACGCTGTGGATGAATACACAATGGAAAAGATAAAAACCTGTTGAGGATTTCTCAACAGGCTAACCAGTCCCGAGTTGGGGAAATTGGCATTCTTCGTTATGGCTTTGTCAGGCTTAGAAGTCAAATTAGGCTCAGGTGCTCTCTTTCTTCTTCTCTTGACTCGATTAATAACGCGGCTCTATTTCAACTAAGTTGCTTAATTTAGTGGTAAGTCTGTCCGTGTATCGAGCTAACCTTCTGCTTATCTCCATCTTCATGTACTCTTTCGTTATATGAAAACTATCCTCATAGCCATGGTACGCATAGTGTAATATCATTGTACTATCATGCTTCTCTTCATCTACAATACGAATTTCTTTTTTCAACATCTCCTGTCTTCTTTTGGACAGGTCGGTAGAGATATCATTTGCAAGGATTTGAGCAGCCTTGGTATACAGAGATTTCAATGTCTCAGAGGATCCCTTCATTTCGTGAATTTTCTTAGTTACCATCGTACACATCACCGAAAGTAGAACATAATCGCGCATTAATTCAATATCTTCCCTCTTTGGCTGGTTTAACTCCCCGCTTGACGTATCACTATGCCTTCTCAACAGAGCCTCCCGATGTTGCGGTAACATCATCCGGCTGGACTCCCAAAGACCATTCTTTTCGAGCTTTTTACTCATTTATAATGCCCCCCGATTTTCAGGGATCTCTCTACCGCTTGACCTGCATAGGTAAGAGAAGAAGCTCTGATAATTGCCGCATTGCCATATCGATCCTTAATCATATCCGTCACCTTATCCAGTGCTCTAGCTCTGACTTGATCTTCAAAGAGCGTTAGTTGATACTGCTGGTCATCTTCCAATGTGCTTAGCATAACACCTACACGACGTACAGGCATTCGATCCCAATATTGATAAAAAATTCGCTTGACCATATCAAATACTTTATTTGTATGATTCGTCGGATCCGGCATTTTCATTTGGCGTGAGAATCCTGTGGGCGCTTCATACGGGCTGCACATGCAGCTTACGGTTACGACCCAGCCCATATACCCTTTTATCCGACAATCTCGGCAGACTTCCTCCGTCAACTCCAACAGGATAGTATCGATCTCCGTAGAATGCACATAATCCCTGGGCAGGGTCATCATGTGACCAATCGATTTGGGAGGTGTTTGAAATGTACCCGGTGTTACCGGACTATCATCCAAGCCGTTCGCAGTTCGCCACATCACCTCGGCATGAATATCCGACTGTTTGCCGAATCGAGCTCGAAATTTATTTTTGAGCTGGGGCAATGGAGTTCTCGCAATATCCCCAATCGTAACTATCCCTAGTTTCGCAAAATGCTTGCACATTCGAGATCCAACACCGAACATTTTATGAACGGGCTCTTTCCACAGCATGGTGGGAACGTCGGATGGATGCAAAGTAAAAATACCGCTTTTATTTTTTTTGGCCCAAATATCCGTTGCCGTCTTAGCCAATATTTTATTGGTACCGATCCCGATTCGAATCCGCACCCCTGTCTGGAGCATTACCCGTTTCTGGATTTCCTTCGCAATGGTGATTGGATCACCAAAAATGGATTGACTGGCTGTCACATCCAAAAATTGTTCGTCAATACTAAACACTTCAACCAAATCCGTAAACTCTTCATAAATCTGAGTAATCATCAATGAAACATCGATATAATGCTGCATACGAGGACGCATAATGATGAGATCGGGGCATTTCTTGAGTGCTTCACCCAACCGTTCGGCTGATGTCACACCAAAACTTTTAGCGATCGGGCACGCGGCCAGAATAATCCCTGAACGACGTGTAGGGTCACCAGCTACTGCTACTGCTTTATTTTGATATTCTGGATGATCTGCTTTTTCTACACTTGCGTAGAAGCTTTCGCAATCGGCCAAAAATATTACCCTTTCCCTTTTCTGACTCACATTAAAGCCCTCCAATAGTTATAAATCATATTACATACACAATCACAAAATAAGAACGTATATTCCTATTGTATGACGAACGTACATTCGTTATGCAAGTAATTGGCTGCCCGCCACATCCAAATGCTGTTCATCCATACGGGGCTAAACAACAATAAGGTCTGCACATTTACTAATGACTTCGCCAAGCCGAGCCACTCCGCTGTATGACACCATGCTTCTTAGTTGTAGGGCAAGCTGCCAGTGCGATACCAGCACGACGAGCAGGATCGCCTACTACAACTAGCAGACGATCCTTGTATTCAGGGTGTGAAGCCTTCCCCACACTCGCATAGAACGATTGACAATCTGCCAACATAATAACTCGTTCTCATGATTTATTCGGTTTGCCATCCACACATCCTTCACCCCACCGAGAACATTTGTTCTTATATACACAGAATACCGAACATATATTCTCTTTTCAACAGGGATATTTTGAAAATTTGGATCGAATAGCGTCGAGCAGGTAAGGATCTACTGCGGATGGCGTATAACTCCAAATTCACGCTGAATGTATGTAAAGTTTAAGTCGTTTCATGTGACTGAGGGATCACCTCACGGGAAGGAAGAGAATGTGATATGATGAGATCACCATAGGATAGAACGGACAAGAGAGGAAGACGTAACGTGTGTGGACGATATACATTAACCGTGACCATTGAACAGCTAATGGCGCACTATCTGCTTGATTCAGGAGCCCTCGTGCCCTTCCATGAGCCGCGCTACAATATTGCGCCGAGCCAGCAAGTACCTGCTCTGATTCATGATGGTACGAAGCTGCGGCTTGGACCGCTTAAGTGGGGCCTCATTCCAGCTTGGGCGAAGGACGAGAAGTTCGCTGCACGAACAATTAATGCGCGCGCCGAAACCGTTCGGGACAAGCCCGCCTTCCGCCTCCCATTCCAGCGGAAGCGGTGCATTATACCAGCAGACAGCTTCTATGAATGGAAACGAAATCCAGATGGAACGAAGCAGCCTATGCGTATTAGACGCACTGATGGCGGTATTTTCAATATGGCAGGATTATATGACACATGGGTCAATCCCAATGGGGAGAAAATCAGCACCTGCACGATCATCACGACGACTCCGAACGAGCTGATGGAGCCGATTCATGATCGAATGCCGGTTATTTTACCAGAGGATCAGCTGTCATTCTGGCTTGATCGCCGAATGACCGACACTGGGAAGCTTCAATCCGTTCTCCTTCCCTATCCGTCTAAGCTAATGGAGGTCTACCCTGTCAGCGCTAAGGTGGGGAATACACGAGTGGACGATCCCTCCTGTATCGATCAGATAAGCGAGCAGCACCAAGAGGAGACACCAGACAGCGTCCCCCCTACCTTATTTACGCTATAAACCTATCGCTAGCATATAGCAGTATCACGCCATGCTCCTTCATCTCGCAATCGCGCACCTTAGAGCATCCGATACTCCGATGCTCATTCAATACGAGGCTGATGGAGTTCCCCGGAGAAATTCCGCCAGGCGTCCCCGCTGCAGAGCATGGTGACGGAAGTGCATATCCACAAGCAAGTACCATTCCATCGCACTCAAGTAACCGAAGCCTGGATGCATCGTTCTATGATGCTCTGGAATCGAAGCTATAACAGGTTCAAGTTCGTTCATGCGCCGCAGTACTGCCTGCATGCCTTCTACAATCTCCTCCTTGCTGGCGGGTTGAGGTGGCGTATATTCTGGAGAGGCTGGCACCTTCACACGAATAGGAGGGATGCTCCCAGCCGCGAAGACCACACTGCCCTGCTGCGTCTTCTCCAACTGGTCACTGCTAGCTGCATCTGCAGTCATGTCGCGGCATACTTCCACCTGACGAAGCTGCATAAAGAGCGCAGAGCGGATCAAATGCATATAGACCTGCCCGAGCGACCACTCCTCCTCGCTTGGCTTGCGTGTAATCTCCTCCATATTGTAAAGATCAAGCTCTTGCACAACCTGCTTCACTGATTCCTCTAGGCTTAACAGTGACTGATGCGGGGTCATATTTGTCATTAGTAAAGCTCCCTTCGAACGAATATACCCCTACTATACGCGAACGCTACTGACAACAGTATGTCAGTAGCGTTTTAACTGCTGCAATATTTTTTCTGCCTCAAGGCGGACAAGCTCTGTAAGCGACTCCGGTTCCAATACAACAGCTGCCGAACCCCACCCTAGAATCCAACCAAGCACATCTTCAGCTTGTCTCACTCGCAATGTCACAAGTGCCCCTTCTGGATGTTCCTCCATGGTATCGATAAAGAAATATCCCTGCTCCTTCACACGCTCAGCGGCAGCGGCGTGCAGAAGCACACGTACAAGGAGCTGGCGATCATCTGTCGGCTGATAAGACTGTAGGGAGAATTCGGGCGGACGAGTGAATGATTCATCGAGCAGTTCTAAATCCTGTATGCGACTAAGTCGGAAATGTCTAAGTCCCTGTCTAAGATGACAATAAGCCACCATCGACCATGTTCCTTTGATATGCACAATCCCGTAGGGATCTACCTTGCGAACATGTTCTCTACGGCCATCGTCCCCTTGAACAGGCTTCACATAGCGGAAGCGCACACTTCGCTCCTCCATTACAGCACGCCGCAGCAGAGCAAGTCCTTCTGCATGCGCAGAAGGGGCAATGAGCTTCAAGGAAGAGCGCATCCGTTCCGTATCTTGCCGTACCGATTGTGGCATGACTGATTCAAGCTTGCGCCGAACGGATAGAATCGTATCTTCATGGGCCCTTCCGAACTGCTGCTCCATATAATCTACGCCAAGCAGAATCGCCTCTGCTTCCTCTGCTGTAAAATGAACAGGCGGCAGAAAATAGCCATCCATGAGCGAGTATCCTTGGCCGGGAGCTCCGATAATCGCAACCCCTGCTTCACAGAGCGCCTGAATATCGCGATAGATTGTACGGACACTCGTCTCGAATACAGATGCCAGATCCTCTGCACGCAGCGTACCTCTGCGCTGCAGCTCCAGTACAATCGCCATCATGCGATCCGTCTTATTCATCGCTAGCTTTACTCTTCGACAACAAGCTCGCCCTTCATTCCATCATGGCCAGAACCGCACATGATCGAACAATGGAACTCAAATGTACCCGCCTTATCTGCTGTGAACTCGGCAGTTGCGCCATCTTCCTGCAGTTCTACGTTGTAGTCCTCCAGCTTCAGACCGTGCAGACCCTGCTTATTGCTCAGCGTCAGCTTCACCTTATCGCCCTTCTTCACCTTAATGGTTCCAGGTTCGAATTTATAATTCGTTGCCTTAATGGTTACCGCACCTGTCCCTTCAGAGGAAGTAGCCGTCCCCTCCAACTCTTTGGCGGAATCTTTCGCCGAGCCGCAGCCAGCAAGAGATACAGCCAGCAGCATGGCAGCTAATGCAGCTGCGCCAATTTTCATCTTCTTCATGTCATTCGCCTCCACATATAAATTGATTAAGAAATGTCAATCATCTACAAACGTTATACCCCTATATAAGCATATTTTGCATGTACGGATCGCAAAAAAATCGAAGTGTGCCGAATTCGTCACCATTGCAAGGCCATTTCGTGAGCAATGTACTCGATGATCATCATTCTCTACTATTCAGAATCCTCCCTAGACCTATATTGCTGCAATGAAGCCAAACCCTATTAACCAGCATAGATCCGGCATAACGCACAAGAAGCCCAGTCCTCCTAAGAGAACTGAGCTTCTGCGTATAACTATAGAACCAAGGCTTCAAGAAAAGGGCGTGTATCAGCGGAACATCCCCCATAGCTTCAATAAATGGAACGTATTGTTCGGATCGATCTTCTGCGCAATGATAAAATCAGCGAACTGATCCTCCTGCTGGCTCGTTAGCGGCTCATTGAGCACCTTCGCGATTTGCTTCATCAAGCGCTTAATTGTCGCGCGATTTTGCAAATCTGCCTTGCTCAATCCTTCGACAAGCTTTTTCACACGATCTTTCGTCACCGGATTTTTCAATTTCAGCTTTATTCGCTCCACCAGCTGTGGGCTAATGCCATATTTTACATAACTCATGCGGGCAGCACCTCCAGAACATATCCTGCAAATCCATGCAAGTTCAAAAAGGTTGGTTATCAAAATCATGCGTTTTGAACAACCTCTAAACGGAATACTGTTCCAATATATGCTTGCCCGCTTGTCTACTATCCGCCCGTTTTCAATCTATCCGCACTACTACCATCGACTAATCGAGAAGCTCCCCTTGGAATAGCTGCTCCTGCTGGGCAGCATCGCGGAGCGGAGCGTATTCAAGCGATGTCCAATACGCCTCAGATCGGATAAGCTCTGCTGCATCATCCCGCGCCTGTTCCAGCACAGCGAAGTCGCTCGACATATCCGCGACCTTGAAGTCTGGCATCCCGCTCTGCTTCGTTCCGAAAAAGTCGCCAGGACCGCGCAGCTCCAGATCGCGCTCTGACAATTCGAAGCCATCGTCTGTTTCCGTCATAATGCGCATACGTTCTTGCCCAACCTCCGACTTCGGATCCGCAATGAGCACGCAATAAGACTGATGCTCGCCGCGTCCGACACGTCCACGCAGCTGATGAAGCTGAGACAAGCCGAAGCGCTCTGCATCCATCACGATCATGAGCGTCGAGTTCGGTACATCAACACCAACCTCGATTACAGTCGTCGATACAAGTACATGAGTTTCTCCTGTACTGAATGTGCGCATGACCTCGTCTTTCTCTGATGGCGTCATGCGGCCATGCAGCAAGCCAACATGCAAATCCGGAAAGGCTTGCTGCATTTGCACATGCACATCAATCGCATTTTGCACATCCAGCTTGTCCGACTCTTCAATAAGTGGACAAATAATATAGGCTTGGCGACCAGCGGATACCTCACGACGGATGAAGCCAAGCACTCGATCCATCATGTCATGCTTCACCCAGTATGACTTAATGACTTTGCGTCCTGCAGGACGTTCACGGATTGAGGATACATCCATATCGCCAAATGCCGTAATCGCCAGCGTGCGCGGAATTGGCGTCGCCGTCATCAGAAGCACATCTGGATTCATCCCCTTGCGCCGCAATATACTCCGCTGATTGACACCGAACCGATGCTGCTCATCTGTTACGACAAGGCCGAGCTTCCGATAATGAACATCATCCTGGATAAGCGCATGCGTCCCAACCAAGATATCGATCATGCCCATCTGCAAGGAAGCAAGCAGATCCTTCCGTTTCCGTCCAGTCAAGCTGCCGGTTAACAGCCCAACCTCAATGCCATGCGGTTCGAACAGTTTCGTTAGCGAACGCATATGCTGCTCCGCTAATATTTCTGTGGGCACCATGAGCGCTCCCTGATAGCCTGCACGTACGGTAGCGTACAGGGCAACAGCGGCAACAACCGTCTTACCAGAACCAACATCACCCTGAAGCAGACGGTTCATGCAGGTGTTGGCCCGCATATCACGTAAAATATCGGTTACAGCCTTCTTCTGGCCATCTGTAAGCTCGAAGGGAAGACTGCGGACGAACTCGCGAATTGTCGCATTATCCACCTCATGTGCAACGCCGTCGGCACGCTCGCGAGTCACCGCACGGAATACATGCAGCTTCAACTGGAATAGCAGCAGCTCCTCGTAGACCATTCGTCTTCGTGCTTGCTTGCCTTCCTCCGCATCTTGCGGCATATGCATCGCTCGTACTGCCTGCTTGCGCGGCATCAGCCGATAGCGCCGCATCAATTCCGGGGGCATTAGCTCAGGAATTGCTTCTCCGAACTGTTGGAGCGCTTGGGTGATCGTCTTGCGCATCCATGTCTGCGTAATCTTGCTGCCAACCGAATAGACCGGCTGCAAGGTATTCTTACGCCCTCCCCCACGGTCAGAGAATTCGGATGTCGACACCGTCATTTGCAGCCGGCGTTGATCCCACTTCCCTGTCAATACAATCTCCCGGCCTTGTGTCAGCTGCTCGCGCAAGTAATGGCGGTTGAACCAGGTGGCCGTAATGAGCCAATCTTCTACCATCACCTTGCAGGACAAGCGAGACTTGCCCCCAAATCGCTGAAGGACAGGAGCACTCATCACCCGTCCCTCAACAGTTACTTTCTCTCCATCCTTCAGCTCGCTAAGCGGACGAAGATGAAAATCATCATAACGATATGGAAAATAATCAAGCAAATCAGCAACGGTAGAGATGCCAAAGGCGTGAAGCTCTTGTTGTTTCGAAGCGCTCACGCCTTTGATCATCGTAACCGGACATTGTTTAAGTTCAATCATAATTGCACCACACTTACCCTATTGCATAGATTCGGCAGTATCCGTATCAGCGCGCCACATGAACACAGCGCCTACGCCTGTTCCGACGTGGGTGCCGATAACGGCTCCGATGGCCGTATATGACAAGGAGCGAATATCAAACCGCTCCTTAATCGCTTCCATTAGTTCATCTGTTGCAGATTGGTCACTCGTGTAGCCCATCACGACATGAACCGGATGGCCTCCGTGATCCCGCTCCAGCAGTTCAACGATGCGTGCAACAGCACGCTTATGACCGCGAACCTTGTCCACTGCACATACTTCACCTGCACGATCTACAGACAAGATAGGCTTAATGTTTAGCAGAGTACCGAACATCGCAGCAGCTTTGCCGATACGTCCGCCTTTATGCAAAAATTCCAATGAATCCACTAAAAAGTATAAAGAGCGCTCCGCTTGATAACGATCAATCATGGACAGTATCTCGTCCTTGGATTGACCTGCTTTCGCCATGCGAGCCGCCTCAACGACAATCAATCCAAATCCATAAGAGGCTGACATCGAATCAATAATTGTAATATCCGCCTCATCCTCGATCATACTCTTGGCGAGAACCGCAGATTGATACGTTCCGCTGAGCGCTGCGGACAAATGTATCGAAATAACTTGGGTGTCTGATTCTGTAGTCAAACGCTTATATACATCCAAAAACTCAACTGGCGAAGGCTGAGATGTTGTAGGAAGCTTGTCAGCTTGCACCAGCTTCTCATAGAACTGTTCCGCGGTAATCGTTACAGAATCTTTGAACATATCCTGACCGAAATGCACCTTGAGCGGAACCATCTCGATTCCGTAGCGTTCACGCACATCCTGCGGAATATCCGCTGTACTGTCCGTTACGATACGAATATGACTCATACAGAATCCCCCTCCACATTGTCCTACTCTACGGAGATGATATAGGAATAGATTGGTTGACCACCTTGATGCACTTCTACTTCAGCGTTCGGATATTGCTCGCTGAGCCATGCAACAATCGCTTCCGTATCCTCGTCCTTCGCTTCTTCTCCTGTAAGAAGCGTCACGACTTCCCCATTGTTCTCCAACATCTTCGTCATCAGCTGCTGCAGCGTATCCGCAACCGATTCCGTCGTCGTTACGATCTTCCCGTTTACAATACCCATATAATGTCCAGCCTTAATTTCCAGACCATCCAACGTCGTATCACGCACCGCGTACGTCACTTGACCAGACGTAATATGAGCGATAGCGTCCTCCATCGCACAGCGGTTCACTTCCAAGCTCTCGTCTTCTTGGAAGGCGAATGCCGCTGCAATCCCTTGCGGAATTGTCTTGCTGACAAGTACTGTTACATCACGTTCCACGATTTCTGCAGCCTGCTTCGCAGCCATCACGATGTTAGAGTTGTTCGGCAAGATGAAGATATGCTGTGCCGAGATCGACTCAATAGCGTCGATGAAATCTTGTGTACTTGGGTTCATCGTTTGTCCCCCAGAAAGCACAACGTCTACGCCCAAGCTGCTGAAAATATCCCGGATGCCATCGCCCATTGCTACAGCGATAAAGCCATAAGGTGCAAGTTCTTCAGCTGGTGGCTCTACCAAAGTGGATTCTACAGCTACTTCCTGTACAGGAATTTCTGCAAATAATTCAGGCATAGCAGACACATCACCGTGTTCGCCATGAATGATCTCACGGTGCTGCTCACGCATATTCAAGATGTGCATTTGCGTCAGCTCTCCATATTCCATGGCCAGATCGAATACTTCACCTGGCTTGCGGGAATGAACGTGAACCTTAATGATCTCATCATCTGGAATCACAATGATCGAATCCCCATTTTTGGCAAGCGCTTTCCTGAAATTGTCTTCATCGAACGGCTTAGTTACTCCGCGCGTACGATCAATGAAAAATTCCATATCATACAAGAACTCAATATCTTCCGTATGCAGCTTCGCTTGTGCAGAAGCATTCACATGCGGAGTCGCTGCTCCGGATGGTATATGAACGGCTGCAGACGCAGTCGACTCATGGAAAGAACCATCTGCGGATTCCAGAACAGCCAAGAAACCTTCATAAATGTATACGAGGCCTTGTCCACCGGAGTCTACAACGCCTACTTGCTTGAGCACGGGCAGCATATCCGGCGTCTTCGCTAATGCTTCCTTGGACTTCGCCAATACCTCACGCATAAACTCCGTCAAATCCGGAGTACGACGAGCAATTTGAACAGCGT
The DNA here is from genome assembly GCF_040195695.1 of Paenibacillus wuxiensis. NCBI lineage: Bacteria > Bacillati > Bacillota > Bacilli > Caryophanales > Paenibacillaceae > Paenibacillus > Paenibacillus wuxiensis. Next base: position 485,492 of record NZ_JBEFZI010000007.1, on the reverse strand, counting down.
ACTTGGCTGTTTCCTTCGCAACTGTCAGAATCGTCCCTTCAACCGGCTTGACGACAGCCTTATAAGCGGTATCAACACCACTCTGCATCGCATGGGCGAACTGAACCGAGTTCACCTCATCCAAACCAGCAACACCACGGCTAAAGCCGCGGAACAATTGAGACAAAATAACACCCGAGTTACCCCGGGCTCCCATTAGCAATCCTTTGGACAAAACTTCTGCCGACTTGGCGATGGATGCAGACATCTTCGCTTTCAGTTCAGTAACGCCTGCTGTCATCGTCAAATTCATATTCGTTCCCGTATCCCCATCAGGTACCGGAAAGACATTTAATGAATTGACATGCTCTGCGTGGCGATTCAGACTGTCCGCACCACTTAGCACCATATTGGCAAATTGTGTTCCATTTAAAGAACGTATATTCAACGAATATTCCCCTTCCTAGCTTAATACGCGTACGTCTTGGACAAAGATGTTGACTTGCTCGACTGACAGGCCAGCTACATCATTCAATACATATTTCACTTTCTGTTGAATGTTGTGCGCCACTTCGGATATTTTCGTTCCGTAGCTAACAATAATATATAAATCGATATGTAGCGCATCTTGCTCCCGGCGCACTTCGACACCACGCGTCAGATTTTCGCGACCAAGCAGCTCAGCAATGCCGTCCTTCAACTGCTTGCGCGAGGCCATGCCCACAAGTCCATAACATTCCATTGCCGCTGATCCGGCGATGACTGCTACGACCCCTTCGGAAATATTCACAGCTCCGAGATTGGTATCCAATTGAATGGCCATGGTTGTTCCACCCCTTTTTGTGAGTATTATGGACTAATCAACATTGTACTATAATAGAAAACAGAAATAAACAAAGTTTTTGATTCAGTTGACGAGGCTTTTTCATATATGATATCATATTTGAGTATTTAATTGTATGAGGGTTGTTTTGGGATAAGGAGGTGTAAGGCATGGCTCGCAAATGTTATGTAACGGGGAAGAAACCTGGATCCGGTAATCACGTGTCGCACGCGAATAACAAAAACCGCCGCACTTGGGGCGTTAACGTTCAGAAGGTTCGCATCTTGGTAGATGGCAAACCTAAACGCGTCTACGTGAGCACACGCGCTTTGAAAGCAGGTAAAGTGACTCGCGTCTAATCCCATGTAAGATATACAAAAAGCACCTTGACGCGATCAGGTGCTTTTTTTCATATCGGGATGAACTCCTCATTGACATCGTTCAATGGGGAGTCTTTTTTTGATTTTTCCTTATTTTACATGAAATGACATGATTTTTTATGCCATCTCGCAGGAAACGGTCGGACCTCCGAACGGGACGGAACAACCGTTTCTGCTGCATGCCGGAACCCGCTATCGTTCATATATGTGCTGAGCCTGTTGCTCCGTTCCCGCTGCCCTTCATATACGAATACGTTCGGGTGGTGGATGATGGATACGGATTCAGCATCATGGCCGCCAGGAACGTCAGTTTTTTTGAAACGTATTTAAGATGGCCTTGACGAAACCTCCCAAGAACTTAGGCAGCTTAAACGTATAGAACTTCATACTCCACCCTCCTCGTCATCTCATCTACCCTACACTTCTATTCCCGACATGTCCGAAAGACCCGTCATGATAAGAAAAAAGGTTACATGAGATCTGTGCTCATGTAACCACTATATGCCGACCCCACAAGCTCTATGCATGGAGAGCAAGCCCGATTCTGAAGGATTCAGGCAGCAGGCGTAGGCAATTGCTTCAAATATGTGACAACTGACATCATGAATAAAAAGATGAAGTAAAACAATACGGACAAGGATACAAACCAGATCCGAATGCTCTTGGTCTGATACCGCTTGAAGAACTTGTATCCAAGAAACAAAGCCCCCACCGAGCATACCAAGTTAATCGGAAAGGTCAAAAATGCATACAATCCTATTAGTGATCCGCACACAAAGCTGTACAGCGTCAGCATTAGCGCTGTTACCCACATGCTTTTCTCCCCTTTGCCACTCAGCAGCATCACGCGCGTTCTCCCACACGCATATCCCATGATGCCGCTGCGCAATCTAGTTGCCGTGTCACCCTCTTCTTGCTGCTTCGCGAAGCACACGAATCGCTTCTGCACGATCCGGTGCCCCATACACCGCGCTGCCTGCCACGAGTACATCCGCTCCCGCTTCTGTAACGAGGCCAGCTGTTGCTGCCGATATTCCTCCATCCACTTCAATATGGACGTCCTGTCTGCCACGTTCATTCAGCATTGTACGCAGACGCTTGATTTTATCCGTCATCGAAGAAATGAATTTCTGTCCGCCGAACCCTGGATTAACCGTCATGATGAGGAATAAATCCACATCACCGAGCAGCTCCTCAACAGCCGACAGCGAGGTGCCAGGATTCAACGCGACGCCTGCCTTGGCACCACATTCCTTAATTTGATGCACCACACGATGCAGGTGCGGGCAAGCTTCCGCATGTACGGTGATGACATCGGCTCCTGCCTTAGCAAAGTCAGGAACGTACTTCTCCGGCTCCACAATCATGAGGTGAGCGTCCAATGTCAGCTCCGTATGCGGACGGATAGCATCTACAATGAGCGGACCAAACGTCAAGTTCGGAACGAAGCGGCCATCCATCGCATCGATGTGGATCCAGTCGGCGCCACCTCGCTCTACGTCACGAATATCCTCCGCAAGCTTCGCAAAGTCAGCGGACAAAATGGAAGGGGCAATTCGGATGTCGTTCTGCTGTGTCATGTTAGTACCTCCGTTTTTTCTCTTTCATTTCCTCGAAAAATAGCACATAGTGCTCATAGCGGGATTTCGCAATATCGCCTTGCTCCAAAGCCATCTTTACCTGACAACCGGGTTCATGAATATGCGTACAGCCACGGAATTTGCAGCCGTCTGCATATGCTCTGAACTCGCGGAAACAGTCTCCAAGCTGATCAACGCCCAGTTCCAAGAAATCCAGCTGGCTGAATCCCGGAGTATCCGCAATATAGCCGCCACGGGGCAATGCAAGCAGCTCCACATGACGTGTCGTATGCTTGCCTCGGCCGAGACGATGGCTGATCTGGTTCGTCTCCAGCGATACGCCGGGCAGCATCGCATTAAGTAGCGATGACTTGCCGACACCAGACTGACCCGCAAATACACTGATGTCTTGATTCAACTTGCTCTCCACTTCACTATAGCCATACCCGCCTCGGGCACTGGTAGAAATAACGTCGTAGCCGACATTGGAATACAAGCGAATTGTCTCTTCCATCTCCTGACGTGCAGCCGACTGCTCTGTCTCTGGCAGCCCTTCGATGATGTCGCACTTCGTCAACACGATAACCGCATCAAGTCCCGCGTGCTCGATATGTACAAGGAACTTGTCCAGCAATTGGCGGTTCAATACGGGTTCAGCTACCGAGAAGACAAGCGCTGCCAGCCCCACATTCGCAATTGGCGGACGAATCAGCTCTGTCTTCCGCTTCTCAATCTGATCTACCGTACCTTCTCCATTATCCGTCATAGAGAAGGTGACGCGATCCCCGACAAGCGGGGACACGCCTTTCTTCTTGAAAATGCCGCGGGCACGGCACTGAACGACCTCTTCATCTGTAGACTCATCGGGCCGAACATAATAGAAGCCGCTCAGCGCCTTTACAATTAAACCTTCTGGCATATATGTTCCTCCAAGCTCTTCACGTTCCTGCTGTTCATTGCACGGCAGCGAGGCCAACTGTTAGTTCCCAGTTTCCTCACCGCCTGCCCCTGCCTCTCCGTTCTGTCCATCTGTTCCATCCGCAGGAGGTGTGACCCCTTCGCCATTGCCTTGGCCGCCACCCTGCTCTGGAGTGCCTCCTGGCGGTGTAGTAGCCGGAATATCAGGAGGTGGTGGGATGTGTACCGTTCCCTGCTTCGCATCGGTATAAGAGACAGGATAAGCATCTACGAATTTGCCGTCACGCTCAAAGGACACAGCTCCATCCTTATTTGGTGCAAGAATAAGCTCCACATTGAACGTTTTGGCCGTCGAAATGGTCTCTGTTCCCCATTCCCTCTTCTCTCCGCGTGCATCCGTATAATAGATCCGAATCTTGCTCGACTTGCCTTCCACTTCCGGATACACCGTTAACGGGAACGTATATCGCAATGCCTCAGGCGGATAGCCTGAGCTAATGTAGATACGAACTTCCGCACCCTTCGTCACCGGATCATTTGCCTCGTACGGCTGCTGCTTAATTACCTTGCCTTGTTCTTCATAACTAGGCTCTTCCACAACCCCGTCCCTAGCCAGCTTCAGTCCACTCGATTCAATCGCGGCAATGGCCGCTTCCTTGGTCATGCCTTTCAAGTTCGGCATGCCGAACGATTCCTTGCCCTTGCTGACCATAAGCTGAATCGTTGTCTTCTTTGGATCGACCTCCGTATTCGGGCTAGGAGACATGCTGACGACCAGACCTTCTTCCAACTCATCATCATAGACGAGCTTCTTCTCAATCTGTGAATTGTCGAAGCCTAGATCTAACAGCTGCTGTACGACATTGTCGACCGACTTCCCCTTGTAATCAGCAAGCTTCACAAGCGGGGTGCCTTTGCTCACATATAAGCGAATGGTCGAGCCTTCCTTCACCATCGATCCAGGGGGCTTGCTCTGGTCGAAGATTTTCCCCGCCTCGAAGCCCTCCTTATATTCCTCAATTACAGGATCCTCAATCTCAATCTTGAGAGCGCCCAGTTCCTTCTGGGCCTCTTGTAACGTCATGTTGATCAGTTTCGGAACTTCAACATCCTTCACAACAAGCACACTCTTCACGTAATACACTACACCGATTAAAATCGCTAGGAATACAACTGTCACACTTGCCCAAATCGCAGGTTTTACCCAAGACTTGCGCTTGCTTGCTCCAGCTGCAGCAGATGATGCCGAGCGCTCAGGAGGCTTTCCCGTCCTTCCCTGAGGGCTAGCTGCATGATCTGACGTCGTGGAGCGAATTGCAGGCATCACCCGTGTTTCTTGATCGTCATCATAGACAGGCCGCGGCTTGAAAGTAATTTTGGGCTCATGCAGACGTTCAGGCAGCAAGCATGTCTCCAGATCACGCATCATCTCGGCTGCGGATTGATATCGTTCAGCAGGATTTTTGCGCATCGATTTCAGAATGACGTTCTCCACACTCTGAGGAATATGCGGATTAACCACTCTTGGTTCATCGAACGGCTCCTGCAGATGCTTCAGCGCCACGCTGATCGGGCTCTCCCCAAGGAACGGAAGCTTGCCGGTAAGCATCTGATATAACACAATCCCGAGCGAGTATAAGTCAGACTTCTCTCCTGTCGACACGCCCTTCGCGTGTTCTGGAGAAAAATAATGAACCGAGCCGACCACAGATCCAGTCTGTGTGATCGTCGATGAAGTAACCGCGCGTGCAATCCCGAAGTCTGTCACCTTGACGCGGCCGTTCCGGCCAATTAATATGTTATGCGGTTTAATGTCGCGGTGAATAATATGATTCTGATGGGCATGATCAAGTGCGTCACAGATTTGCGTAGTGATTCGCACCGACTCGTCAACCTGCAGGGGAGCCCGCTCTAGAATAATCTCGTTCAGATTATGCCCTTCTACATACTCCATAACGATAAAGTGAGTATCTTCTTCCTGTCCAACATCATAAATGCTGACTACATTTGGATGAGACAACGATGCAGCAGACTGAGCCTCCCGGCGGAATCGGCGGATAAACTCTTCATCATGAACGAACTGCTGGCGCAATACTTTGACTGCTACATAGCGGTTCAGCAAATTATCAAGCGCCTTGTACACAAGCGCCATGCCGCCTCCACCAATCCGCGTAATGATTTCATAGCGACCAGACAGTATGGTGCCAATCATGAGCTACCCCCCTCTTCCACAACGCTGTTCTCCAAACGATCCAGAAGGACAATCGTGATGTTGTCATCCCCCCCGGCATCAAGCGCTTGTCCGAGCAGACGATCCGCCTTGACAGGCAGCGGGAGCGAAGGATCAATGACAACTCCCCATATTTGTTCAGCATTCAGCATATTCGTCAATCCATCACTGCATAGAAGCAGCACATCTCCAACACGAATTTCAACAGATAGCAGATCCACTTCAACCTGCTCGTCCGTTCCGAGCGCACGAATAAGTACATTACGCCGCGGATGACGCTCTGCGTCCTGTGGTTCGATCTGACCGCGCTTCACCAGTTCATTTACTAGCGTATGATCATCAGTCAGCTGCTTAATTCCACTGCGATTAATCACATAGGCTCGACTGTCGCCGATATACCCGATAAATCCTTTCCAATCGGATTTATCGAAGAGGGCCGCGACAATTGTCGTTCCCATGTGATGATATTTCTCATCTTGAGAGGCAATATGAAAAATCGTTTGGTTCGCTCGGATAATCGCCTGTTCAAGCGCACTGCCCAGCATCTCCTGATCCAAATCACCTGGCAATGCTGACAATTCAGATATAACCGTCTCGACAGCAAGTCGGCTTGCAATATCTCCCGCCTGATGTCCACCCATTCCATCGGCTACGATAGCTGCGTAATAGCCGTTCGACAACTCGGACAGGAAAGCACGGTCTTCATTGACCGCACGGACGCGTCCTACATCAGAACGTTGTACAGCTCTCATTTTCGATCACCTCGCATTAGACTCCATATGCTTCGCTCGCAATTGTCCACACGCTGCAGCAATGTCATGCCCCTGCTCCCGGCGTATCGTCGAATTAATACCTCGATCCTGAAGCGCACGGTGGAATGCAAAAATATCGTTGCGAGGGGTACGTACATAATTCCGCTCCGGTACATAGTTGACCGGAATCAAGTTGACATGTGCGAGCATTTCCATACGTTTCAATACATCTGCAAGTTCTTCCGCATGCTCAACCTTATCGTTCACACCGCCAATAAGCGCGTATTCGAAGGTTATACGGCGTCCAGTCTTCACTTGATAATGCTTGAGCGCCTTCATCACTTCCTCGAATGGGAATCTGCGGTTAACGGGCATAAGCTTCGAACGCAGAGCATCATTCGGCGCATGAATTGAAATCGCCAAGTTGATTTGCGTATTCTCGTCAGCAAATTTGTAAATGCTTGGCACAATGCCGCTCGTTGATACCGTAATATGACGTTGTCCGATGTGCAGCCCCTTCTCATGGATCATAATGCGCAGAAACGCCATCGTCGCATCATAATTTTCAAACGGCTCTCCCGTCCCCATAATAACGATGCTGCTCACGCGCTCTTCGGATTCGTCCAGAATTTTCTGCGCAGCGACGACTTGGGCTACAATCTCGCCCGCTGTCAGGTTCCGCTTCAACCCGCCAAGCGTAGAGGCACAGAAGGTACAGCCTACACGGCATCCGACTTGGGTCGTTACACAGATGCTGTTCCCATAACTATGCTTCATAATGACAGTCTCAATCGCATGATCATCGTGTAGTCCGAATAGGAATTTATACGTTCCATCCTGCGATTTCATGTGTGTAATTTCTTTCAGTGTTACAAATTGGAAACTGTTCTCCAACTTCTCACGAAGCGACTTGGACAAGTTTGACATCCCTCGGAAGTCATCCACACGCTTCACGTATAGCCAATCAAAAATTTGTCCGGCACGGAATGCCGGCTCTCCTTGCTCCTTCAACCATTCTTGAAGCTGTTCAAATGTTAGATCGTATATAAATGGTTTCATTCGTTTGTTCAACCTCTACCTTTCCTCAATCATGCAGTTCGATTTATTTTACCACAAATGGGCGAAATGCTAAAAGCGCGTGTTGCAAGCAGCAGATCTTCCCTGGCTTGAAAAAGAAAGCCGCAACGTTCAAGAAGCCTCGTCTTGAGCGTTGCGGCTTATGCTTCACACCCTATGCAGGTATCAACATCATGCGATTCGCACGATGATATGCTTACTTGCGCTTCTTTAGGCAAGCGATGAAGAAGCCATCCGATTCCGCATCATGCGGCAGTACCTGCAGCATGCCTTCCGGGCTCCGCTTCAGTGCCGCAGCGAGGGGCTCCGCTGGAAGAGCCGCCTTCCACGTATCATCCAGTTCCCAACCTTCCTCAGCAGCGTATGCTAGGAAGCGGCGAACCACATCCTCATTTTCCGCACGCTCAACCGTACAAGTTGAATAGACGAGGCGTCCGCCTGGGCGAACCAATTGAGCTGCCTGATCAAGCAGCTCAGCTTGAAGGGAAGCAATAGATGCTACGTCCTCAGGACGCTTGGCCCACTTAATGTCCGGCTTGCGTCGAATGACACCGAAGCCTGTGCACGGTGCATCGAGCAGCACTGCATCAAAGCTGCCAGAAGGCAGTTCGCGGCTTAGTGTGGACGCATCCACATTCATCATCGCTACTGATGTCAAGCCAAGACGTTCAGCCTGATCTGCGATGAGCGCCACCTTATGAGCATGAACATCATTAGCCACTACCTCACCCGTATTGCCCATTCGCTCCGCAATATGTGTCGTCTTGCCTCCAGGAGCTGCACAGCAGTCCAGCACTCGCATGCCAGCCTCAGGACGAAGCGCCTCAACGACGAGCATGGAGCTCTCATCCTGCACAGACAGTTCGCCATTGCGATACCACTTGCTTAACGCCAGATTCCCTGCACCCTCAGCTACGATTCCATCCTTCGAAAGTGAAGAAGGCATTGCATTCAAGCCTTCCTCCTTCATATCGGCAAGCAGCTTCTCACGATTCGTTCGCAGCGCATTTACACGTACGCTACCGTGCGGAGGACGATTGTTCGCCTCACACATCGCTGCTGTGTCTGCTTCCCCGTAAGCATCGACCCAGTCGGAGACAAGCCAAGCCGGATGCGAATGCTCCCATACAATTCGTGAGACCGGATCTGAACCAGCAGGAGTATCCCATAAATTCGGCTCGCGCATAATCGCTCGCAGCACTCCATTGGCGAAGCCGCCCATGGACTGTCCACCGCGTCGCTTCGCAATCGTAACCGCTTCATTGATGGCGGCATGGGCAGGAATGCGATCCAGATAATGCAGCTGATAGGCTGTCATGCGCAGCAGATTGCGCATCCACGGCTTAAGCTTGGACAAACCACGCTGCACCTTCTGCTCCAGCACACCATCAATCGTATTCAATCGCTGAATCGTTCCGTATACAAGTTCTGTCGCTAGACCTGCGTCAACTCGCGGTAAATTCGCTCCTTGGAGTGCCTGGTTCAATTGCAAATTGCTGTAGGAGTGCTCCTTCTCCACTTGAACAAGCACCTCGAGCGCAACATCGCGTGCTGTCTTGCGCTTCTTCGCGCCTCCCGAATGCTGCTCGCTCACTTCAGCACCATCCCTTGCATCATCTTGCCGCCGCGAACGAATTCGCTAGCAGCCATTGCCTTCTTGCCAGCAGGCTGAACCTCGGTCAGCCACAATGTGCCTGCACCTGTCTGAACCTCAATGCCGCGTGGGCTAAGTGTCAACACAGTTCCCGGCTCCTGCGATCCCTTGGATGCATCAGCCTCTGCCTTGCTCGGCGCCTCACAAGCCCACACCTTGAATACCTCATCGTTCCACAACGTAAATCCGCCAGAGAACGGTACAAGGCCGCGAACCTGATTGAAAATCTCACGCGCAGAGTGTGACCAATCGATCTTCTCATCCTCGCGCTTCAAGTTAGGGGCGTAAGTTGCTTCCTCATGAGGCTGCGGTATCGCCTGGATACGACCTGCGATTAGATCCGGCAGCGTATCGATCAGAAGCTGTGCTCCTGCAGCGCTTAACTTCTGGAACATCGTGCCGGCATTGTCCTCATCCGTAATCGGCACTTCAATCGGTCTGATCATATCGCCTGTATCCATGCCTTCCGCCATATACATAATCGTTACACCAGTCACCGGCTCGCCATTCATGATCGAACGCTGAATTGGTGCACCTCCACGGTACTTCGGCAGAAGTGAACCGTGTACATTAATACAGCCGAGACGCGGAATATCAAGCACAGACTTCGGCAGAATCTGTCCATAAGCTGCAGTAACAATAAGATCCGGCTCCAAAGCGCGAATATCCTCTATCGTGGTAGAGGTACGAAGCTTCTCAGGCTGCCATACAGGAATCCCATGCTCCAGCGCAGCAGCCTTCACTGGTGTAGGCGTCAGCACACGTTTACGCCCTACCGGACGATCCGGCTGAGTAACCACCGCTGCAACTTCGTACCCTTCCTTTAACAAATTCTCCAAGCAAGGAACCGCGAACTCAGGCGTCCCCATAAATACAATCTTCGTCATCATTTATTCCCTGCCTTCGCGGGGCACCTCATATACCCGTTCTGCAATCTCGGTGAACAATACACCGTTCAAATGGTCGATCTCATGCTGGAATGCACGCGCCAAGAAATCTTCAGCTTCGACCGTAATTTCACGGCCATTGCGGTCAAGCCCTTTTACCGTGATTTTCTGATGGCGGAGTACGTCGCCATTGATTCCTGGAATGCTCAAGCAGCCTTCTGGGCCAAGCTGTTCCCCTTCCGCAGACAGGATAACAGGGTTCACCATCTCGATCAATCCATGCTCATCGCCGACATCTACAACAATGACACGCTTCAAGATACCGATCTGCGGTGCAGCAAGTCCGACACCTTCAGCATGGTACATCGTATCTGCCATATCTGTCAGCAGCTTCTGAATATTCGGCGTAATCTTAGGAACTTCCTTTGCTATTTGATGCAAAACCTCATCTGGTTCGTGTACAATAATTCGTAATGCCATCGGGCACACCTTCCTTTTTGAATCGTTTATTTATAGTTTATTCACCGTATACACTGATGACAAATGCTCAGTGCTTTTTATTCATCCCTACATCATCATTTGCGGGTCGATATCTACATTGAACCATACATCCTGTTCTTTGGAGACCATGTCGAACTCCGTCATCGCATCTGCCATCAAGGAGGACAAATCAACATTTCCTCTGCTCTTGATAATGCATTGGAACCGGTAGCGGTTCTTAATTCGCGGAATTGGAGAAGCAACTGGCCCTAAGATCTCAACCGCGTTGGCTGCTTCGTTCAGCCCATGAAGCCATCCTCGCTGCTCAGCCAGCTCCTTTAGCCGCAGGGCAGCGTTCTCTGCGACACGCACGAGCAGCGGAAGCTGTTCATGGGTCATAGAGAGCAAGGCCAATCGACAAAAAGGCGGAACCATCTGCTGCCTTCTATGCCTTAGCTCATCTGAGGCGAAAGCCGAGTAATCATGCTGGGCAGCATGGGTAATGGAATAATGTTCCGGTGCATACGTCTGCACAATTACTTCGCCTGGCAGCTGATGTCTGCCAGCACGGCCTGCGACCTGCGTAAGAAGCTGGAATGTCTTCTCCGCCGCTCGGAAGTCCGGCATGTGCAGCGCAGAATCCGCAGCGATAACACCTACCAGTGTCACATAAGGGAAATCAAGTCCCTTCGCGACCATCTGTGTCCCCAGCAGTACATCTGCCTTGCGTTCACCGAACTGGGCTAGCAGACGTTCATGCGATCCCTTCTCCGTCGTCGTGTCCACGTCCATCCGAATGACACGTATGCCCGGAAAACGCTTGGCTAGCTGCTCTTCAACACGCTGTGTCCCTGTGCCAAAGTAGCGTATATGCTCGCTTTCGCATGAGGGACAGACGACTGGTGCCCGTTCCGCGTACCCACAATAATGACAGCGCATATGCCCAGACTTCATATGATAAGTCAGCGAAATATCACATTCAGGACATTGGGCAACATACCCACACGTCCGGCACATCACGAATGTGGAGTAACCACGTCGATTCAACAGCAGAACTGTCTGCTCTCCCCGTTCGATCCGCTCCTCCAGCGCCTTCTCCAGCGGAGCGCTGAACATCGAGCGATTGCCTATCTTCAGCTGCTCACGCATATCCACAATCGTCACGGGCGGAAGCGCTCTGCCACCAACGCGGGTTGGCATGGCCAGCGGAGCCAAATCCCAAGCAGGCGGCTCCAGCCCTGACGGCGGAGCTTCATATCCATGAAGCTTGGCCGCGTAATACGTCTCCATAGAAGGCGTCGCTGATCCAAGCACAACAACGGCGTCATGCAGTCTAGCTCGCTCTACGGCGACATCGCGGGCATGATACTTCGGTGTCTCCTCCTGCTTATAAGAGGTTTCATGTTCTTCATCCATAATGATAAGACCGATATGCTCAAATGGAGCAAATATGGCAGAACGCGCTCCAATCGCGACCTGAACGCGCCGCTCTCGTATTTTCCTCCACTCATCGTAACGCTCCCCTTGGGACAGGCGACTGTGCATAACAGCCACCTTTGAGCCGAATCGTCCCTTGAACCGCTCTACCATTTGAGGGGTCAGTGATATTTCCGGTACCAGCACGATCGCTTGTCTGCCGGAACGGAGACAGCGGTCGATTGCCTGCAAGTATACTTCTGTCTTGCCGCTTCCGGTCACGCCGTGGAGAAGAAATGATTGTGCACAGCCCTCATCCAGCATTTCGGTAATTCGGCTTAGAACGCCCTGCTGCTCTTCTGTTAGAGGCAGCGGCTGAGTCGGCTTGAAGCGCCGGTCGGCGTATGGATCACGCATAACCTCAACCTCGTCGACGACAATCAATCCTTTGCCTTCCAAGGCTTTCACCGCAGAAGCATTGAGCGAGCGAAGTGGAAGTTCCCCGCCGAATTCAAGAAGCTGCCGAAGCAATTCCTGCTGACGGCGAGCGCGAGCGCCAATCTCCACCGCTGCTTGCTCAGCCTGATCCGGTTCCACAGCAAGGCGAACACGCTTCAGCTTCTTCACGCCGATACGATCTTTAATTCGCTCTGTCTCCACGAGCCACCCGTGCTGCATCGCCTCTTTGATTAGGGCGGCTCCGGCTGGGAATGCCTGCAGCAGCTTATCGGCAGCGATTGGCTCGTTCCGTTCTACATAAGCAAGCAGTTCAGCGGTGAGGCTGTCCGCAAGCAGTTTATGCGGCATAAGCTCAAGTTGATCGGGAAGCTGCGTGTCCACAATTGAAGGATCGTCAGCCTTCATCTGCTCTTCATGAAGGCGTGTGTGATGCATATACAACACCGCATCTTCCCCAAGTTGAACGGCCTTCTCCCGTTTGCCCTTCATTGCGCCGGGAATCATAACCTGCAGCGCTGCCGTCAAAGTACATACATAGCGGTCACTCATCCACTTCGCAAGCTGCACCAAATCAGGACGCAGAGGAGGGACAATGTCGAGCAGCTGCTGGATGGGCTTCAATCTAGACTTCGGCACATCCGTCGTATCTGACAGTCCGATGACGAATCCTTGTACGGTTCTCCCGCCAAAAGGAACCCCAACCCTGCTGCCAATTTCGAGCCATGCCTCCATATCCTGCGGCACTGCATAATCAAATGGGCGATTCGTTGCCTTGCTAGATACATCAACAATGACCTGAGCCACATTGCAGCGAGTTCCTTCATCCAAGACTGTGGCCCCCACCGCATGGAACAAAGGCTCATGTGCAGGCATCCAGTCATGTTCACTACTCAATCGGATGCACCTCTTCAGCGCCTGCCAGCACCCGGGTCGGATCCTTCATTCTCGATGCAGCCAACTGCAATATACGCTTCGCAACCCCGCTCTTCGCCATAAGCGGAATTCGTTCTACAAGACCTTCCGCGTCATAAATCGATACCTCATTGTTATCAGATCCAAATCCACCTTCTGATCGCGATACATCATTCGCAACGATGAGATCAAGCCGTTTGCGGCGCAGCTTATCTGCCGCGTATTGATCAACATGCTCTGTCTCTGCGGCAAAGCCAACGAGGAATTGCTTCGACTTTTGGCGCCCAAGCTCTTCTAAAATATCCGGGTTCCGTTCCAACTCAATGATGAGACGTTCCCCAGTCTTTTTCAACTTTTGAGGTGCCCGTGCGACCGGACGATAGTCCGCAACTGCTGCTGTCTTCACAACCAGATCAATCTCTGGATAGCGGCTCATGACTTCCTCGTACATATCCTGTGTGGATTCCACGCGGACAATCGTTACCCCTTCTGGCGGGCATACTTGCGTTTGTCCCGCCACTACGACCACCTGAGCCCCCATATTTCGCGCCGCCTCTGCGATAGCAAATCCCATCTTGCCTGAGGAATCATTCGTTATATAGCGAACGGGGTCAATACGTTCAACAGTTCCACCTGCTGTGACAAGTACCGTTTTTCCATATAGAAGCAGTTCTTCTTGTGCAGCAGCTTCTGGCGGTACGCCAGAGCCATTCGCCTTGACGCTTGTCATCACATTGCTCGGCCCGAATCTCTCAGGCAGCTTGTTGGAAGGCATCCACTGTTTGAGCTGCTCGATGATATGCTCGGGCTCTGCCATTCTTCCCTTGCCTGTATAGCCGCAGGCGAGGAGGCCCTCTTCTGGCTCTATGAAGTGGACTCCACGCTCGCGCAGCATCCCCATGTTATGCTGAACTGCAGGATGGACATACATATGTACATTCATCGCTGGCGCAACAATGACAGGAGCCGTCGTTGCAAGCAGCGTTGTCGTCAGCATATCATCCGCAAGCCCGTGTGCCATCTTCCCAATTACATTCGCTGTTGCAGGTGCTACCAGAATCAGATCAGCCCGATCCGCCAAGTCAATATGAGAGACGACAGATGCATCCCTCTCGTCAAACGTATCTGTATATACGAGATGACGAGATAGCGTTTGGAAAGTCAACTCGGTAATGAATTCCGTTGCCGATTTCGTCATAATGACGTGAACCTCTGCACCTTCCTGCTTCAGCTTGCTGCACAAGGCAGCAGCTTTATAAGCGGCAATGCCTCCAGTAACTCCGAGCACTATCGTTTTCCCTTGCAACATTGTATCCCGCCTTTCCGTTCAGCCGACATGCCGAAATCCCCTTAGCCGCTAGCGATTCATGACCATACTGCATGGCGATTAATCGGCCCAATATGCCGCCGAACGTATCATTCTTTAGGAATTATTGCTATTACAGTACTTCCTTGTTCCTTCTTCTTGAAAAAAATAACAACCTTGCGGTTGTTATCCTTTTTCAAACTTGTATGAACTTCCGTCCTGCTATGCGCCACTGGTCAACTCGTGCCTCATTCTCTGACCAAGAGCCTTCCAGCTCGCATTTGCAGTTGTGTTTATTCACCTGGTTGAAGCTGACTGTGGTCTTGCTCTGTGTGAATGTAATCGCCATAAATTTCTTCCAAAGCCACGCCCACTTGTTTATGGGATTTTGGGTTTTTCAATTCCGTACGACCGCCTTCACGCAATTGGCGCGCACGGCGTGAAGCTGCAACTACCAAAGAATATTTACTGTCAACCTTTTTCATCAATTCATCAATGGAAGGATAAAGCATGGTTCAGCACTCCTTTTTTCGTATCTTCGCTTCTGACGCAGACGCCCAGCAGACAATATATGCCGTTTATCTACGTTGTAGAAGCCGCTCTCTTCTAACAACCGTGACAAGGCACACTTCCAATGAAAGTGCGCCTTGCTGCAGCTTATTCTTGAGACCCAATCTTACAATGTTCGGCAATGATGATGCTCTCTATACGCTTGCACGCAAGATCAATCTCGTCGTTAACGACCGCGTAATCATAGTTCTCCATTAACGCAATCTCTTCAACGGCTACATTCATCCGGGAATCGATTACGTGCTCCTGCTCTGTACCGCGACCACGAATGCGATCCTTCAGCTCGTCGAGCGACGGCGGGAGCAAGAAGATGAAAATTCCGTTCGGGAATTTCTCCTTCACCTTCATTGCACCCTGCACTTCGATTTCCAAAATAACATCACGGCCTTCAGTCAACTTCTGTTCAACGAAGTCACATGGTGTTCCGTAATAGTTACCTACGTATTCCGCATATTCAAGCAAACGATCTTCCTCGATCATCTGCATGAATTCCTCGCGTGATTTGAAGAAATAATTCACACCGTCTACTTCGCCGGCACGCGGCTCGCGTGTCGTTGCAGACACGGAATAAGTAAGATCGTTGGTTTTCTTCAGTAAAGCTTTGCATACTGTGCCCTTACCGACGCCAGATGGGCCGGACAGCACAATCAATAACCCCTTCTTCATCTTCGTCTCCATCTTATTCGTCGTTGTCGTCATCCTTTGTAGATAGACGGTGAGCTACCGTTTCAGGCTGCACAGCGGACAAAATGACATGGTCACTGTCCGTAATAATTACGGCACGCGTACGTCGGCCGTATGTAGCGTCAATCAGCATATGACGGTCTCGAGCCTCTTGAATGATTCGTTTAATTGGAGCCGATTCCGGGCTCACAATCGAAATGATCCGGTTGGCAGATACGATATTACCAAATCCGATATTGATTAGCTTAATCGCCATTACAGGTCCTCCCTCTACTTTCGAGCGCTCCACAATTTATTCAATATTCGCTGCTTGTTCGCGAATTTTCTCCAGCTCCGCTTTCATTTCAACGACGCGGTTCGTTATTTCCAAATGATTCGCCTTGGAGCCGATGGTGTTCGTTTCGCGGTTCATTTCTTGTACAAGAAAATCAAGCTTGCGTCCTATCGCTTCATTACTTTCGAGCAGTCGTCTGAACTGTTCGAAATGGCTCTTCAGCCGCGTCAGTTCTTCATCAATGTTGGAGCGTTCCGCAAACAGTGCCACTTCCAGTGCAAGCTTATGCTCGTCCATTGGAAAACTGGCATCCAACAGTTGTTCGATACGTTGATTCAGTTTCGCTCGATAATCGGTCACAACGACCGGAGCCCATTCTGTGAGTTCCGAATGGAGCAATTCCAACCGGCTCAGTCGTTCCGCCAAATCTCGGTTGAGGTGGCTGCCTTCCATGGCGCGCATCCTGCACAATCCATCCATTGCTTCCAGCAATCCCGATTCCAGAGAAGCAGCAAGCTCCTCCTCCGACCAAGAGGTTAACTCTCTAACCGTGAACAAATCAGGAAGCGAGAGCAAGTCGGTAACCGACAAATCTCCCGCTACACCATACTCACTTTGAACTTTCGCAGAAGCTTGAAGATACGCTTCGAGCGTTTGCCGATTCAATTCCACAACCGACTTAACCTCGCCGTTCCGCTCCTTATTCATAAACACATCGATTCGGCCGCGACTAACCTTCTGCTGAACGATGCGCCGAAGACGATCCTCATAGCATGTCCATTCTCTCGGCAAGCGAAGCACAGCTTCGCAGTAACGATGGTTAACAGACTTCGCTTCAATCGTTATCTTGTACCCGCCAATCTCGCGGGTAGACTGACCGTAACCAGTCATACTATAGACCACGGGCACCACATCCATTACCCTATTTTAATTGATTATGTCAGACGATACAAGGGGTCTGCCTGGCGTTCCGCTTTTTCCCATACATACTGGGTCAATTCGGCTGTCATTTCATAGAACATGAACGGTGTCATGAAATAGATGCCCTTAAAATGGGTAAGCGCGACATCCAGCAGTTCCTTCGCGATGGCGACCCCTTCCTTGCGCCCAGCTTCCCCTTCTAATCCGCTCATTCTACTACGTACTTCATCGGACAGTTCGATACCGGGAACCTCATTGTGGAGATATTCAGCATTGCGTCCGCTCGCAAGCGGCATAATCCCGATAAAGACTGGTACATTAAGATGTTTCGTACCTTCTGCTATCCGTACAATTAACTCTTTATCATAGACGGGCTGCGTCATAATGTAATCCGCGCCGGCCTCGATTTTCCGTTCCAAACGCGCAATCGCTTTATCCAGATGCTTCACATTCGGATTGAATGCGCCGCCAACGACGAACTTCGCCTTCTGCTTGAGCGGCTTGCCTGAGAATGCGAGACCGCTATTCAACTGCTTAATCATCCGAATGATCTCGAAAGAGGTCATGTCGTATACCGAGCTCGAGTCAGGAAGATCACCGAATCGGGCTGGATCTCCCGTTACAGCGAGCACATGGTCAATGCCAAGTGCATGAAGGCCCATCATGTGGGACTGAGTTCCTATCAGATTGCGATCTCGGCATGCAATATGGACAAGCGGGCGAATGCCGACTTTATCAAGTGCCATGTAACCAAGAGCCAAGTTGCTCATTCTGGTAACGGCAAGCGAATTATCTGCCAACGTCAGAGCGTCAATCCCCGCCTCCTTCAATACCTGCGCACCCTTCATGAACTTCGATACATCCAGATCACGAGGCGGATCCAGCTCCACGATGACTGTATGACGGGATCGCACCATATCGACTATTGATTCCTCAGCATCGTGTCCATGATCACAGCCGTCGTAGCAAGCAGCACCGTCTTGCCAAAGCATAGATTCTGATTCCTCTTCAATAATGATGCTTTCCACAGGCTGCACAGGGAGCTCAGGAACTTCCACATCCCGAAGTGCTTCTACGATCGCCGCAACATGTTCAGGTGTCGTTCCGCAGCAGCCGCCGACAATCCGAGCACCCATCTGCACGAATTTAACCGCGCTTTGCGCCATATATTCTGCGGATGCAACGAAGTTGTAGCGTCCATCGACATAATCAGGCAGACCTGCATTTGGGAATGCAGACAACGGCAGGTCGATACGCCCTTGAACACCCTCTAGCGCACGCAGCACGCCATTCGGACCCATATGGCAGTTCAAGCCTACTACATCCGCTCCATCGTCACGCAAGACGCGGAATGCTTCCAGCAAGCTCTTGCCATCCTTCGTTCTGCGAGATTCCTCCACGGCGAATTGACAGATTACAGGAACATCTTGATCCAGTTCACGCACCACTTGCAAGGCAAGACGCATTTCTTCCAGATCGTAGAAGGTCTCAAACATAATGCCGTCAACGCCTTCTTCCAGCATGGCCGACATCTGTTCATGATAATCTCGAATGACTTGGTTGGTATGAACATTCTCACGTTTACCTGCTCGAATAGAACCAAGCGCACCTATCACATAAGCTTGATTTCCTGCTGCTTCACGGGCAAGGCGGACAGCCGCTCTATTAATATCCTTAACGAGATGCTCTTTGCCATGTCTGTAGAGCTTCTCCCGATTCGCAGTGAATGTATTCGTCTCTAGCAGGCCCGCACCTGCATCCACATACTGCTTATGGATATTGCGGATCACATCTGGATCGGTGACATTCAGTATTTCATACGAGATACCAACAGGATACCCAAGTTGATACAAATACGTCCCCATTGCACCATCGCCAATTATGATTTGCTCGTGCAGTGCTTCCCGAAAGTTCTTCATCCTGTCTCGCACCCCAATCTCCCATCGTTGGTGAATCCTCTGTATATAGTAGTAACTTGCTTAGTAAACATTCTATCAAGAAACCGCGGTTCATCAAGTAAAATCGCCCATTTTGTTCGTCTTTTTTTGAAAAACTCATAGAATTTCCACCAAAATACTGTGTTATACGTACATCACAGCATAAAAAAGAGGCCCGCTGCATCCACTACAGCTGACCCCTCATGTTCTTATCTCATCCTGTTTATTAAGTTCCTTACTCCCATACACCATCAAATACAAATGTTGCAGGTCCTGTCATGTAGACATGATTATTCCCCGCATTCCATTCAATAAATAAGTCTCCTCCTGCAAGCGATACGGTTACCGCTCTGTCCGTCAACCCATTAAGCACACTCGATACGAGCGTCGCGCAAGCGCCTGTTCCACATGCTAGGGTAGCCCCTGCTCCCCGCTCCCATACTCGCATCGTGACATGATCGCGTGTATGAATAGAGACAAACTCTACATTGATGTTCCGCGGAAAATAAGAGTGACTCTCCAACAGCGGCCCCCATCCTTGGATATCGAACGTTGCTGCATCATCCACATAGATGACACAGTGTGGATTACCCATAGATACTGCCGTAAACGTAAAAGCGTGGCCGCCTGCTTCAATTGGCTGGTCAATGACAGCAGGCTTATCAAATACCGTCGGTATCTGCAGCCCTTCAAGCACTGGCTCTCCCATATCTACACGCACAGCATGGACGCATCCGTCCTCACGAATGATCTGAACATGCTGCACACCAGCCTGAGTCTCGATCGTAAGCTCATCTCGCTTCACATATCCATGCTCCACGACATAGGTCGAGACACATCGAATCGCATTACCGCACTGTTCAGCTTCTGACCCATCCGAATTAATAATTCGCATTCTCACATCAGCAGATTCAGAAGGCAATATATATACAAGACCGTCAGCACCAATACCGAAATGGCGATTACAGACTGCAACCGCCAACTCAGATACGTTAGCTGGAAGCTCCTGCTCTCCATGAACAATAACGAAGTCATTGCCGAGTCCATGCATCTTTGTAAATTCCATCGTAATCAACCTTTCATACGGCAAACTCAGTTTGCATTATTGACCACATTTTAGTCATTCATAACAACTCAAAGTTTACCGAATCAAGGCTCATTAATCTATAAACCTAGTGGAGTAATATTTGCACTTTTTGCATAAATACATTCTTCAACATTTACCAACTTCAAGCCGCTCTTCGATTGGAGGTAAAAGCGGGATTCGCCCCACTTGGCCGTCCCGACTTCTTGCCGGTCAGGACTGATCCGATCCCCATCAAGAAGGTTGGAATTCCAGCCATAACAAATGTAATCGCCCAATCTCTGAAGTTGAGCGGAACCGTCTTGAATATTGGCTGCAACGACTCGATATAGAGCACACCAAGCAGAAGCACAACCGAGGAGGCAACTGCCAGCACCAAGTAGCGGTTCTGGAAGAAATTCCGATGGAAAATCGAACGAGAGCTTCGGCAATCAAACACATGGATAAGCTGGGCTAGTACGAGTGTCGCAAATGCAACGGATTGAGCCTTCGTAAGCTGTGCAGCACTGTCTGGATCCGTACTCCATGTAAGCCAAAATGCGATTAACGTACATACCCCAATCAAGATGCCTCGGCTAATAATTTTCCAACCCAATCTCCGTGAGAAGATACTTTCCTTTGCAGACCGCGGCCGATGCTCCATTAAATCCTTCTCAGGCTGATCGACGCCGAGCGCCATTGCAGGCAGCCCGTCAGTCACCAGATTCACCCATAAAATTTGTATCGGTACAAGCGGCAAGGGAAGTCCTAGTATCATGGCAAGGAACATGACTAATATTTCCCCTACGTTCGAAGCTAGTAAGTATCGTATAAATTTGCGAATATTCTCGTAAATGCCGCGTCCTTCCTCAATAGCCGCTACGATCGTTGCAAAATTATCATCGCTCAGGATGAGCGATGAGGCTTCTTTGGTTACATCGGTACCTGTTTTCCCCATCGCAATGCCGATATCTGCAGCCTTAATGGCAGGAGCATCATTAACACCGTCCCCTGTCATCGCCACAACATGACCCTTGCGCTGTAATGCCTTTACGATTCTTAGCTTATGCTCTGGCGAAACCCTCGCATATACATAGGCATTGTCCACGACCTTATCCAGTGCATCATCATCCATCATAGCAAGCTGCACTCCGCTCATCGTTAATCCGCCGCGCGGGATGATGCCGAGCTGATTGGCGATCGCTTCTGCAGTTAATTGATGATCACCCGTAATCATAACCGTCTTAATTCCAGCACGTCTGCAGATAGCAATGGCTTCTCTTGCCTCGCGGCGCGGCGGATCAATCATACCCGCTAATCCTGCGAACACGAGCTGGGATTCCACTGCAGATTCATTCTCCGCATCTTCACTGGGTTTCATTTCACGATAGGCAAGCCCCAGTACACGGAGCGCCTGCTTCGCCATAGCTTCGTTCGCTGCTAATGCCTTCTGCTTCAATGTCGCCGTGAATGGAACGACCTTGCCATCCCACAGTGCATAGCTGCACCGTTCCAGCAGCACATCAGGCGCACCCTTTACCAAAGCGAGACGACCACCCTGATGCTTCACAATGACAGACATCCGCTTGCGATCCGAGTCAAAGGAAATTTCTCCAACGCGTTCATACACGGCGGACAATGACTGCGGCGTCATCCCTAACTTCGCAGCCAGTACAACCAGTGCTCCTTCTGTTGGATCACCCTTAATGTCCCAGATCGGCCTCAGCTCTTCCTTTTCTTTGCCCGCAGCTTGCTTACCGTTCTTCCCTTTTTTACGTTCAGTCGGAGCGGCTTGTTGTTCGGTCGGATAAGATTCGATAAGGGTGGCATTATTGCACAATGCACTGATCTGCAGCACTCGGCGCAGCGACTGATCATGCTTCAAATCCAACTGCTTGCCTAGTTCCGTAATTTGTCCAGTCGGCTCAAATCCTTCCCCGCTAACTTCAAGTGAACGACCACCTGTCCATATGCGGGTTACCGTCATCTTATTCTGCGTAAGTGTTCCTGTTTTGTCCGAGCATATGACAGAAGCGCACCCTAACGTCTCCACAGACGGCAGCTTGCGAACGATAGCCTTGCGCTTAATCATGCGCTGAACACCCAGGGCTAGCGCAATCGTTACGATCGCTGGCAATCCTTCAGGAATTGCAGCAACGGCCAAGCTGACACCCGCCAAAAACATCGTCATCGTGGGTTGTCCATGCATAATACCAGCAGCCACAACCACAACCGTCACTAGAAGGGCGACGATAATTAGAATTTTGCCTAATTGCTCAAGACGATGCTGCAGCGGAGTTTCCATCGATTCGGTGTTTTCGATCAGATCTGCGATTTTCCCCATCTCAGTGTCCATACCAGTTCGAATAACAACGCCTTTGCCAGAGCCTCGGGTAACCATTGTGCCCATGAATCCGATATTCTTCATGTCTCCTAACGGGATATCTTCCTTGTCTATCGGCTTGGCATGCTTGCCGACAGGTACTGACTCTCCCGTCAAGGCTGATTCCTCAGCATAACAGCTGTTCGCCTCAATCCAGCGAATATCGGCAGGCACACGATCTCCGCTCTCCAGAAGCACGATGTCACCGGGTACAAGCTCACTCGCAGGCACACTGCGCACTTGCTTATTGCGAAGCACATTGGCCGTAGGCGCAGACATCTGCTTCAATGCATGAAGCGATCGCTCCGCTCGGAATTCTTGAATGAAACCGAGTACAGCATTCAGCGTAATGATTGCAATAATCGTTATGGCATCAAGATACTCTCCGAGTATCCCGGATACGAGCGTAGCACCGGCAAGCACCAGTACCATGAAATCTTTAAATTGGTTCAAAAACAAGGTGATCGGCGAGATGCGCTCTCCTTCTGACAGCTCATTATGCCCAAAACGCGTTTGGCGAGACGCCGCTTCTTCTTCAGTGAGCCCTTCTTCCCTGTGGACTCCCAGCGCTTGAAGCAGTTGCTCCGAAGATGCCTGGTGCCACTTCATTTGATCCATGGTTCGTACCCCTTTCCATTCCCGTTATTGTTCCGTATGAAACCCTTGCAACAGTGTCCAAGCAGACAACCTCTACGCTATAGGTATTCGGACGAGTTCAAAAATATCCCAACGATCCAAGAGACACTTAAGTTTTCATTAAAAGTATGGCATGATAGGAGATACAGCATATTGACGTCCGTCATATGCGCTTTTGTTCACAAATGAAGGATGATCAGTTCCCGCTACTAGAACGAAGCACGGTATATGTAGAGCATATGCTTAGATATACCGCTTGCTGCGGCAGGCTTGCCGAGGAATTGAATTTCGATAGACAGGAGTTAGTTCATAATGTCATTAGATGGAATTGTAACCCGTGCCCTCGTCGATGAACTGCAACAGACGGTAGGCGCTCGCATTCTTAAATTATATCAACCTACCGAACACGACTTGATTCTGCATATCCGAACGGGAGGCAAAAATCGCAAACTGCTGCTCTCCGCCAACCCAACGTATCCGCGCATTCATTTTACAGAGCATTCGTACATGAACCCGCCGGAACCGCCAATGTTCTGCATGCTCATGCGCAAACATTGCGAGGGCGGCGTTATTGAGAAGATCGAGCAGATTGGCCGGGAACGTATTGTACATATTACCGTTCGTTCGCGGGATGAGCTTGGAGATGAATCGCTGAAGAAGATCATCATTGAGCTTACAGGCAGACACAGTAACATTATCATTGTTGAACCGTCATCATACACCATTATTGACGGCATTCATCATGTCACTCCTGCCATCAGCAGCTTCCGCATCGTCATGCCTGGATTCACATATACGGCACCGCCTGAACAGCACAAACTGGATCCGCTGAGCGTGGAACCCGCTACCTTCCTATCCATGTTTGTGGAGCAAGCGGAAGAGTCAGCGAAACAACCGGAACAACGCATCGACTCCAAATATTTGTCCAAATGGCTTGTCCAGCACTTCTCGGGTGTAAGCCCACGATTGGCCGATGAGATCGTATGGCGTACAGGATTGTACGCTGTACCAACCGCCACGGAATCCACCGAGGAGACGCGTACACCGGAAACATTAGCCCAGCACCTGAGCGAAGCCTTTCTCCAAGCAATGGACGATGTCGCTAATCAGCGGTACAAGCCTACCCTGCTTGCAGATGAACGCGGAAAAACGTATTTTTCAGCGCTGAATATTACCCATATTCACGGGGAAGCTCGATACTTCGATACAATGAGTGACTGTATGGAGCACTTTTATGGGGACAAGGCCGAGCGCGACATGATTAAGCAGCGTGTTGGCGATTTGTTCCGCTTCCTGCAACAGGAGCATACGAAGAATGCGAAGAAACTCGACAAATTAGAGGAAACGCTTAATGAGGCACAGGATGCGGATCGATTACGCATTATGGGTGAGCTGTTATTTGCATCCCTGCATATGATTACGAAGGGTGATAGAGATATCACACTCATCAATTATTACGATGAGAACGGTGCGTCCATGACGATACCGCTTGATCCGCTGCTCACTCCTTCAGACAATGCACAGCGTTATTTCAAAAAATATAATAAAGCTAAAAACAGCATCGCCGTCGTCCAAGAACAAATGTCTGCTGCCAAAGAGGAAAATCGCTATTTTGAAACGCTTATGCAGCAGTTGGAGGATGCAACGGTGCAAGATGCGCAGGAAATTCGAGAGGAGCTTGTTGGCCAAGGCTACTTGCGTGACCGGGGCCGCAAGGACAAGCGGAAGAAGAAGGATGGACGTCCAACCATCTATTGCTACACGTCATCGGAAGACATTCCAATCTACGTAGGTAAAAATAATTTACAAAATGAATATGTAACCAATCGCCTCGGCAAGCCAAACGATACCTGGCTGCACACCAAGGATATCCCTGGATCACATGTTGTCATACGCAGCGAACAGTTCGGAGATGCGACATTAGAGGAAGCAGCCCAGCTTGCCGCTTATTTCAGTCAGGCGAAGCATTCCAGCCAGGTGCCTGTTGACTATACACTTATCCGCCATGTGCGGAAGCCTAACGGAGCCAAACCTGGGTTCGTCATCTACGAACGTCAGAAAACGTTATTCATTACCCCTGATGCAAAACGCATTGAGGGCATGAGCCTGACCGTGAAGCAGGGCGGCTAACCGCAGTCTTGCACAGTATACCAACCCGCTCACATACGAAGAAGACCTGCTAATCAGCAGGTCTTTTTTCTCTATTCGTTCAAGTTGATCCTGTTAAGGAGTATCCCGAATTTGTTTGCTAGGTCTTAGTTCATTTTCATTTAGCTTCTTCGCTCCGCTTGATATTGCTCTGACCGCTCTTGAAGCTGCTGAACCATTTGCTCATGAACCCTACGTCCGCCCAAAGCCCCATGGAATACATCCCCCTTGCGCGCACCGTGGAAGTCAGAGCCTGCCGTTTGCAGCAAGTCTCTTGCAATTGCCATCTCGCTATAACGCTTCGCGTCCTCTTCCGAATGATCCGAATGCCATACCTCTATGCCATCCCATGGCGCCGTATCCAGCAACTGAATGACCAGATCATCACGATGGTAGATGCCCGGATGTGCCATAACTGCAGCACCGCCCGCTTCATGAATCCACCGCACTGCCTCTTGTGGCCGTATGCGCGGCGGGTTCACATAAGCCTTGCCGCCAGCACCCAAATACTCATCGAAAGCCTCCTTCATATTACGAACAACGCCTCGGCGAACCAAGGCATCCGCGATATGGGGGCGTCCTACCGTCTCGCCTGGAGACAGCGGCCGCCCAAGCTCGGACACCACTTCCTCCATCGTCAGTGGAATTCCCAGCTCCGTCAGCTTCGCTACAAGCATTTCATTGCGCCGCTCCCGTACAGCTCTCAAATCAGCCAACCGCTCCAGCAATCCCGCATCCTCAATATCTAAGAAATAACCAAGCACATGAATATCAATTCCTTCTTCCACCGTACTGATCTCAACCCCCGGTACGATGTGAATGCCATACTGTGCGCCGGCCTCAATCGCTTCAGGCACACCAAGCACCGTGTCATGATCGGTAATCGCCAGAGCCCTCAGACCCGCTAAATGGGCGAGCCGCACATTATAGGCAGGCGATGTCATCCCATCGGAAGCTATCGTATGGGTATGCAGATCCGCCCCGCCTGGCTCGACACTAGAACCGCCCATTCCTTGTCTTGCAAACAACATCGTCTCATCCACTTGAATGTCATCCTCATGCTTATTCATCGTAATAGCTCCTTATCATGTCGATTGCGCAGCATCGTCAGCAGTGCCGTCGCAGGCAGCGACAGCAGATCCGCTTGGGCATGAACCGCATAAAATTGTCGCTTCATGTTCACCTGCTGAATGCGAACAGTCTTCAGCAGCCCGAGCGCTTCTTCATGCCGTACAACATACGGCGACAGCATCGTTACGCCAATTCCTGCCTCTACAGCAGATTTCACCGCTCCCGTGCTTCCTAGCTCCATCACAACATGGAGCTTCTCTGGGTCAACTCCCTGCTGGCGAAGCGCTTCCTCCATCACAATGCGCGTACCCGATCCCATTTCCCGCAGCACAAATGGATAAGACAGCACATCCTCAAGCTTCACTTCACTGACCGCTGCCAGCGAGTGATCCCGCGGCACAACCAGCAGCAGCTCATCCTCCATAATCGGCTCGACATGGATGTCATTATCCGCTACCGGAGCTTCCACGAGCCCGAGATGCAGCTGTTGACTGCGAATCCCCTCTACAATTTGTGAGCTGTTCATCACGCGCATATGGATGTCCAAATGCGGGTGCAGCTTGGCAAAATGACCGAGGAACGGCGGCAACATATATTCACCAATGGTCAAACTCGCTGCAAGCACAAGCTTGCCATGCAAGTCGAGTGTATAATTTGACATCATTTCCTCTGTTTCACGAACAAGCTCCATACAACGCTGTGCATAAGGGAACAGCTTATGGCCCGCCTCAGACAATTGCAGCTTCTTCGTAGAACGGTGCAGCAGCTTCGTTCCGAAATACTCTTCCAATGCCTGAATCTGCATCGTTACCGCCGGCTGGGTCATATGCAGCGCTTGCGCAGCAGCCGAGAAGCTTCCTCTTGTTGCGACGTTATAGAAAATATGCAGCTGATGAAAGTTCAACCCCATACGCCTTTCCCCTCTTTCCTAACTCTTCTGCTCTATTATAGCGTAAATCCGTAAGATGCAATAAGACTTCTCCTCCCACTGATATCATGCCGGCACCAACTCAGCTCGATGCTGTTGCCAAATCAAAAAAACCAATCAGATAATCTGATTGGCCTATTATATATGCGATGCAACTCGGAGAAGCATTCATCTATGTTTGCGGCTATTCTTCACCAACGTCATGCGCCGCGAATGCCGCAGCCATGAATAATATGTCTTCAAATCACGCAGTTCCATCGTCTCCGACATCTTGCCGAGAAAGGTAACGATAATCATCTTAGACAATGGATCACCTGCCAAATCGAACTCCGTGTCCGATTCCACGAACTCTGCTACCACAACCAAATCATCATCGATTAAGAACACATCCTGCTCATTACGGTAGTAAGAGATGATCCGATTCTGCTTCAAGCTGTCCCATATGAACGCTGCTATAGACTCAATATCCGCCTCTTCCTTCGCGATACGATCATTCCAGCGAGCCCGTGCATGATTCGTAATGACAACATTGGCTACTTTCTTATCGCCTAACAACACATAGAAAGGTTCATAGGTGCTCCATCGATTCATTACTTTATCTCTCATTGGCTTCACCACTCTCCACCATGTTAGGTCTTTATATCTATGTACATATACCCAATATATTACATGATGCGCCAACTGTTCACAAGTTCAAGACAGAACTTTTTCCTTCATTTTAGGAAATCTTTAACATAAAATCAGAAATTACAAAAAAATAGCAGCCCCCTCCAAATAGAATGGAGAGTTCTGCTATTCTGCTCTAATCTGATTTTACATACCGTAAAAACGAGTTTTGTCTGGAACATCCTTACTGTATTCCGTTTTAATCTCATTTCGATACGAGCGCTCAATCTTCTTCACGTAATTCAAGCGTTTCACATTTTTGACCGTCTCTTCTGCCTTCTCCGCATTTACATAAAGAACAGCATACTGCATCTTCTTCGATACATAGTGAAGCGTTCCGTATTTATCCAAGTTGCGCGCTGCTTTCACATCGTTTACCCAAATGATATACCCCGTCCGTTCAGGAATCATAACTCTCCTCGCTTTCCCCTAGCCGAGCTGCTATGAACAACTGCTGCAGCCGCCGCTGCAACCGCCGCTCCCACATCCACCTTTCGGTTGTGGATCATTGCTCGGCACCTTGATCGTCTCAGATACTGCAAGAGCAATTGTTTCTGACAAGTTGTGCAGCAGCTTATCGACTGCTTCCTCAGCTTGCTTGAATTGAAATACTTCTTCTATAGACTCCAGCTCATGCTGTACAGCGAGCACTTCATCCTTCGCCTTATGATAATCGGGATGGAAGTGACCAAATCGCTCCGCTTCTTCAAAACGTTCCTTCTTACGGGCAAATTCGCGTACGAGCTGCTTAACCTGCTCATTGCCTTCCATGCGTTCTTTCCACATCACATAATCGGCAACCTCTATTGACTGGTTGATCATGTCGCCTAATTCATATGCATTGGTGAGCAGAACGGCCATATCGGCAACATCTTGCTTTTCTTCTATTGGCACGTTATCACGCTCAATTCTCTTAAAAGTATTGCGATTGAGGGCATATAGCAGTCCAACCCTACAGAAGCCCCTCCGGTACGATCAAGCGAACCTTGTCCCACTTCTCAGGAGACAGGTTGACAGGCTTGTCGCTCGACAGGCACGGCAATACGTAAGCTGTCACCGCCCAGCGCTTGTCATCAGACACCTTCGAGGTTAGCGGCACAATCACGTGCGATCGCCCCTCTTCCTCGACTTCAAGCTGTGTCTGATGCCGAATGGCGGCCATCACCATATCACGCTTCGTTGAAGTATGATAGGGCCGCAATGCCTTCGTCCATTGGCTGGAAATGTCGTCGTAGCTATTCTCATCAACATCCTGCGCCATCGAACCGGTATCCATTTCATAATACTGCAATGAGGATGGACTGTAAACTGGCCCTTCATGATCTGCTTCCAGTTCTTCTTGTTCGCGTACCTCATCCTGCCAAAGGCATGGCATGCGCATCCGCTCTTCTCCACCCCAGCGCTGCAAGGGCGGCAGCTCGAAGCGAGTCAGCTGATTGGATACTTCATCAACATGTTCCCGATCGACAATATAATCGAGGGCACCTACGGGAATAAGCCATCTTTTGAGCGGCTCAGAGCTGTCCATTGCGCACTGTACAGCCTGGGCTGTATCCGCATCTGTACAACGAAGCAGAATGACTTCTGCGAACTGAACTCTTCCGTATTGACGACCCCACATTTCGATTGCATCGCGTACATGCCCCGGTACTCCCGTCAGCGAGCAGTTCTCTAGAAACGACAGAACCGACTGAACGGAGCGACCATGCTCCAATCCGTTCTCGAACGAATCACGAGTCAAGCGATACGTGTCCATCTGATCGGACTTCCACAGTTCGGCAAAGACCTCCAATTCGAAGCGAATGAGAAATGAGGTGTGAGGCGGCACCATAATCTCAAAATCGGGCTGGACGAATAGAACGCGTTGATGTACACCTTCTTCCTGTTGTATGCTGCGGAACATCCAGCATCCATCCGACGTGCCAACATCGCACAACCCTATGGAGTGGGCCGTTCTCAGCCAGTCCCGAATTTGCCCTCGCACCGCCTCATATGTATGTTCAGTTTCTTCGAGCCACCCAAGATGCCGACAAGCGTTCACAACACTCTCTTCTGAGCTCCACTTGCGCAAACTTCCATAGTAAAGTGCGGAATAAGCAATATGTCTTACCAACGCCTCATTAGGCAAATAGTGCTCAATCACAACTTCGGCTATAGCTCGAAGTGCTTCGTGCGAAGGCAAGCTGAACCACCACTTCAACTGTTCAATCTGCACCGCATAGCTAGTTGGGGCTTTACGCAGCAGCCCTAGCCGGAGAGCCATATCCAGCACGATAGCTACATGCACGGGCAACGACTCTGCAAACGGAATTTTGATGTTCCAAGATGCAAGTGCTTGTCCATCCAAACGAAGCAAGGAATCAAGCCGCGTGATTGCCCTCTTATGCAGGTTCCCTTTAGCCGTAAGCGGAAGGCCTTCATTCATGGCGTATACGAGCATTTGGAACAAATCAGTCAGCATCCCCTTGGAAGCTTCTACCGAGATTACACCGCCTCCAGGGAGAGGATGAAGGGAATACAGGAACGCATCTTCCATTTCCGCTCCTTCCGGTACGTAATCATTCTTCGAGAACGCATCGTTTAGACGCATTGCAAGCAAATGCTCGTAAATGTCCTTCGGAATGAACAAAAGCCGTTCTCCCCATGATGTTCGGACACTTGCCAACAGACCTGACTTCAACAACGATCCGCAAGCAGCGCGCAGCATCGCCCCTGTTGCCTGAGGACCATGCCATTTACGCAGAGAATCCAATGCGAAAGGGAGAGTAGCGGTTCGATCGAGCATGACATCGTACGAGACTCTATGCTCCTCAGACAGTGCTGCATATGCCTCGGCAATCCGGGCAGGATTGTCGTTGAATGTTCTCCACTGCTGGCTGCGTGGATGCTCCTTATCCTGTTCCGTCCGCTTCCATAGTTGATACGTATTCATGGCTGCCCTCCTGTTGCTCAATTGCATATTGGTACCCCTGTTCCACGAGGAACCGCTGTCGCTTCAAGGCGTAATCCCGCTCCTTCGTATCTTCACTCACAACTGAATAGAAGCTTGCTTGTCTCCCATCCGCCTTCGGACGAAGCAGTCTTCCTAACCGCTGGGCCTCCTCCTGCCTTGATCCGAAGCTGCCAGACACTTGTATCGCTACCGTAGCATCCGGCAAATCCACAGCAAAATTAGCAACCTTGGAGACAATCAACACTTGTATAGCTCCTTGCTTGAACTGCGCATACAACTGCTCCCGCTCCTCTTGCGGCGTCTTCCCAGTCAATACAGGGGCATTCAGTGACTGCGATAACTGATCCAACTGCTGCAAATATTGCCCGATAACCAAAGTTGGAACACCGGGATGGCGCTGAAGGAGGCGCTTTACAGCCTCTATCTTCAATTCATTCTCTCCCGCGATTCTTGCCTTGTCTCGCTCGCCGGCTTGAAGGTAGTACCGTCTGCCAGCCTCTGATAAGGGTACACGAACCTCTACACAATCCACCTCGGCAATCCAACCATCCTGCTCCAGCTCCTTCCAAGGGAGCTCATACCGCTTCGGACCAATCAAGGAAAATACATCCCGTTCGCACCCATCCTCACGGACGAGTGTGGCCGTCAAACCAAGCCGTCTGGTTGCCTGTAAATCTGCCGTTGTGCGAAATACAGGAGCCGGAAGCAAATGCACTTCGTCATAAACGATAAGCCCCCAATCCCGCTCATGAAATAAGTGCATATGCTGGCACTCCCCATCCTTGTCTTGACGGTAAGTCATCATTTGGTAGGTAGATATCGTTACCGGCCGTACCTGCTTCGTTCTTCCCGTATATTCGCCAATCTGTTCATCTAACAGGGTCGTTCGCGCCAGTATTTCCCGCTTCCACTGCTTCACTGAAGTTGTATTCGATGTGAGAATCAAAGTCTCGCTTTGCAGCTCAGTCATAGCCGTAATCCCAACAATTGTCTTGCCCGCTCCGCATGGCAGCACAATGATGCCATCTCCCGCAGCACGTTCTTCACTGCCGATAAAAGCCCGTACGGCTTCCCGCTGATAATCCCGTACTCGGAAGCCCCCTTCATCTCGAAACCGGAAATCTAGCGGCTCCCCATCTCTGAATCCAACCCGATCCACAACCGGATACCCCGCGTTAGCAAGTGCCCGCTTCAAGCGTCCACGATGTTTCGCTAATATAGCGACGCTTCCATCCTGCGGCTTCCCTGTGAACAATCTGCCGACCTCTCGATCTGACAACATGCGCTCTAACACTCTCGCATCCTTAGCATGCAAGGTAATGCTGGATTCTTTTTCTTCCCCATGCAGGACGAATAAGCCATACCTCCCCATCCACATCCCGATCTCTTGCTTGGCCTTAACAGGAACAGGGTAGGTTGCATGAGCATCCAGCACCGAGCAGACCATCTCCGCAGTCTTGCCGCTTGCCGCAGCATTCCATAGCGTAATTGGAGTCATTCGAAAGGTATGCAGCCCGTGCGGATTCTTCACTAACTCGGCAAATCCTAAAAGAGCTCGGCGTACAACTGAATAGCCATCGGACTGCGCATTAACCACTATCGTCATGTCCTGCTGAACTGCGAGCGTAAACATCTCTTTCGTCATTTGCCGCACCTCCCTTCGCTTGTTAGTATTTTTATCTATATAAGAATCCCCGAACTGTCCTTAACACAAAATGCAAAAAAGTCCATCCCTCCTCATAACAGAAGACGAGATGAACTGTACATGTTACATGTCTTGCCTAATGTGTGTAAGGCGATTCAGAAATCTCGCTGAGCGCCTGGCCTGCTTCATCCGCAAATGGCGTCCGTTTCGCTAAGTCGCCGATGGACACGACCCCTACGAGCTTGCCGTTCTTCACGACAGGAAGACGTCTAACTTGCTCTTCAGCCATCAATGCAGCTGCGTCGTCAATCGTCGTATCCGGTGATATGCTAACGATCTCTTCTGTCATAATATGCGAAATCCGCGTGGAACCAGGGTGCTTGGCTGCAATGCCGCGAAGCACCAAATCACGATCCGTTACAGCCCCAACGAGTCGTTCTCCGTCAACTATCGGAATAAATCCCGTATCGTATTGCTTCATCTTGACGGCTGCCTCGTAGATGTTATCCAATACTGTACATGATGCACAGTTTGTCGTCATTACCTCTTGTACCGTTGACATCAGCATCCTCCTATTCAGGCATAGGTTGCCCTAATTGGGGGAGATTATCCAAGGTTATCAACCATTCTCCCAGTATAGTGCGCTCTAATGCTCAGCCACGTATGTAATTGCCGAACACGTATTGCTGAATAAGAGGTTAGCTGTCTCAAATTTATTCTCATCCAATGGAGTCTGTTACGTATTCTATACTACTATATCACAGGCAGCCAATGGCTACTTCTTCTCGGCCAATGCATCCATAGCTAATCCGATCAACATCTGACCAGCGAGCAACATGGCAGACTCGTCGAAGTCGAACTTCGGATGATGGTGTGGATAACGAGCGTAGTCCTCGTTACCAGCTCCGACAAGTACGAAGCAGCCTTGAATCTGCTTCACGTAATAGGCAAAATCTTCGGCTGGCATCATCATCTCTGCTTCCCGCACGCAATCCTGCCCCACCACTTCTGCTGCAATGCGAAAGACACGATCAGCTTCGCTGTTGTCATTCACGAGTGCCGGATAGCCAACTCGAAATTCTAAGTCATATTCAGCTTCGTGCATTGCACAAGTCAGCTCTACGATACGCTCGAAGCGCTGACGAAGCAGCTGGCGGACATCCGGATCAAACGAGCGTAATGTCCCCTTCAATTCCGCACGTTCTGCAATCACATTTTGGGTCGTACCCGCCTGTATGGAGCCAATGGATAGTACCGCAGGCTGAAGCGGCGATACGTTGCGGCTAACGATGGATTGCAGCTGCTGCACAAGCGAGGCTCCGATTAATACAGCATCTGTGCACAGATGCGGCATTCCTCCATGCCCGCCCTTCCCTGCAATCGTCAAGCGGAAGTCATCCACAGCCGCCATCATCGGCCCTTGACGCGTAGCTATGATGCCTGTAGGGATTGGTGTCCATAGATGAACGCCGTATATCCGATCTACACCTTCCAGCGCGCCATCACGGATCATAGCCTGAGCGCCGCCAGGGCTCACCTCTTCCGCAGGCTGGAACAGCAATCGTATCTCTCCTGACCAATGGCTTCGATGCTCTGACAGCACCTTAGCTACCGACAGCAGCGCAGCCGTATGTCCATCATGACCACATGCATGCATCACGCCAGCAACCTGTGAACGGTATTCACACTGCTTCTCATCTTGAATCGGAAGCGCATCCATATCTGCACGCAGGGCAACGACTGCACCATCACCATTGCGAATGCGGCCTACCACTCCGTTGCCACCAATGCCGGTTTCAACCTCAATTCCGAAGGAGCGCAACTGTTCCGCTACAAATGCGGATGTCTTCGATTCTTCATAGGACAGTTCCGGATTTTGATGCAAGTAACGTCGCCATGCAATCATCTGCTCAAACTGCGCTGACAAAGCTTCCTTCCATAAGGACGATGCCTGAGACACACTCATCCTTCTCTCCCCCTACGTTTCCATTTTCATAATTGTACCATAACATGCATTCTTTCGTAGACATCTTTGCATGATTCTGCCTGAAATATGGAGCCATATCCGCTCCTGCTAGAGGTGTCTTGCGCAAGCGTAGGAAACATACTATCATGGTAGAGAGTAAAGATGGTTGTACTTACAAGGTAGACGAGAACTCGAAGGAGGAAAGTGGTACATGATAATCGAAAATTCTGGCCTGATCGGGCTTGAATCCGACCTTGCTTATCTTGATGAAGCAATGGAGAAGCTCGGTTTCTTTCGCGGCCAATGGGAGTATTACCGTGCTACATACGACTTGAAACTGGAAGCAGGCAGCGAAGACTATTATTTGCGTATTAACACACGGGTGAAGGAAGGCAAGCTGGAGAAGCCAGATGCGATTCTGGCAATCGAAGCGGTCTACATGGGACGTGCGTCTTTCCCGCACGGATTGGATTACGAAACACCCATTCCGCAAGCACAGCTCAACACTGCTACCCAACGCCTGCATCAATTGAAGGAAGCGCTTAGCGCGTAGTGGTTCTCATTTGAGTAGAACAACATATAAACCCATGAAACGAGATACCCCGTCTCCACCAGCCAAAGGCACGCCGGATTTCACCTTGCTCGTGCTTACGTTATTGCTAGTAGGATTCGGTGTCGTCATGGTATATAGTGCGAGTTCTAGTCTAGCTGCCGTTTCTGCTTTATACAACCATGATGCACTTTACTTCGGCAAGCGTCAGCTCATGTGGGCTGGATTTGGATTGATTGCAATGCTAATCGCAATGAATATCCCGTACAGGATGTATAAAAAGTTATTTATCCCTTTATTTATTGCTACGATTATAATGCTAATGCTCGTCCCGTATATAGGTAAGGATGTGAACGGAGCACGCAGCTGGTTTGGCGTCGGTTCAATCGGGATACAGCCTACAGAACTGGCTAAGATATCAATTGTTCTGTACCTGGCCGCCTTAATTACCAAGAAGGGCGAGAAATTTCGAGATTTCAAAAAAGGACTCTTTCCTGTTATGATTATCGTCGGCTTCGTTGTCGGCCTGATCATGCTGCAGCCCGACTTTGGGTCTGCCATGATTCTAGCCTTCTGTGCCGGTGTTATCGTCATTGCAGGCGGAGCCAACCTGAAGCACATCATGAATTGCCTGTTGGTAGGACTGACAGGTGTGATTGTCGTTCTAGGATTGCATTATTTGTTATCGCCTGGGAAGCTGACGGACGGATATCAATTCGCCCGCATCCAGTCCTGGCTCGATCCTTTTCACGATTCGCAGAATACCAGTTATAATCTCCTGCAATCGTTGAAGGCGATCGCTCATGGCGGATGGACTGGCGCCGGGTTCGGTCAGAGCATCCAGAAGCTGCTCTATCTGCCCTACCCGTATAATGACTTCATCTTCGCTATCATCGCCGAGGAATGGGGCTTTATCGGAACAAGCATATTCCTGATCGTTTATTTGATGTTCATCTGGCGCGGCATCATGATCGCTCTCCGGTGTCCAGATACGTACGGGACACTTGTTAGTGTCGGCATCGTTGGGATTATTGCCGTTCAAGCCTTCATTAACATCGGAGGCGTAACGAGAACGATCCCGATAACCGGTGTCACGCTTCCACTCATCAGTTATGGCGGTTCCTCGCTGCTCATTACGATGGCGAGTATCGGCATATTGCTCAGTGTGTCACGCGAGGCGAATCGGATGAATCATGATAAGAAGCCAATTGGGAGCTTGCCGAATTCCCGCGAGCGAACAACCAAAAAAGACTACCGGCCTCTTAGGTCCGTGTAGTCTTTTTTTTCGTGGTGTGCATGCAAGCATAAGTGCCTATTTACTGATTCGCTGGATCTCTTCCAGTTCCTCATCTTTAAATGCGACGCCCTCAACCTTAACATTAATTTCAACGACGCCTAGTCCGGTCATATTCTGAACCGCTTCGCGGACGTTTAATTGCAACTGGCGGCACACTTCCTGAATTGGCATGCCATACATGACAATCACTCGTAGATCTATAGCGGCTTCCACTTGGCCTACCTCTACAGATACACCCTTTTGTACATTCTTGCCGCTCAATCGCTTCGCCCAGCCTTCGGACAGTCCGCCTGACATAGCAGCAATACCTGGAGTTTCAAGCGCAGCAAGACCAGCGATTGTGGCGACGACATCGTCGGATATCCGAATGTTACCTTCCTGCGTGTTCAATTGTTCCTCAGCCATCGTCATCCTCCTTTCTGTCTCCCCTATATTGTAGTCGATTTTTGAACATGAAAGCAAACAGTGTATTCAACTCGAATCAGATTCAATTTCACACCGACGATATGGATCAATTGGCATAGTTTACAAACGAAAATCAGTTCGCTATATTAAATATCAGATGTTTTGCCCATACCTTATGAACGTTAGGAGTGATCGGTTT
Source organism: Paenibacillus wuxiensis (assembly GCF_040195695.1). Classification (NCBI taxonomy): domain Bacteria; kingdom Bacillati; phylum Bacillota; class Bacilli; order Caryophanales; family Paenibacillaceae; genus Paenibacillus; species Paenibacillus wuxiensis. Next base: position 448,343 of record NZ_JBEFZI010000007.1, on the reverse strand, counting down.
GCGCAACCGACTGTTTTTTGCGCTTTTGTGCACTACATTCGTCCTTAGCGGGGTAGGTCATTTCCTTCACTGGAATATGACATTGCAATTCGTCATCTCCGCAGTCTCGATTATTTTCGTCGCCGGCTTTCTTGGACGGGCCACAGAGAGTGTATCCCACTACGCAGGCCAGCGGCTCGGTGGCTTCCTTAATGCAACCTTCGGCAATGCAGCTGAGCTGATCATCGCAATCTTCCTTGTTCGGGAAGGATTGTTCGACATGGTCAAGGCCAGCTTGACTGGTGCGATTATCGGCAACTTACTGCTTGTATTAGGGCTTAGCTTATTTGTAGGGGGCTTAAAATACAAGGTGCAGCGCTTCAACATCGAGCTTGCAGGCATGAACGGTTCTCTGATGCTGCTTGCTGTGATTGCCTTATTCGTGCCTGCCGCATTTTTCACCACTCATTCGATTAGTGCAGAAGGCACGAAGACGCTCAGTCTCATTGTTGCCGGCGTATTGATCGCTGCTTACTTGCTCTGGCTCGTGTTCTCTATGATTACCCATAAGGACCTGCTCACCGATGAATCAGCGGTTGGCGAGGAACAGGCAGAAGAAGAGCCAGCTTGGTCAAAATCAAAGTCTATCGTATTCCTGCTCCTAGCTACGGTTATGGTCGCATTCGTGAGTGAATGGCTGGTTGGCACCCTTGATTCGTTCACCGCACAATTCGGCTTATCCGAACTGTTCGTAGGCGCATTCGTTATTGCAATCGTCGGTAACGCCGCAGAGCATAGCGCAGCCGTCATGATGGCGATGAAGAATAAGATCGGCGCAGCTGTCGAGATTGCAATCGGCAGCAGCTTGCAAATTGCTCTGTTCGTAGCACCAGTACTCGTATTTGTCAGTGCTCTCTTCGGGCAAACGATGGACATCGTATTTACAACCATTGAAATGGTGGCCATTGCGGTCTCTGTCTTTATCGCGAAGTCGATTTCTCAGGATGGACGAACAAATTGGTACGAAGGACTGCTGCTGCTCGCTGTGTATATTATTCTTGGCGTATCATTTTACCTCGTATAGGCGTTCTGATTCATGATTCGTGTATGGAAGCAGCTTGCCGTTGTCTCCTTCCTTCCATTTTCCAACAAAACACAAAAAGCTTGGGACTTGTCCCAAGCTTTCTTTGTATTCAGTCGTTTACGCACTGAGCAATTTCATTCATCTTATTTCTCTTCTTTGTTCAATGCTTCATACAGTACAGCAAGATTCCGCTCTAATCTGCTGACCAGCATACGTCCGACAGTCTCTTCTACCAATCCCGCTCTAACTGCAAAATCCACCTGTCTAGAAAAACCATACATTTGCGTATCTAGCACTTCCTCATAGAGAGGGCAGTAACGCGTCGCCAAGTTCTCCATTTGAACTTGAATGAGTTTCTCTATTTGATGCGCATCATCTTCAAGCAGAGCGAGCGCTTTATCATTGATCTGTTGTACCACATCCGACGAAGACATGCCTGATTTCCCCCCTATGACTCGAAGTCACGTTTGTTCTATTTCTAATATTAGACGATCATGACCTGTAACACAAGATGCACCGCGAACTTCTGTATGACAATGCGCACTTTTCCACCTGCAATTCCCTGTACCAAAGTGAAGCGACGCCTTGCATGGTCAGCATAATTGCCATCTCATAGAGAAAAACTTGAGAGAGCAAAAAAATAACAGCGTATTTCAATAATAAGCAGAAAGTGCTTGTCCAAAAGAAAGAAGAGCCGAGACAATACGTCCCGACCCCCCAATTCTCGATCCGAATTATTCGGCTACAACAGTTACATTCAGACCATGCTTCTCGAATACTTCAGACATAGCTACTTTCGCTTCGTCTACATCCGGTCCATGAACATGCAGTTCATACGCTTGATTGCCAACGAGTGTCGTGAACAAACCAAGAATACTTTTTACGTCAATGTATTTGTTGTCGGCTTGTAACACAATCGAAGATCTGAATTTGTTCGCTGTTTGCGAGATTTCCACAATTGCCGTGTTATTAGACATTGAAATCCCTCCGTCTCAGTAAATCACATCTAATTTATACGCTTCCATCATACCGTGAATAAGAGGCTGGGCGCAAGGTGAAATCCATCAGATGAAGCAGGCAAATATAGACTACTTCAAATGTTCAGGGTTCAAGCATTCCAGCTCTGGAATAACAAAGCGACCGTCTTTGCGAACAAGCACATCGTCAAAGTACATTTCGCCGCCGCCGTACTCTGGACGCTGGATCAGAACCAGATCCCAGTGGATGGAAGAGCGATTGCCGTTATCAGCAGTATCATAGGCTTGCCCCGGTGTGAAGTGAATGCTGCCTGCAATCTTCTCATCGAACAGAATGTCCTTCATCGGGTGTAAAATATACGGATTGACGCCAATTGCAAATTCACCGATGTGGCGAGCACCTTCATCCGAATCCAAGATTTCGTTCAAGCGATCCGTATCATTGCTTGTTGCCTCCACAATTTTACCGTTCTCAAAACGGAATTTCACGTTCTCGAATGTGAACCCGTTATAGATGGACGGTGTGTTGTAGGACAAAGTGCCATTCACCGAATCACGCACTGGAGCCGTGTACACTTCTCCGTCTGGAATGTTCCGTTGTCCGGAGCATTTGACAGAACCAATGTTCTTGATGGAGAAGCTGAGATCTGTTCCTGGCCCGACCAAGCGCACCTTGTCTGTACGATCCATCAAGTTTTTCAAGGAATCCATCGCAGCATCCATCTTGGAATAGTCCAAGTTACAAACATTGAAGTAGAAGTCCTCAAATGCTTCTGTCGACGTGTTCGCCAGCTGAGCCATGGAGGCATTCGGATAGCGAAGCACAACCCATTTCGTGCGTTTAACGCGTTCTTCCATATGTACAGGATGGGAATAGATCGACTCGTACAACGCCATCTTATCTTTTGGCACATCGGCTAATTCGTTCGCATTCTCACCAGCACGGATTCCAATGTACCCCTGCATATTCTGCATCCGAAGCAGATCATACTCTTTCCATGTCTCCATCTGCTCTTTCGTTGCATTCAAGAGAAGCGAACGCAGTACAGAACGATCCGTCAGCTGTACAAATGGACGACCGCCGCGCTTAGCAATCTCATCCACTATACACTTAACCAATTCACGCTCAGATCCAATCATCTCTACAAGGATATTTTCCCCTGGTTGTACATCAACAGAGTATCCAACCAAGTTTTTCGCAAGCTGTTCTATTCTTGGGTCTTTCATCCTATGGTTCCTCCTCGGTCGGTTAACATGAACTTACGATTATCATTGTATCACGATGATCGTGCAGAGTCAGCGTGTTCCTGCACGGTACAGCAGACTTCTACTCATAAATGAATTGAGACTGCATGTGAACCAATTCTTCTCTCGGTTCCCCTTGCTCCTTATAGGATGACGTTATCCAACCTTCGACATAGGCAGGGAGTGAATCCCGCTTATTCACCCACACGACATACTTCGCCTGCACCGCCGCATCCTCCAGTCTTGCATGAAGCTCCTTGCGGCCTTGGGCAGCAAGAGCTGCTAACTCCTTCTGGAGCTTCTGCTCATCAGCCTGCGACATGCTGCCCTTCATTTGCTGCAGCTGCACGTTCGGTGTAATCAGCCGATCGTAATCTTCAACCAATTGTTTGGTATACATGCGCTTTGCCTGATCTGCATCGATTACGATTTGCAATGGAATCAGGTCTGCCCGCTGCTTCGCATCGATGCTCATTACACGCATTTGGTTGGGCAACCCAGCATGCGTCTGAACAACTGGATCAGAATCCGTCAGCAGCTTCACCCGCTTCGCCCCATCGATTCGAAGCTCTTCCAATTGTCGCAGAGGATTCCATCTGCTCTCGGTCGTTGTCTGCTCCGCTTGAGGACTGATTCGCATATGGGTACCCTTATGCTGTTGAATTTCCCCCTCGTATCGCAGCTGCTTGGCTAGCAGTTTATCTTTGCCTGTTCGGATTTCGGCCATGCCCTGAAAGCGGAACTGATCCTTGCCTACCATTCCATTGAGCGCTCTATCGAGCAATACATCAGGAGGAGTATGGTCGGCAATCGAGCATCCATGAGCAATAAGCGCAACAATCAGCAAAGTTGCCATCCATATGACACGGCGCCGCTTCTCCCGTAATGTTGATCGTGCTATGGTCATTAAGTCACCTCCACTGTAAATGAACAAAAAAAAGAGGTCGGAATTTGCATTCCTGCCTCTTTTAGCGTGTCACGTCTGTTTTGGAATTATGCGGCGCACCAAAATGATGCTTACTGCTCCTTCTTGCTCATTTGAATCTGATTGCGGCCGCCATGCTTCGCTTCATATAAGGCGACATCCGCACGGTAGAACAGGGATTCAACACTGATCTTCTCATCCTGCCAGTTCCAGTCCGCGATGCCGCATGAGACTGTTACCCGCGGGTCTGTCTCGTTCGCAACCCGGGCTCGTATGCGTTCAGCCACCCGTAGTGTTTGGGGCAGGGTCAACTGCGGCAAATAAATTGCAAGCTCTTCACCGCCCCAACGAGCTGCAATATCAGTCTCCCGAATTGAAGTACGAATAATCCGGCTGACTTGGTTCAATATTTTATCGCCAATTTGATGGCCATACGAGTCGTTAATCTGTTTAAAGTAATCGATATCCGCTACAATCAATGAACCGCAAAAGTCGTTTTTCTGCAACCGATCAATCTGCTTATCCAAATAATGCCGAGCATAGAGACCAGTCAGCTGATCTTTGTTGGCAAGATGCTTTACCCTAGCATGCAAGGTGGCGTTGGCAATCGCAAGGCCGATATGAGTGGCAAGCATTTGCAACAGTTTCAAATTCTCATATGTAAAGAACTGCGGCCGCTTGTCTGCCAGCACGACAATTCCAACCAGCTCACCTCCGCCAAATAACGGTGCAGCAATCACAGAGCGCAGTCCAAGCTTTTCAAAGAAGTGCATGGATGTAGGGCTCTGTTCCTTGCTGTCTGAGACAATAATTGGCTCGCGCAATGAGATCATGTAGCCGAACAATCCTTCATTCGCTGGCATATGAGCACCATCAAATTCTTCGAGGTTGCAGGATACAACCTCAAAGCGGTTCTTCTCGGCATTGAGCTGCAGCAGTACGCAGAACTCAGCCCCGAATACTCGGAGCAATTCGTGCGTCGCATCCCGGAATACATCCCGCAACCTCAAGCTCTGATTAATTCGCTTCGTCAAGTCATTAATGAAGCGAAGCTCTTGAATGACTTCATTGGCCTGCTCATGAAGGCGCGCATTTTCAAATGCCGTACCTGCTGTCTCGACCACGAGTTGAATGAGCTGTACATCGGAAGGATCCGGTTCCTCGTATGGAAAGCAGACTTTCAGCACGCCGTACGAGCCCTGCTTGCCGCAGAGCCCGAAGGCAACTTCGGTGTGACCCTCTTGCGTCCGGCCGTAGCATAGCTCTCCCTTCATAAATGCCTGCATGACAATCGGATCGCCCCAAGACTTGAACACGAGTGTCTTCACCTTCGGGTTCACACTATGGTGATCCTGTGATAGATACACTTCAATGCTCGATTCCGGCACAAGCCGCTCTACACTTTCCATTATTTGCGTCAGCACCGCATCAACATCAATTCGATCATGCATGTGACGCACCACATTATATAGAACATCTCTGCGTTTGTATTCTCGTTCAACAATGCGCTGAGTGTACATAAGTTCCTTAATAAATGTATATTCGAATGCAAGGTAGAACTGCGAGCGAAGCGCGTGTGTCCACGCCTCCAGCGCTGTCATGGCTCCACTCGACATAGCTGCCGACAACCTGTAAGCAACGGCTGCGAATACATTTTGCCCCTCGCGTGTCTGCAGCGGGCAGATAACCAACAGTCCATTGTCTATAGCTGCTGTTGTCTTGGTTCGTTCTTGCAAGCATTCATTCAACGCTATACTTATCCTGCTATCCGCATGCAGTGCCTCATCCCCTGCCAACCATCCTCCAGCATAATCGTAAATCGCACTGCTTCCAATTATAGAAATGGCTTCATACGGCATATCCTTCAGCCATGCACGATATGCGGATTGCAATTGCGAGGCAATATAAGGGAAATCATGCGTCGTCACGTCACGCTGAAGCAGCCATCCTTCTAATGCCAATTCTTCGTCGACAGGAGCAGGATCTTGGCAATCCTCTGTCTCTGTCTTTATGGGTTCAAATTCAGTTGTGTATTGTGGAAGTTGACGTTCCGTCATCCTCTTCTCCTTCATTTTCGAAAGGTTGTTCAATTTCTATCATACATGATTTTGCAATTAAAATGTACTATATCCCGAAAACCAATTCTATTTTTTTGGTCCATTTGAACCATGCCAAAAGATCTAACTAGAAATCAGATTCTAACTCAATTTGATTATATAGCTTGACAGGAGCGTACTCTATCTTATAATATTATGTGATGTATATGGGCGAAACTGTTGTGTCACCCTCACGATAATCATCACCGGCTAGGCAGCGGCTGAAAACCTGAGTCGGAGCTGACCGAATTATCGGAAAGCATAGGATGATTTCGACGCAATGACACCCCACAATCTAACGATAATTTTGATTGAGAAGGAGTCAATATAACATGGCACGTTACACAGGTCCTAAATTTAAATTGAGCCGTCGTCTTGGAATTTCCTTGAGCGGTACAGGTAAAGAATTGAAGCGCGCGTATCCTCCAGGACAACATGGTCCAGGACAACGCAAAAAATTGAGCGGCTACGGCGTTCAATTGCAAGAAAAACAAAAATTGCGCCACATGTACGGTTTGGGCGAGAAGCAATTCCGCACACTGTTCAACCGCGCATCCAAATTGCCAGGTATCGCTGGTGAGAACTTCATGTTCTTGCTCGAAAGCCGCTTGGACAACTTGGTATACCGTCTTGGCTTTTCCAACTCCCGTGCAGGTGCTCGCCAATTGGTAGCACACGGTCACGTGACTGTAAACGGCAAGAAAGTAGACATCGCGTCTTACCTCGTATCTCCTGGTGATGTAATCGGCTTGCGCGAAAGAAGCCGTAACTTGAAAGTGATCAAGGAAGCTCTTGAAGGCCGTCATCACTTGGCAGGATACATGGAGTTCAACGAAGCTGCTATGGAAGGTAAATTCGTACGTTTGCCTGAGCGCGGCGAGTTGTCCCAAGACATCGATGAAAAGCAAATCGTCGAGTTCTACAGCCGATAAGATTCGCTCTATCGCATAGAAGCGACACCACAATCGCCTTCCCTAGCGGGAGGCGATTTTTTTATTTTTCCTGCTATATTATCATCAGGAAATGCGATAACGGACGCTCTTTTTCCTCTCACTTTTATGGTATAATGGAAAGCGCTGCAATTACTAAGGAGGAAATAATGCATGGTTGAGGAGAAAGTGACGGAAAGCGGCAAAAGACCAGCACGCAAGAGGTCGATTGGCCGCACGATATGGTCCGTTATGAAGTGGCTCATGCTGTTCGGCCTGCTATGCGGCTTATTTGCTGGTGGCGCTGGTCTCGGTTATGTAACGTCCTTAGTCAAGGACGAACCGGTTCGCCCACGAGAAATGATTCAGCAGAAGATTCAGGAGAATGCCATAACCGGATTCGCTTTTTTTAATGACGGCAATCCGATCGGACAGCTTCGAACCGAAGAGGATCGTCGTCCCGTCTCATTAAAAGATATCCCCCAATCCGTCATTGATGCCCTTGTTGCGATTGAAGACAATCGATTCTATGAGCATATGGGCGTTGATATTCGCGGACTGTCTCGGGCTGTTGTACAGAAAGTAATGAATCAATCTGTGCAGACAGGCGGCAGTACGCTTACTCAGCAATTGGCAAGACGTGTATTTTTGAATTTGGATCGTACCGACAGTCGTAAAGCGAAGGAAATACTGCTCTCCATGCGTATGGAGCGTGTATTGTCCAAAGATGAAATTATTGTTGCATACTTGAATAAGGTTCCTTTCGGCAACGGTTCAACAGGCTACAACTTATACGGAATTAAAGCAGCAGCAAAAGGTATTTTTAATATTGATAATCTGAGCAAGTTGAACATCGCCCAATCAGCGTATCTTGCAGGCCTTCCACAGCTTCCATCCGCTTACTCGGCCTTTACCGGTAAAGGTGAAGTCAATGAAAAAGGGATTGCACGCGCAATTGAACGGCAGAAGCTTGTTCTCAAGCGAATGCTTGAAGAAAATAAAATTACGATGCAGCAATATAATGAAGCACTGGCGTTTGATATTCGCAAATCAATTGCCCAGCCTCGGGAGAAGGCATACGCTACATATCCATATCTGATGATGGAAACAGAACGTGCCGCAGCAGAAGTACTCGTACTTCAGCAGAATCCTGGACTTACGAAGGCAGACTTGCGCAAGCGCGAGAACAACGATATGCTGCAGTCGGCACGCGAGCAACTGCTTCGCGGCGGTTATCTCGTGTATACCACCATTGATAAGAAAATATATGATGCAATGAAGCGAGTCTCTGCTAATCCTGATAACTTCTCCCCTGACAGCAAGACGAAGGGTGTTGAACAGGTAGCATCGCTGATGGTCGACCATAGAACAGGTGCCATTCTTGGCATGATCGAAGGTCGCGACTTCAAGATCGAGCAGATGAACTTCGCCACGCAGATGCTGAAGCAGCCCGGCTCGACAATGAAGCCGCTCGCAGCTTACTTGCCGGCACTGGATCAAGGGTTAATTCAACCCGCATCCATATTGGACGATGCTCCAATTGTACTCAAGGATGGCTCCAAGGGTTACCACATTCCAGGCAACGCCAACGGACGCTATCAAGGTCTTGTTACTGCTCGGAGCGCATTAAGTCAATCGCTCAACTTGCCGGCGCTCAAGATCTATATTGAGAAGCTCGGTGTAAAGAAGGCGCTGGACTTCGTACAGAAGCTCGGCATCACGACCATTCAGCCTGAAGATTATTACGCGCAGACTGGCGTCATCGGCGGCTTGCGGTATGGAGTAACGGTTGAAGAAATTACGAACGCGTTCGGAGCAATTGCCAATCAGGGCGTATTCAACGATGCGTACTTAATTAGTAAGATTGTAGATTCCAATGGCAATATCGTGTATCAACACAAGGAAGATCCGCAAGCAGTTGTCTCGAAGCAAAGCGCATACCTGATGACTGATATGATGAAATCCGTCATTACGGATTCCAGAGGTACCGGGCGCCGCGTGAGAGGCGAATTTGATCTCTACGGGAAAGTTGAGGTTGCGGCCAAGACCGGATCAACCCAGAACTATGCGGATACGTGGTTCATCGGCTCGACACCAGATGTCACGATGGGTGTATGGGTCGGTTACGACAAGCCGATTCATGTACTGAACCGCGACGCTCGTTCACGCTCAACAGAGATCTGGTCGAAGGTGATGAATGAGGTGAACAAGGCCAAGCCTAATTTGCTCCACACGAAGGAGTTCACACGTCCTGACGGTATCGTGAGCATGACTGTGTCTGGTTATAGCGGCAAGCTTCCGAATGAGTTAACGAGACTCGGCGGCAAATTCGTCACGGATATTTTTAACCGTAAATATGTGCCGAAAACCGAGGAAGACGCGCTTGTTCACATGAAGTATATCACCTATGACGGCGTCAACTATATTCCACATGACAGCACTCCTGCCGATATGATCGGTGAGAAAGTAGTGCTGAAACGCGAGAAGCCGATTCAAGTGCTCGTGGAGGAATTGAAGAAAGCGCTGGGGCATCTCTCATCCAGCAGCAATCGACGCTCTTTTTCGGATTACTTGCCAGAAGATGCTAACAACGACGCGCCTGCGAAGGTCGATCCGCGCAAGGATGACGGCAAGGCACCTTCTGCACCACGGAGCGTTCGAATCGCTGCCTTGAAGAGCGATGCTGTTCGCATCACCTTCTCGCGCAATCCAGAATCCGATGTTGTAGGATACCGTCTGTATCGATCAATGGGCGGCGGCGCTTACCAACAACAGAGCGGAACCGTTCTGACCGGAGAAGAGACGAGATTCACTGGCTATGTATCAGGCAACAAGCAGTACAGCTTCTATGTAACAGCTGTCGACGTGGGCGGTCATGAATCGATCCCATCGGAGATTGTACAGTGGGGCTCTAATGGTTCAGGATCTGGCACAGAGGTAACGCCTACGCCGGGTTCCAATGATCCAACAGAATCTGGGAGCAGCAATTCAGGTAGAGAGGAGAGCAGTCATGAAGTTGACAACGGCAGCGGACAGGAACCGCAACGGGCTGCTGCTCAGGTACCTGATGCACCAAATGGACTGAAGATGGCACTAACGGACATGGGCGTGCGTCTCTCTTGGAAGGCTGCGTCCAACAATCCAAGTGAATATTATATCTATTATAGTGCGAGCCAGAACGGCTCTTACGAACGCATCGGCTCGTCAACGTCAACGGACTTTGAGTTGATTACTTTGACACCAGGCGGATGGTATTATGTGACTGCTACAAATAGTGCAGGAGAATCTACTTCCTCTCCTGCCGTCCAGGTCAATAACTGAGCAAATTACACAGAAGGGGGTGTCCCAAAAGTCTAAAAAGACTTGGGACGCCCCCTTTTTTTCATTCTGTATGTTCTTGTCATTGCTGCATGCAAAATCGCATTTATATGCTTACATTTTTCCGTTGAACAAGCCGTTCCAAATGCATTGTAAGAAATCCGATTTCTTCAGGTGGAACCGTCTTCTCCAGCCCTTCTGCAATCCAACCTGCTAATAACACAGCCTTCTCGTAGGCTTCTTCATATTCTTCACGAATCTGAACGAGAAGCGGATTATTTAGTGTCTTCCCTGCCCGTACCCGATCTATGAGTCCCTTCAGATGTCCGATGAACAGGACTGTAGAAAGTGATTCGTCAAAGTCTATCCCAATATTCTTTCCTTCCTCCAGTACCCTCGATATCATCTTCAATTCTGCAACTGACTTATTGCCCTTACCGCCCCTTCGTGCACCGTGGAAATGCATAGCCAAAAAGGCAACCTCATCTGGAGGCAAGTTCACTTTCAGCTGATCATTCAAATAGTCAATCGCTCGTTCTGCCACTCGGTATTCATCTCGATACAAGTGCTGAATTTCGAACATAAACGGGTTGCTGATGACAAGCCCGCGCTTGCAGCGTTCAATCGCTAAATTAATATGATCAACGAGTGCAGAGTGAATCGTCTCCGAGAAATCCCCTTCTAAATGCCCCTGAGCGAAAGCGATGACCTCTTCGACCACACCAATAATCTTGAAATCAACCGCATGCAGAATATGCTCGTAATGCTCCCGCACATCCGTTGTGTGCAGTAAAAATTCCTGTTTAATATCAGATGCATCTACCTCCATCCCAGGCTTTTTTTGAAAGCCTATCCCTTTGCCAAAGGCAATGGAGTTCTTCCCATTGGATAGTTTGGCCATTACCACATTATGCGACAGGACATGAACAATCTTTCGTTCAATCATCCGCTCTCCCCTTCCAAGAATCGAACTGCCCAGCTGATGGATAACTGAGAATGTGCCCGCTAACCGTTAATAAATGCCGATACACTTAATCTTCGCTCAATCTTCTCCCGCAACAGCTCCGAATCCGTCCCCATCACAATATGAATGTGACCCTTGGCTACACGCATCATGCCATATGCACCAAGACACATAATTCCTACTTCATCTACCTTGGATTCATCTTCAAGCTGCAGCCGTAGTCGAGTAATGCACGCATCAACAGAGCGAATATTCCCCATTCCTCCTATATAGCCAAGCAACCGTTCCAATAGAGCATCTGCATCATCTTGCGTTCTAGCAGTCGGGCTCGGGCTTGTTGCCCCGCTCGCCCGATCCTCCTCTCGGCCAGGTGCGTGGACATGAAACATCCGAATCGCGATAGTCGCAGTCACATAATACAATCCAAAATAGAGGACGCCAAGCAGCAGTAAGAGCAAAGTATCCTTTACGCTCGTCCACGATATGAACATATCGATAAAGCCCGCTGAAAATCCAAACCCTGCTCGTATGGCCATGAGATCTGCAAGCATGAGCGCTAAACCAGTGTACAACGCATGTATCCCGTAGAGGACAGGCGCCGTCAACATAAGCGTGAATTCAAGCGGTTCCGTAATTCCGGTCAGGAAGCTTGTCAGCGAAGCTGTTAGCATAATCGAAGCGATACGCTTGCGTTCCTGCAATTGAGATGAGCGGACGATTGCGAGTGCGTAAGCCGGCAAACCAAACATCATAACAGGAAAAAAACCGGCCATAAAGGTTCCCGCCGTAGGATCGCCAGCATGGAATCGCCACAAATCCCCTCGTACTATCGTCCCTGCATCTGTTACATATTCTCCAATTTGAAACCATGCAATATTGTTCAGTATATGATGCAATCCTGTAGGTATGAGCAATCGGTTCAACAAGCCATACAAGCCCGCTCCCCAGCCTTTCGCGGTCATGATACTGGTACCTGCATCACGAATAGCCTCTTGAATCGCGGGCCAAATAAGACCGACTCCAACTCCTACAATGACCATAACCAGTGAAGAGATGATCGGAATGAAGCGCTTGCCCCCGAAGAAGCCGAGTGCTGCCGGCAGCCGAATGCCATGATAGCGCTTATACAATATTGCCACAATTGCCCCGCACAGCATCCCGCCGAGCACTCCCGTATCGAGGGCAATTTCATTCTCGAAATGCTTCATGACATTGGTAAATACGAAGTATCCAACAGCAGCGGCCAAGGCGGCAACCCCTTGGCCTGATGTTAATCCGATCGCTACCCCAACTGCAAAAAATAACGGCATATGATCAAAAATGGCGTTCCCGCCTAATTTGCATACACTTGCTGCTGCGTCCACCCACGGAATACTGGATTTGATATCTCCAATCCTCACTAATATTGATGCTGCGGGAAGCACTGCAATGGGAATCATCAGCGATCGGCCAATTTGCTGCATATACGTCATCATTTTCATTCGCAACACCGCTCCCCTTACCTAGCTGCTAGGATGCTGCATTATTTTATCGCTCCGGCCATCATGCCGCTTGTAATCTGCTTCTGGAAGATCATATATAAAACCAGCACAGGGATGATTGAGAGCAGCAATCCCGCGAATAACGGCCCCCATTCTGTCCGATACTGCATCTCTGCCTGCATGATTGCGATGCCGACAGGAATTGTATACTTCTCAGGATCGTTCACCAGCACTGTACCAATAATATATTCGTTCCAAATGTTCAACACGTTCATCATGCCGACAGAGATGAGTCCAGGCTTGGCAAGTGGAAGCATAATACGGAAGAAGACCCCATAATGCGAGCTTCCATCGATGGAAGCTGCCTCATCCAATTCCTTAGGCATTGAACGGAAAAATCCCACGAGTACAAATACACCAAAAGGCAAATTAGTCACCGTATAAACAAGAATCAGTCCAAGGAGAGAATTATCTAGATGCAGATTGGAAAGTAGAAAAAACAGCGGTATCAATCCAAGAATAAGAGGAATCATCATGCTGGACAAATATAGATTATACAGTGCCATGCTGCCGCGAAACGGAAATCTAGCGATAATATATGATGTCGTTGAAGAAAGCAGCAAAGCCAACACTGTGCTTACAACCGTAACAATTAACGAGTTCATGAAGTACGTTCCTAGGTGATAGTTGTTCCATACTGTTGTAAAATTAGCCCATTCAAACGGCCACTCCGGCAAGCTCCACGGCGCATTTAGCAGGAACTGCTGATTCGTCTTGAACGAGCCAAGGATGGACCACAGCAGCGGATAAATGACGAGTAACGTCCATATCCCTAGTAATGCATACATCAAAGCTCTAACCATCATATAAGAACGCTTACGAGGATATTGCTGCATGGATTCCATAGGCCGCCCTCTCCTTTTCCAGTCGAAATAGTTAAGCCATTTCAATTGCATCTCTGCGCAATAGCCGCTGAAGCGCCAACGTCGTAATGAGCGACAGAATTAGAATAAGTACGCCTATCGCAGAAGCATAGCCGAAATGGAATTGGCGGAATCCCATCTGATACAAGTACGAGCCCATGACCTGTGTCGCATTATCCGGGCCACCTTCGGTCATCATCCATACGATAACAAATGATCCATTTAACGTCGTCATCACAACCCATAAAATCGATACTTTAATTTGTTCCCACGTAAGCGGCATCGTAATGCGCCAGAACTGCTGCCATTCCTGAGCGCCATCGATGCTGGCCGCCTCATATAAATCCTTCGGAATGTTCAAGATTCCTGCGATAACTAGAATCATAACGAATCCTACACCCGCCCATATTGCTGGAGGAAGCAGCATCCACATCGCAAGATTTGGGTCTCCAAGCCATGGCGTCTGAACCTTATCCGCCGTGAACAATGACAAAAATGAATTCAAGAATCCGATGCTTGGGTTATATATATAATTCCATAACACTCCAATGACAACGACAGACAGAATATTCGGGATAAAGAACACCGAGCGGAAAAACCCGCTCCCACGGATCCGAAAGCGAGTCATCAGCACCGCGAATAAGACCCCCAGCCCAACAATGCCAACTACTTTCCAGAATACGAAGAAATAGTCATTCAGAATAGCCTTCCCGATAATCGGATCATTCGCTAATTCGCGATAATTATCAATACCGATTAGGTTCTTCGTCTCCGATCCTCCCGACCAATCTGTGAAGCTGAAATATAGCCCATGAAAAATCGGATATATCATAAATAAACAGAAAAATAACAACGTAGGTACGGTAAATACGAACATGAAGATCTGGCGCTTTCGCTTCCATGAAAGGCCGACCCGTCCGCTCATATCCCCCTTAACAGGAGTCTTTTGTGCAGGCACCATCTTGTTCAACCAACCCCCTCCTTATCGCTCTCCATTCATCAATTTGTCGATGCGGATTAGGATGCATACGTCTGTTCACGCATGCATCCTCTCTTAACCGCTGTACACTTTACTTCCTTGCCTTCGCAGCAGCCTTCTCCATACGCTCCATCCATTCATCTGGAGTAATGCTGCCCATCATAAGCGCGAGTGTGGAGTCTGATCGCACCTTATCCACGTCCGCATTCAATTCAATGTAAGGGGCGACAATGGTATTGTCAGAGCTATAAAATTTCATAGCTGTCTTGGACAGCCCACTCGCATTGGATTTTTCCAAATCTGCCTTCAAGTTGCCCAGTGCACCTGTCTCTTCCGCCCATGTAATGGCAGATTGCTTCGTGAACAAAAATTCAAGGAATGCTTTAGCGGCTGCTGGATTTTTCGCCTTCTTCGCTATGCCAACCGTAGCTGTAAATGGAATGGCTACAAATTTTCCGCCCGGCTTTTGAGTAATGGATGGAATGAAACCGAATTCAAAACCTTGCGGAACATCTTTCTTCATTTCATTTTCGAGCCAGAGTCCATTCGGGATAAACGCATTTTTATGTTGCAAGAATAGCATTTGCGAATCGATATGGTTAATTGGGGCTGAAGCAGGATCAATGAGACCTGCATCACGCATTTGCACCATTTGCTCCAATGCCTTCTTCACAGGCTCGCTCTTGAATACGCCTTCCTTCAAAGCGAACATGTCCAGCAGAATCGAAGTATCGTTGTTGTTGTTCACGACGAATGCGGAATCCATCACACCACTTTGGAAATAGTATGGATACTTGCCTGTAAATATAAATGGTGCATTGACCTTGCCAGACTCCTTGATTTTCTTCGCTTCGCTCATAAAAGTGTCGAAATCCTTCGGTTCCGCCCAGCCATTGTCTGCAAAGAATTTCTTATCGTAGAAAATTCCCCAGGAACCGAAAACAAATGGAATTGTATACGTTTTGCCGCTGTAATCGATTGGCTTCAGCAGCAGCTCATCTGAAATCTTGTTGCCGTCTGCGTTCTTGGCCTCTTTAAAGTAATCAGTCAAATCCATCAGTTGATCATCTTGCACCATTTGGGTTGCATTTGAACCCGCACCGTCAATGTAGACGAAGTCAGGAGGATTGCCTTGAATCCAGCGCGGCTTCATCTGATCATTGATTTTCGGGCCTGCTGACTCTTTCACATTTACATTTGGGTACTTCTTCTGAAACTCAGCGATAATCTTCTTCCAGCCCTGATCCCCATATCCGCCGACGAAATACTGAATTTCAAAATCACCGGACACCTCACCGCCAGATGAATCTGTCTTGCCAGCATCGCTGTTGTTGTTTTGTGCTTGCTCCGTTGTCTTTCCACTGCTTCCGTTATTCGATTCCCCATTCTTCTGACTGCCCGAGCTGCAACCTGCTGCCGTCATTAAGACAAGTGCACTAATGATAAGCAGCAGTAAGGATCTGCCCCACTTGTGATGCATTCCGTTCATGGATATACCCCTCTCCGTCAACATGGATTGAATTCGCGATAACGGTGCAACGACAAAAAAAGGCATACGTTAAGAAGGCAGTCACATAGCGACTGAACTTCCATAACGAATGCCCTTGCGGTAACATGTTATGTCCATTCTATTGTACTTGTCGTTTCGCGTTGCAGATTCGCTTCGCTATTGGGATAATATCCCACGATTATGGATTTGTCAACAAGATTTCAGGGATTAGTCCTCGATCGTTGATAAATCACCTGTTGGCAGGTTCAGTTCCCAAGCCTTAAGCACACGCCGCATAATCTTGCCTGAGCGTGTCTTCGGCAATTTATCCTTGAACTCAATCTCGCGAGGAGACGCATGTGCAGACAATCCTTCCTTAACGAACCGCGCTATATCCGCCTTCAATTCGTCTGACGGCGTATAGCCTTCCCGCAAAGAAATGAAAGCCTTTATAATCTCACCGCGCATTGGATCAGGCTTGCCGATAACACCTGCTTCAGCAACTGCCGGATGCTCTACCAGCTTGCTCTCTACCTCGAAAGGCCCAACGCGCTCACCTGAAGTATTAATGACATCGTCAATACGGCCTTGGAACCAGAAGTAGCCCTCATCATCCATGTAGGCAGAATCACCTGACACATACCAACCAGTCAGACGGAAGTATTCCTCATACTTGGCAGGGTTGTTCCACACCTTGCGCATCATCGAAGGCCACGGCGTACGAATTGCCAAGTTACCCATACGGAACGGAGGCAGCACGTTGCCTTGATCATCAATAATTGCGGCTTCTATACCTGGAACAGGGCGACCCATGGAACCAGGCTTAATGGCCATTGCTGGGTAGTTGCAAATCAGCTGCCCGCCTGTCTCTGTCATCCACCAAGTATCATGAATCCGATGATTGTATACTTTCATTCCCCAGCGAACAACTTCTGGATTAAGTGGTTCACCGACGGACAAGACGTGGCGCAAGCTCGATAAATTAAAGTTCGCAATCACGTCATCTCCAGCACCCATCAACATGCGGAATGCAGTCGGAGCGCTGTACCATACCGATACCTTATATTTCTCAATCGTCGCATACCAGTCTTGTGGACTGAAGCGTCCGCCGCGAATAACGTTCGTAGCCCCATGCAGCCATGGTGCGAAAATTCCATACGAAGTCCCCGTTACCCAGCCCGGATCTGCCGTACACCAATATACGTCGTCTTCTTTTAAATCTAGTACAACATTGCCAGTATGATAATGTTGCAACATAGCATTGTGAACATGGAATACACCCTTCGGCTTCCCTGTCGAACCAGATGTATAGTGAATAAGGAGTCCATCCTCGCGCTGCAGCCATTCGATTTCAGCTTCCTCGGAAGCTGTAGACATTTCTGCATGAAAATCCACTATACCTTCTTCTTGTTCTACGCCCTCGCCAACAAGAACGATATTCTTCAATGCTGGCAGCTCGGAGCGAGGAACACGATGAACGAGCGATGGCGTCGTCACGATCGCAACCGCCCCGCTGTCCTCCAGACGATCCCGAACCGCTGTCTCCATAAATGCTTCGAACAGAGGACCTACGACCGCACCGACCTTCAATGATCCTAGCAAGCTGACGTACAATTCAGGCGTACGCGGCATGAAGATGAAGATACGATCTCCCTTCTGAATGCCAAGCTTGCGCAGCACGTTCGCGAACTGATTCGTCTTGCGGCTCAAGTCAGCAAACGTATACGACTCATCACGCGCAGCATCGCTATAATAGAGCGCTACCTTATCACCACGCCCGTTCGCAACATGCCGATCAATCGCTTCATAAGCCATATTCACTTTACCTGTCTCATACCATGAAAATTGCTTCTCTACGTCTTCCCATTTGAAATCGGCCGACCATTGTTCATAGTCACTCATGTTCGGATTGCTTGCTATAGCAGCAATAATTTCTCCCTGCACGTTACCCATATTGTTCCATCCTCCTATATCTTTTTCATTCTTTATTCATGCTTCACTATTCACGCCTAAGCGCAATAAATCGCTTTCATGAAGAACTGTACTAAAGGACGATGATGCAGTTCGTGGTGTCAAGGGAAAAAATCATGAACTTTAAGGCAAAATCATTATAGCATACGTTTTCTTTTTCGCCTATTCTTTTCCTTTTCAAATCAACCTTTTTTTGCTATAACGGAATGGAAGAGACGAAAGGAGCTGCTCGGTGTGGAACATCCAAAGAGATACTACGCTCATGTTATTCCTCATACGGAACGAGAACGAGTTGTCGTCGTCGAAGGCCCCGTACGTTCCGATATTCTTCGCACCTTGACTATGCACACCGATCTGAAGGCATTCCGCAGGCCAGCAGAACAGCAACAAGCACTTATCGAGATTGCGGATTTGCCGGAAGGACGCATTATTATTGCTAGGGAAGGCTCTACCATCGTCGGATATGTCACCTTCCATTACCCTGATGAACTAGAGCGCTGGTCAGATGGGGGAATGGATGATCTCATTGAGCTTGGCGCCATCGAGGTAGCCAAGGATTATCGCTCGCTGGGCCTTGGCAGAAGCATGGTATCGACGGCTTTTGAAGATGAACAGATGGAACGCTATATTATATTTACGACTGAATATTATTGGCATTGGGATTTAGACGGCACCCGGATGAACGTATGGGACTATCGTAAGATGATGGAGAAATTAATGGAATCCGTAGGCATGATCTGGTATGCAACGGATGATCCTGAAATTTGTTCCCACCCTGCCAACTGCCTTATGGTCCGCATCGGCAAGGACGTCCCGTTAGCGTCAGAGGAGCAATTCGATCGCGTCCGATTCCGCCAGCGGTTCATGTACTAGTATTGTAGAGAGGGATGTTGGACATGTCAGGTAAGGCCCTATACTTCATGCATGAGGAAGCCCTCCGTTATCGATTTAATGCAGATCACCCATTCGATCAGCAGCGGCTTGCCATGACTCATGACCTGCTAGAGTACGCCGAAGCATTAGATGAAGGCGCTGTCATTCGCCTTCAGACGCAAGCCTCTGATACCGAACGCTGGCTGCCCCTCATTCATCGCGCTGACTATATCGACGCAGTGAAGCATCTCAGCGATCCAAACCCATCAACCGAATGGGTAGCCCGTGCCGCACAATACGGCCTGCATACCGAGGATACCCCTTACTTCACAGGGATGCATACAGCGGCATGTGCGATAGTTGCCGGCTCCATCGCTGCATGCGAGGCTGTCATGTCTGGAAAATCACAGCATGCCCTGCATTTAGGCGGCGGCCTTCATCATGCGTTCGGCGATAAGGGAGCGGGCTTCTGCGTCTATAATGATGCAGCTGTTGCAATTGCATGGCTGCAGCAAACGTACCAAGCACGTGTCCTCTATGTGGATACCGATGTCCATCACGGAGATGGCGTTCAATGGTGCTTCTATACGAACCCGGATGTGTTCACTTATTCCATCCACGAGACAGGGAAGTTTCTGTTCCCTGGTACCGGCTTCGTTCATGAACGTGGCGGCGGCGAAGGGTTCGGCGCGTGTGTCAATGTTCCTCTGGAGCCGTATACGGAGGATGAATCTTGGCTGGAATGCTTCACTGAAACCGTGCAAAGTGCGGCCGCGGCATTCAAGCCAGACATTATTATCAGCCAGCATGGCTGTGATGCTCATGCACTCGATCCATTATCTCATATGCATTGCAGTACCCGTATCTACAGTGAAATGCCGCGTATCATTCATCGGCTTGCTCATCAATACTGCGATGGCAAGTGGGTTGCCGTTGGCGGCGGCGGCTATGACATCTGGCGTGTCGTACCGCGGGCTTGGAGCATGCTGTGGCTGGAGATGAGTGAGCATCCACTGGCTCATTCGTTACAGAACCACACCCAGCAGCCATTGCCGCAGCAGTGGTTAGCGAAGTGGTCGATGCAATCGCCTGTGCCTCTCCCGCATACCTGGCACGATGATGCCACAGAGTGGGCGCCAATGCCGAGGCGCAGCATTATCGAAGATCGTAATGCACGTGCCAAGGAGCTCGCACTTGAATATATCCGATAGAACGAGCAGCGGCGCAGGCAGGTCCGATGTATGGGACTGCTTGCGCCGCTCTATTTATCTGTTGGAGGCTATGATTTCGCAATTAGACCGTAAGTCCTTGCAGCATGCTGTCTACAATTTGATGGGAACGATGCGACGCTTCCACCGTGAATTCAGCAAAGTTCACATGAGCAGAGCCGTCTGCCTTATCCGACATTGAGCGGATAACGACGAACGGAATCTCATTAATGAAGCATGCTTGCGCTACAGCAGCCCCCTCCATCTCTGTGCAAGCCGATCCGGCGAACGTCTCATGCAGTTGACGCACTTTGTCCCGATCTGCAACAAATTGATCGCCTGATAGCACGACACCTTTGCGATATCGGCCTGGAACAAGCTGTTCACACGCGCGTTCTGCCAGTTCAATAAGACCCGTATCCGCCATAAACTGCGAAGTTTCTTGAAATGGAATGATCCCTGGAGCAAAGCCTAACGCTGTGACATCCATATCGTGATGCATGCACGATGTCGAGATGACAATATCACCAATGTTCAACTCTGGATGAACCGCACCTGCTACACCCGTGAATATCACCTTCGATACATGGAAGCGGTCAATGAGCACCTGCGTGGTGACAGCAGCATTCACCTTGCCGACTCCAGACTTGCAGATCACGATATGCTTGCCGTGAAGCGAGCCTTTGTAATAACGCAATCCCGCTACATCTACTTGCTCTACAGGCTTAGCTGCCTGAAGCAGCAATTCGATTTCCTCATCCATCGCCCCAATTATACCAATAACCGCTTCATGCGCATTTGTCATCGAGACCTACCTCCTGTATGTATATCATCTTTATAATCATACAAAAGGCCCCAATACATGGGGCCTTGCGTATATACCAACACGGTATCTTTATTGATTCACATGCACCAACCGATAACCCTATACTTCACTTACAGACAAACGAAGTATTGTCTCATGCGGCAAAATAACACGTGAATGTTCTACATTTTCCTTCTTCATCAGCTTCGTCAGCAAGCGCATCGCAACCGCACCAATGTCATACATTGGCTGAGCTACTGTTGTCAATTGCGGACGAACCATAGACGCCATACGGATATTATCAACACTGATGACAGAGAAGTCATCTGGCACCTTCAAGCCAGCATCTTGAATGCAGTGGATTGCACCGATAGCCATCTCATCCGTTGCGGCAAAGATTGCCGTCGGACGCTTCTTCAAGCCGAGGAAGTACTTCATCGCCTCTACGCCGGACTCATAGCGGTAGTTGCCGATTCGAACCAAGTCCTCCTTGTATTCGATGCCCGCGCCTTCCAATGCACGCTTATATCCTTGGAAACGAGCAAACCCGTTCGCAGGATCTTGAAGCGTACCGCTGATCATCGCAATATCGCGATGTCCATGGCGAATAAGCGTATTTACGGCATCAAATGCTGCTGCCTCGTGATCGATATCAACCGATGGGATAATGCCATGCTCATCTGTAGTTG
Organism: Paenibacillus wuxiensis; assembly: GCF_040195695.1. Classification (NCBI taxonomy): domain Bacteria; kingdom Bacillati; phylum Bacillota; class Bacilli; order Caryophanales; family Paenibacillaceae; genus Paenibacillus; species Paenibacillus wuxiensis. Next base: position 426,408 of record NZ_JBEFZI010000007.1, on the reverse strand, counting down.
CACAGAGAACAATCGGCACCGAAGCGGTACGGAATGCTTGAACATGATCCTCCGTAACAACTCCGCCCATGAACAACAGTCCGTCCACCTGCTTCTCCAGCAGTGTATTAATAACCCGAATTTCTTTCTCCTTCTTCTTGTCCGCATTGCACAGGATGATATTGTAATGATACATATTGGCAATATCTTCAATACCGCGCGCTACTTCGGCAAAGATAGAATTCGAAATATCAGGAATGACAACCCCAACGGTTGTCGTCTTCTTACTCGCAAGTCCGCGTGCAACTGCATTCGGGCGATAACCTAAACGTTCAATCGCTTCGTATACCTTTTTACGCGTTTGCGGCTTCACGTTCGGGTTGTTATTGACAACCCGGGAAACGGTGGCCATCGAGACGCCCGCTTCTCTTGCTACATCATAAATAGTTACCGTCACGATCCTTCTCTCCAATTAACGATAAATTTGTTGCGACCATTGATATTATGTTAATGATACGCTATTTTCAGAAAATTCGCAATGTCACGAGCAAATCAGCTACCGTTTGTCATTATTTACCGTTTATTGCCCAAGGACGCTCTCCAGCTTGTCGTATCGTATCGCATGATGCGATTCATTCCATGCTGGCTCCCCATCCCGCAATACAATGACCTGAGGGGATTCGTGCTGAATGCCGAGCATATCCGCACACGCGAGCGAGACATCACGATTTTCCACAACCAGTATTCGGCCTATAGCAATCCCTTGCGGCTCGAAATCCTCAGCTACCTTCACCATCTCTTCATCCGCATGTGCGCTAATTGGACAGCGTGTGCTGTGCTTGAATAGAATAACTGTCTGCTCCTTCGACCGTTCAATTAGTGATTCCAATGCTTCCATCGTCGTAACTGCTTCCATCGTAGTGCCCCCTATGCTTCGATATATATCCCCTGTCATGTATGAGAAGATCATTCATATTCAAAGCAATGATCTATGAAAATGCGCTTTAACTTATTTTAACCCGATATGACTCAAAACTAAAACCGGAAATCTGCTTTAATCTACATTGCAGCTCATCCATCCATAACGTGTCATTGCATGTTCGAGCAAATAAATACAAATCAAGCAATTGATTGACACGCTCTGCAATGCGGTATTCCAATCGAGACAGCATATCATCGCTTTCTTCTTCATCCAGCAAGGATACGATGACACTGGCCAGCTCATTCTGCTCATCAAATGACACATGCAGAGGAGCTTTCCCAAGTGCAAGTGGATTCTCAGCAATCATATCCATGCGGCTGTGTATGAGAGCGGCTACATCTTTTTTGACAAAAGCAAGCAGTTCCGAACGCCCACAACTCACACAAGTCACCACCGGAACGCGGTGGATATGAATTGTACGCGCATGTACAACGGTACGAACGGTAATATCCATGTAATGATCACAAATGCATCTTGTATACATATCATTCACCCCTGAACATACAAGGTAGTCTTACCATATCTCTAGATGAACCTTATGACTTCTTGCTGCAAATTTGTGCAGATTTCTGTATTTCGATTTTGGGTTATCCTAATATTCGACTACGCTCCACAATCTCCTTCCATGCGTGGATATGTATTTTTTTACACTTTTAACAGCGGATCGATTGTCGTTTTTCTTTTTTCAATGAGGAATATCACGTTGCCAAGGCAAATCGTACATGCCCATGTATGCTTTTTGCAGGCAATATGGTTAAATAATAGGTGGACAACACGCGATATTCTGTTGTCTATGATCGTAGGTCATAATGGCAAAAGAGACAATGGACATTGTATGGGAAAAATCCCAATTCTCTGAGAGAACTGCAAGAAATAGGAGAGGCTCCGTGAAAAGCTCTGCTATAACCATACGAAGGAGGGACAACATTCATGCGTTTAAGTGGCAAGCGAATTGTTGCATTTGTAGATGAAGAATTTGAAGATTTAGAATTGTGGTATCCGGTACACCGTGTGCGCGAAGAAGGCGCTGAAGTGCATCTGGTAGGTCTAGAGCGCGGCAAGACCTATATCGGCAAATATGGTGTTCCTGCAACCTCAGACTATGCTTATGCAGATATTGATGCAACTCAATATGATGGCGTACTCGTCCCTGGCGGGTGGGCACCGGATAAGATCCGTCGCTACGCCGACGCCCTTCGCATAGTGAAGGAAATGGATGCAGCCGGCAAACCTGTCGGACAAATCTGTCACGCTGGCTGGGTGCTTATCTCTGCAAAAATCTTGAACGGTCGCACAGTGACGTCAACACCGGGAATTCGCGACGACATGGAAAATGCAGGCGCCACATGGCTTGACGAAGAAGTTGTTGTAGACGGCAACCTCGTATCTGCACGAAGACCGCCTGACTTGCCTGCCTACGGCAAAGCTTTCTGCGACAAGCTTGCAGAGAAGTAAATGGATATCTCGCTTCATGCGAAAAAGGCATGCCTTAGTTTCGGTACTAAGGCATGCCTTTTTGTATATGGTATTTCTCCTTGAAAGGATCTCCTATTAACGCTGTTCAAGCACCATCTCAATCTCTTCTTTCGTTCCGGACTCGAACACACTATCTGCAATACGCTTGCACTGCTCCACCGTCGAACGGCGAACTGCCGCCTTCACGCGTGGAATGGAGCGTGAGGACATACTTAGTTTATTCACGCCAAGTGCAAGCCAAATCGGAACCGCCCGCGGATCCCCTGCCATTTCACCGCATACACCGACCATAATGCCTGCCTGCTTCGCCGCCTGAACCGTATAACGAATCAAGCGCAGCACCGCTGGATGGAAAGGATCATACATATGTGCAATCTGCTCGTTCATCCGATCCACGGCTAGTGTATACTGAACCAAGTCATTCGTTCCGATACTGAAGAAGTCAACTTCCTTCGCCAGCTGATCGGCAATCATCGCAGCGGCAGGAACCTCAATCATAATGCCTACCGGCAGCCCTTCATTGAATGGAAGTCCTTCTTCCCGCAGCTCTGCCTTGGCCTGTTCCAATACGGACTTAGCCGCTTGCACCTCATTCACCGATGTAATCATCGGGAACATGACCATAATCGGGCCATGTGCGCTTGCCCGCAAGATCGCCCGCAGCTGCGTCTTGAACAGATCCTGCCGATCGAGACAAATGCGAATCGCCCGATACCCAAGGAATGGATTATCCTCTTCCGGCAGATTCAAATAATCCATTGGTTTGTCTCCGCCTACATCCAATGTGCGGATAATCACCGAATTATCCTTACAATGCTCTGCCGCCTCCAGATAAACCGTAAACTGCTCCGCTTCTGAAGGCGGATATGAACGATCCATGTACATGAACTCGGTACGGAAGAGACCAACCCCCTCCGCTCCATTCTGATCGGCAATATTCAGCTCACGTGTGGAGCTGATATTCGCCCCCAGCTGAACAACGAAGTCATCGAGTGTGACAGCTGGCAGGGATACAATCTTCTGCAGCTCGTCTGCTTCCTGTACATAGGCATCACGCCGCGCTTCATAGCAAGTGATCACATCTTGTGGCGGAGCAATATGTACGATGCCATATTCCCCATCGACAATGACGGTATCCCCAGTCTGAATCGGCTTCGCAACTTTCCCTTCCAGTCCAAGCACAAGAGGAATGCCCAGCGCTCTAGCCATAATGGCCGAATGCGAGGTTTTCCCGCCTTGAAGCATCACAATGCCAAGCACATTCTTCGGATTTAAATGAACCAACTGTGACGGAGACAGCTCCTTCGCAACAAGAATATACGGCTGTGTGTCCGTTGGAAGTGTAATTTCCGGTGCACCCAGCAAATGCTTGAGCAGTCGGTTGCCGACATCCTTGATATCCAGCGCCCGCTCCTTCATATATTCATCATCGAGCAGATCGAACATCGTTACGAAATGATCGATCGCTTCCTTGACCGCAACCTCGGCAGCTTTATACTGCCGCTGAATGATCCCTTGAATCTCATTCATGAAGATCGGATCTTCCAGAATGGCCAGGTGCGCATCAAAGATGCTGGATTCTTCACTGCCAACCATTTCTTTAATTTCACTCTTAATAAATTCTATCTCATGCTTCGAGGAGCGGATTCCGTCATACAATCGTTCGAATTCACGCGCTAAGTCGGTTGGATCCATCTTTTCCTCAGGAACATCCCACTCCCAAGTCGGCAATACGAATGCTTTGCCTATGGCAATGCCTGCGGATGCACCGATACCTTGGACTTTCTGTGTCATCGGCTTGCACCTCCAACCGCGTGTTCATGCATAATGACTGACATGACTGAAGTCTGTCCCTTCCGAACAGGCGCATATGGCGCTATACTCCACGAAGCGACAGTGTCTGAGTTCGTAATCACCATCGGTGTCGCGAGCGATTTACAGCGCTTCTTCACTTCCGGCAAATCGAATTTTATGAGCAGCTGTCCCGGTTTCACTTCATCACCTTCCTGTACTACTGCTTGAAAACCGGCGCCATTCAATGATGACGTCTCAATTCCTATATGTAACAATACTTCTAACCCTTCCGGCGTTTCAATGCCGATCGCATGCATCGTAGGGTAAATGTGGCGGATGCGTCCGCGCACAGGCGATACAAGCTCTCCCTTATCCGGATAAAAAGCTACGCCATGGCCAACGAGCTTCTTGGCAAATATCGTATCCGGCACTTCTTCGATTGGTATCATCCGCCCCTGTACGGGTGCCACGAACCAGATTTGATTCGGATCACGCTGCAGGCGCTTCGCCATTTCGTCCTTAATCAGCTCCGAGTAGGTTCCAAATACGACCTGAATATGCCCGCCCCCAAGACGAATGACCCCTGCTGCACCGATAACACGAAGCGCGTGACGATCTACCAACTTATCGTTCTTAACCCTTAATCTCAATCTCGTAATACAAGCCTGCAGATCAATGATGTTATCTTTACCCCCAAGCGCCCGAATAATAAGCGGCACCCTCGGCAGCAAATCTCCTGCCATATCATCAAGCAATGAACCGTCAACTCTGCCTGGCGTCGGAATTTGGAATCGCTGAATGGCGAAGCGGAACACCACATAATAAATGAATCCGAATGCGATTCCAATCGGGATAATCCATAGCGCCTTCGTTGCTTGGTGGAAGTTAATCACATAATCAATCGCTCCTGCTGAGAAGGAGAAGCCGTGTCTCACACCAATCTCAGCGGTCAGCCACATCGCAGCTCCGGTTAACAGCGCATGGACAACGAACAGATACGGCGCTGCGAACAAAAAGGCAAACTCAATCGGCTCGGTAATCCCGGTCAACAATGACACACAGGCAGCCGTAAAGTAGGTTTTGCGCACCTTCGGGCGCAAGTCCTCTCGTGATTCATGCACGATGGCCAGTGCGACTGCCGGAAGTGCAAACATCATAATGGGATACATGCCTGCCATATAGATGCCAGCATTCGGATCTCCAGCGAAAAACCGCGGCAAATCTCCCGTGAAGGTCATTCCTTCACTATTCGTATAGGAGCCGATTTGGAACCAGTATACGTTATTAAGCAGATGATGCAATCCAAATGCCACTAACACCCGATGCAGAACCCCGTATAAAAATACCCCAAATCCCCCCATCGCAAGCAGCTCCTGGCCAATAAACATGACCCCTTGCTGTAAAATTGGCGAGAACAGCTTCATCAGCCATGAAAGCAGGATTGAAGCCATAATCGTAATCGCAATGACGAATCTCGGGCCGCCAAAAAACTGTAAATATTCTGGCATTTTTATGTTTTTGAACCGTTCATGCAAGAAGCCTGCCATTACCCCAAACAGGATGCCGTTGAGGATCGTTGGCTCGAATGTAGCTTGCCATTGGACGAGCAGCTGCCTGAAAATAAACATACCGAGCAGGGACGATAGTGCAGCTACCCCGGCATTATTAGACAGTCCAAGTGCAACCCCGACTGCGAAAATATAAGGAAGAACAGCAAACACCGTCTTCCCTGTCAGTTCAAATAGTACCGCAGTATCCGTCAAGCCTGCGCTGTGAAGCAAATTGCCGATTGCTATCGCAAGCGCGGCGGCGGGGAGTGCGATTAGCGGCTGCATGAGCGCACGCGACAATTGCTGCAATCGCCCTAATTGATTCAATGCACATCCTCCCTTCTACCAAGAATGGTAAGGGCATCACGCTTTGTTGTCAAAGCATTTTACAGCCGCGTCCCTCTCTCGTAGCCACTTCTATCTCCTATCACACGAAAAACCGGACCCCTTCATCGCAGCAGCAACTAGGAATGCCCGGCTTTCGTCTTTACACTTTATGTGGAAGCAGACTCACCCTTGCCATGCGGCAATAAAATCGAGTCCAGTACCTTAATGCACAAATCCATCACGACAGTCATTCCGTGCTCTTCTGCAATGGCAGCCGCTTCTTCACTAACGATCCCCTGCTGCAGCCAAATTGCCCCTGCGTTAACAGCCGCAGCTTCACGAGCAACATCCGCACAGTATTCACTGCGTCGGAACACATTAACAATGTCGATATGATCCGGTACATCACGCAGCGAAGCATAGCATTGTTCTCCAAGGATGCTCTCCGCCTTCGGATTGACCGGAATGATGCGGTATCCCTTGCGCTGCATTGCCTCCGCCACCATATAGGACACGCGAGTTGGATCGTCAGATAGTCCGACGACTGCAATGTTTGTGCTGCTTCGCAGCAGCTCCTTGATCGCCTCTTGCGATGGATGCTGATAACTCATCGTAACAACTCCCTTCCAATGGACAGCATACTGCTGGTTTATCAATCATTGTGTATCATACATTACATATCATGCAATACATTATGCTGTACATGTCAAGCAAAAGTATCATGCATTACGCATTTTCTTCGACCCATTCTACTTGCGCTCCCAGCGCACGCAGGTGATCGAAATACTGCGGATACGACTTGGCAACATGGTGAGCATCCTTAATTCGAATCGGCTGCTCTGCGCGCAAGCCAACTACCGTCAATGCCATAATAACACGATGATCATAATGAGCGTTAATTTCTACGCCTCCTGTAACGCCTTCTGGGCGTCCATGAACAATAATCTCCGCTTGACGCTCCTCCACATTCGCTCCAGCCTTGCGAAGTTCAGTGAGATAATCGGTAATCCGATCACATTCTTTGTATCGTAAATTCTCTACATTATAGAAGCGGGATGTACCTTCTGCGAACACCGCAGCAGCCACCATAGCGAGGACTGCATCCGTTGCCACGTCACCATCAATCTCAACGGCCTTCAGCTTGCGATTCCCTTGGACTCGAACAACGGAATGCTCATGCTGAAGTGGAACTTCCATCATGCGCAGCACATCGACTATGGCTCGCTCTCCTTGCTTGCTGTCCTCAGTCAATCCGCGAATGATCACATCAGAATCAACGACGGCCGCAGCAGCGAGAACTGCTGCAGAGCCCGGATAGTCGCCCTGCACCGTATAGGTCTTCGCTTCATATTGTTGGTTGCCGGCAATCTTGAAATACATCAGATCTTCTCTCGCCTCGATCCGAATGCCCGCTTCCGCAAGCACTTCAAGCGTCTGTCCAACGACAACCTTCGATTTCAAATCATCTACTACTTCAATTTCACTGTCTTCCTCCAGCAATGGAGCCAAGAACAACAGCGAGCTTAAATACTGCGAACTAACATTGCCGGATACCTTGATTTTTCCTCCACGTGGTTTCCCACCGCGGATCGTAATCGGAAGTTTGCCTTCCCGATGCTCAATCGCTACGCCCATTTGTTCAAGTGCAGTAATCAAGTCGTCGTGTGGACGCTTCCCTAAGGAATCCGGATACGAATTAACAAACTTCACTTCCTCCAGCAGAGAGGCTGTGCCCATCAAGAAGCGCAATACCGCTCCTGCATTCCCTACGTTCAGCTCATGAGAATTACTCAATGTTGGATGCTTACCGAAGCCGGTAATGACAATCTTCTCTTCGTCCTCAACCAGTTGGGCACCCAAATCACGGAGGCAGCGGCGCATCGCATCGCTGTCTTCACTGTGAGCTGGATAATAAATCGTGCTTGTCCCCTCTGCCAGTGCAGCTGCAAGAAGATAGCGTGTCGTATAGTTTTTCGAGGATAAGGCCTGAATATCTCCTTGCAGTTTTGGTGTTGATCGAACGATTACGTCCATGCGCTTCCACTCCTTTATCTTTCAACGTATAATAACTCTTATCTCGAATGAATTCCAGATAAGAAAGGATGCCTAATCGTTATGAATCCAATTGCTCAAATTGATGTGGCTGTGCTGAAACAACGCCTAGAACGCGGCGAAGCACTAAATTTAATAGATGTACGGGAAGATGAGGAAGTCGCTCACGGGATGATTCCCGGTGCCAAGCATATCCCCATGAATGAAATCCCAGATCGTCTCGACGAAATCGAGCGGACAGAAGAAATCATTTTCATTTGTCGAAGCGGATATCGCAGCGAACGAGTATGCGAATACTTGCAGCATATCGGCTTGGAGGGCTGTGTCAATATGGAAGGCGGAATGCTCGCCTGGAGCCAATTGGAGCACACCTCTAAATAACGCCTCAAATAATCTGCACGCCCCTCCTGCTAGGGGCTTTTATTCACACTTGCCTTCGACCAGCTTACAAATGCGAGCAGCCAATTGCACAGCTGTCTCATGGTCGGTCAGAACTGTTGTATGTGCAAAGTCATACAGTCCCTCTCGCTGCTGCATGAGCTTAGACACCTGTGCTTCCACATCGCCTTGAAGCAGAGGACGATTGCGATCCCGCTTCACACGCGACAGTATCGTCTCCTTGCTTGCTGCTAAATGCACGATGAAGCCTCCATCCCGCATCAGCTCTCGATTGCTCTCCTGGAGGACAATGCCACCGCCCGTTGCAATGACGTGCCTTGTCGGACTGTTCAATATTCCAGCTAGAACATGACTTTCTTGTTCTCGAAAATAAGCTTCTCCATCAGAGGCAAAGATATCAGGAATCGTACGACCCTCTAGCGCGACCACAGCAGCATCCAAGTCTGTAAAGCTGCAGCCCAGCTTCTTGGCAACTTCTTGCCCAACCGTCGATTTCCCGGTGCCCATAAATCCGATTAAAATAATATGCTGCATCATTTCCAGCCTCGCTTCTCTAAATCAAATGGCTCATCGTGAACGAGTAGGTCAGATGATGACCAATATGACGGTAAACTTCCCACATGATACCACACGTTTCTTTTATTCGACAATGGTGATAGGTATAAAATGAAGAAGTTCAACATAAAGATGAATAATGGCCCTGCCATCGTCAATGAAATTAAGTAATCGTCTAGTGCCATTTTTTATGTAGGAGTGAATGAGACATGCCCCAATTGCCTGTCCCAGAACCGCATCCATCCAAATCGACCATCCAGCGCTCCACATCTGTTCGCCTGGCTCGTATTATGGATTCGAATCACCCATTGTGCAGGGAAGACATCGTATGGGCGCTGAATGTAGTTAAGCAGCAGCTCACAGATCATCCTGACAAGTGGGCTATGCTTGAGCCGAATCAATTGGTTCGCCGCTTTCATAGCTATGCCGAAATCTCTTCTCTGCTCGTGCACAGCAGCAGTTACGGGCAAGAATCGGATCGGATTCGCAAATATTTGGCTGAACTTGTATCCGGTTTATATGAATGAATGCGAATAATCAACCGTACGCAAAAACAACGCCGAGTCCTAAGCAGGCTCGGCGTTGTTTTTTGATCTCTATTATGACATCCAGTTGTAATGGAATGTTCCTTCTTTGTCTACACGCTTGAATGTATGCGCACCGAAGTAGTCGCGTTGTGCTTGCAGCAAGTTCGCTGGCAAGCGCTCTGTACGATAGCTGTCGAAGTAAGCAAGTGCACTTGCGAATCCTGGAACAGGAACGCCGTATGCAACCGCAGTGCTGATGACTTCGCGCCAAGCGTCTTGGTACGTTTCCACGATATTTTGGAAATATGGATCAAGCAGCAGATTCTTCAGCTCTGGTTCGCGGTCGTAAGCTTCTTTGATGTTCTGCAAGAAGCGGGAACGGATAATGCAGCCGCCGCGGAAGATCATTGCGATCTCACCATAGCGAAGGTTCCAGTCGAACTCTTCGGAAGCCGCACGCATCTGTGCGAAGCCTTGCGCGTAAGATACGATCTTGGACGCGTACAAAGCCTTGCGGATGCTCTCGATGAATGCCTCCTTGTCCCCAGTGAATGCAGGGGTCTTCGGCCCTTTCAACACTTTGCTCGCTACAACGCGCTCGTCCTTCAATGCGGACAAGAAGCGGGAGAATACGGATTCCGTAATCATGGACAATGGCACGCCAAGATCAAGCGCGCTTTGGCTTGTCCATTTACCCGTACCTTTTTGACCGGCAGAGTCAAGAATGACGTCAACCATTGGCTTGCCTGTTTCTTCATCGTACTTGGAGAAGATATCTGTTGTAATTTCAATTAGATAGCTGTCAAGCTCGCCTTTGTTCCATTCTCCGAAGATGGAGTGAAGCTCCTCAGCACTTACTCCCAATACATTCGTAAGCAAATGATAAGCTTCACAAATCAATTGCATGTCGCCATACTCGATGCCGTTGTGAACCATCTTAACATAGTGGCCAGCACCGTCCGGCCCAATATATGTACAGCAAGGGTCGCCGCCTACTTTTGCTGAAATGCTTGTCAAAATTGGCTCAACCAAGCGATAAGCACTTTCTTGGCCGCCAGGCATGATTGCAGGGCCTTTCAATGCGCCCTCTTCACCGCCGGATACGCCTGTTCCGATGAAGCGGAAGCCCTTCTCTTCCAAGTACTTGCTGCGACGCTGTGTATCAGGGAAATGAGCGTTACCGCCATCAATAATAATATCGCCTTGATCCAAGTGTGGAAGCAACTGCTCAATCGTTGCATCTGTAGCTTGTCCAGCTTGTACCATAATCAAAATTTTACGTGGTGCTTCAAGAGATTGTACGAATTCCTCAATGGAATATGTACCAGTCAGGTTCTTGCCTTCTGCTTCGGCAATGAGTGCATCTGTCTTCTCGCGGGAACGGTTGTATACCGATACTGTGAAGCCGCGGCTCTCGATGTTAAGCGCCAGGTTCTTACCCATTACGGCAAGGCCAATGACACCGATTTGATTGTTAGCCATATGGTTGTTCCACCCTTTATCCATAAATTTATATAGTTTGCATTACGCTTATTGTACAGCACAGCAAAACACCCTGCAACCATCTCGCCCTTGCAATTCATCCATACATTTGGCGGATGGGAGGGTGATTAAACCATGAATAACAATTACCATTCCAGCTGAATCATCTCGGAACGAAGCTCATTCAGCTTCTCTTTGCATCTCTCTATAACAGCTATTTTTTGCTCATTCATCGCCTCAAACAGCTCCGCGAGCACATAATCCATTTCGAGCCGCAGCACACGCATACGCTGCTCTGCCCGATTGGATAAGAATGCCTGCATCATCTCCTCAGTAGTTACAATAGGCCTCTTCTGATACAATACGCGCTGCTTCGGCCCTATGACCTCAACCAGACGAATTCGTTCGCCGAACAAAATATTCTCGATAAAAATCTGTCTATCTTTGAACCGTTTGACGACCGCATGCCCGCGTGAATCGCCGATCAGTTTTTCCATAAAGTCAGCCAGCTTCTCATCCCGAATCGTATAGTCGCCGACAATTTTGTAGCGCTGCTCCATACGTTGGAACCGAAGTTTGACCAACTTCCTTCCTGTTCGGATAGATACGATAAATAGCGATTCATTTTCACTCCAATACAAGGAATAACCTTCTTGTATAAGATCACGGATGAGGTTCTGGATTTGCCGACGGTCAAAGCGTAGCTCCAGGTTGCAGTATTCCACCTCGTCGCTGCGATTCACGGCAATCCCTCCTTACCTTGTCGTATATTCCATCATATGATTCATCAACTTGGATTATTGACTGGATTTCCAAACAAGAGGCTTGTTCCATCAAAATATAATAATTATAATTTGATAAACATTCTCAATATATTATGATATACTGAGTGGGTGACTGCTTGTTCGACACAGGCAACATGCACGGACTACTTGATGTTTAAATTCCCGAGCGAGTAAGTAAGTGAGTTTCGATAACTTCTGTACCAGCTCGTGTATAGATGACAACAGCTTAGAAAGGAAGAGATGAATGACGTTTTCTGGATTTTCTCCTTCAGATTTTGAAACCTTTACAATTGAGGGGCTTGATGCCCGTATGGAGGCCATTCGTGATCGTATTCAACCGAAATTCCGCACCATTGGAGAACAGCTAATTAGTGATGTAGCGATGCAAAGCGGAACTGAAATGTTCCTCCATATTGCGAAGCATGCTCGTCGTACGGTTAATCCGCCGAAGGATACATGGCTTGCCATTGGGCCGAACAAACGCGGATACAAATCCCTTCCCCATTTCCAGGTTGGCTTGTTCGATGATCATGTCTTTATTTGGCTGGCTTTCATTTATGAGGTGGCGAACAAGCGCAACATTGCGCAGGCGATGCTTGATGACCAAAAACAACTTAGAAGCATCATCCCTAATAATTATGTATTGTCCATGGATCATATGAAGAAAGACGCCGACCAAATCGGAGATCTGAGTGAGACGGAGATGGCTGACAAGCTTACCCGCTTCCGGGATATCAAGTCGGCAGAATGGCTGGTTGGACGCCACGTTCCGATGAATGATCCGCTGCTGCAGAACGGCGAGGCCTTTATGGAGCTTGCTAGGCAGACGTTCACGACGTTAATGCCACTGTACCGGTTGGCTGTCGAAGCTTAATTAACGTCATATAGAGGTTGTTCAAAAAGTCCACTTTTGATCACGAAGTAAATCATGAAGTGGACTCGGCATCGAAACTTGAATTCAGCCGGGCCTTCCGGTGCTCACGTACCCAAAACGTACGCTCCGCTCCTCAGGCCCTAGCTTCATCCAACTTTCTCGGTGCTGAAAACCGACCTTTTTGAACACGCACATATAACGTCATTCACGACATTCACCACAAAAAAACTGCGCTCAGCGATTATGTAACCAGCAATCGCCAAGCGCAGTTTTTGCACATGTTCTTGTTTATGCAGTTGTGTTCGCGGCCGTCTGATTTCGATCCAGCACAGCAAAGCGGATAAGAAGCCAAATCGCAGCAACACATAAGACTGCTCCGATTATGTAAGGAAGATTCATGTTCCATCCGAACAGCCCCGTGGCAAGCAGCGGCCCTATAATACGGCCAAAGCTGTCCATCGAAGAATTCAAACCTGAAGCAACACCCTGGCTAACCGTCGTCTTCTGTGTGATCAATGAAGTTACACACGGGCGGATCAAGGCATTGCCGATACCGAACACGCATAAGTAAATGGTTGCGTCGACAACACTTGAGGACAACAAGAGCAGCAAAAATCCTGCAGCAGATATAATCAGACCTACCGCAATCGCCTTCTTCTCTCCTCCACTCTTGATGTAGCGTCTTACAACCCCACCTTGAACAAGCGCACCTGAAAGGCCACAGAAGAAGAACATGTATCCGATCTGCTCCTCTGTAATTCCTGGGATTCTAGCTGCTTCAAAATACAATAGCGTCGCTTCCAATCCTGCCAGCGTAAAGGTAACAAAGAAGGACAATACATACAAATACTTCATTCGTCCCGTAAAGGCTGTCCAGCGTGAAGGAGCCGAGTCGCGGCTTCCCTTGCGCTCCTCAGGAGTCAGCGATTCCTTAAGTAATACGAAGCCTAGCACGCATGTGATAAATGTCAATGCTGAAGCTGCGAAAAAGGGCGTATTATAACCGTATCTGCTTAAAATACCGCCAAAGGCTGGCCCAAATGTAAAACCTAGCCCAATCGACATTCCAACAAAGGCCATACCCTTCGTGCGTTGCTCAGGTGTCGTGATATCGGCGACGTAGGCAACAATAACTGAAGCTACAGCACCAGAGAAGATGCCTCCCAATGCGCGGGAAACATACATCATCCAAAGCTCACCATTCGCTAATCCGAACAGCAGATAACTTATACTGAACCCGAGAGTCCCGATAAGGATGATGGGACGCCGACCAACCTTCTCCGACAATGCTCCCCATATTGGAGACACCACGAACGCAATTAATGAATAGATCGAGAGCATAAGCCCCAAATGAAATTCATTGGCGCCTGCATTCGTTATCATTCGAGGCAGAACCGGAATCACGATACCGAAGCCAATGAACACCATCATCAGCATGAACATGACAACGGACATTTTCTTTTTCATGACAATTCCCTCCGATATGTACATCCTATCACACCATACCTTGAAACGAAAATGAATAAAGTGCGAATACTTATTCATGCTCCCCCCTTACTATAGAGGAAAAAGATCTTGCATTCCGGGTCGTTTTTGTTAAACTAAACCTTGTTTGCGCAGGACACGCCATGCGCAGCTTAGTAGATTGCCAACATGAAAGGTTGTGATACGGCGATGAACCATCATCGGACGCCCTTATTTACCGCTCTTACGGAACATGCCTCCAATAATCCGGTGCAGTTCCACATTCCAGGTCATAAAAAAGGCGCAGGGACAGATGCAGAATTCCGAAGCTTTATCGGAGATCAGGCGCTCTCTATAGATCTGATTAACATTGCTCCGCTTGATGACTTGCACCAGCCTACGAGCGTCATCGCCGAGGCGCAGCAACTTGCTGCTGACGCACTAGGTGCCGATTATACGCTCTTCAGCGTACAAGGCACAAGCAGCGCAATCATGACAATGATTATGTCCGTATGCTCTCCAGGAGATAAAATCCTGGTTCCACGCAATGTTCATAAATCGATCATGTCCGCCATTATTTTCGCCGGTGCAAAGCCTGTATTCGTCTCGCCAGCGCGCGATGCGAATTTAGGAATCGATCACGGCATCACAACCAGCTCGGTACGCAGAGCCTTGGAGAAACACCCAGATACGAAAGCAGTGCTCGTCATTAATCCAACGTACTTTGGGATTTGCGCGAACTTGAAGGAGATTGTCGACTTAGCACATTCTTACGATATTCCTGTACTTGTTGATGAAGCACATGGTGTTCTTATTCATTTCCACGAAAAGCTGCCGATGTCAGCCATGCAGGCCGGTGCCGATATGGCTGCGACAAGTGTGCATAAGCTGGGCGGTTCCCTAACCCAGAGTTCTGTGCTTAATGTAAATACGAAAAATGGACTCGTGAATCATCAGCGTGTACAAACCATATTCAGCATGCTGACAACGACTTCCACCTCCTATATATTGCTGGCATCTTTGGATACATCCCGTCGCAACTTGGCTCTTAACGGTCATGAAATGGCGGAACACACCATTGAGCTGGCCGAATTTGCCCGTCAGCAAATTAATGAAATTCCTAGCCTGTACTGTTTTGGCGAAGAGATTCTCGGCGGAGAAGCGACTTACAGCTATGATCCGACGAAGCTGACCATTCATGTCCGCCATTTGGGGATAACCGGTTATGAAACGGAGAACTGGCTGCGGGAGCACTACAACATCGAAGTCGAACTGAGCGATATGTACAATATTCTCTGTCTCGTCACGCCGGGCGACTCCAAGGAGACGCTCGACATTCTGCTCCGCGCATTGCGCGACTTATCCAGTCTTCACCATGAACGCAATGAAGTACAGCAGCTCGTCGTCAAAATTCCGGAGATTCCGCAGTTGTCCCTCATTCCGCGCGATGCCTTCTATGCGGATACTGAGGTCATACCTTTTAAGGAGTCTGCAGGACGAATTATTGCAGAATTTATATACGTTTATCCGCCTGGCATTCCGATCTTGCTTCCAGGCGAAGTCATCTCGCAAGAAAACATCAATTATATTCGTGATCACGTGGATATTGGGCTTCCGGTTAAGGGACCAGAAGATCGCAATATTGAATTTGTTAAGGTTATTCGTGAGGAACGCGCGATCTTCTAATGCACAATACAGGGTGCCCCGATATGGGGCACCCTGTATTCATTCTCTGCAGGATCATTCAGTATTGATCCTGCACCTCGAGTGGATGTATTCGCGTAAGCAACAGCTGCGCCGCTTCACTTGCCGCCTCAGCATGAGGCAAATTGAATTTGACTTGGAGAATTTCTGGACGCAAATCATCCGCACATAATAATGTCGAGCGACCAGTCTGCATACATACAACTAATGTCTTGCCGATAAAATGATCGGAATAAATGAGTGCGAAATCATAACGAATCTGTTCTGTGGCCCAACCGACAAAGGTAACATTTGCTTGCTCCGAAACTTCATACAAATGGTCAAACATCGCACACCTCCTCGGGATATCCTTTTCCAAGAACACAAACCATTTAATGGTTATACGATCGAGTATAACATAAATCGCGTTCCTAGAACAAGATTCGAACTTTCATTCCATGTAAATATTGCCATCACATTCAGTCAAATGGTATGATGTAAGCGATTCGTGCTATAAGTAGAAGATGTCCCAAGGGGAGGATAGATTCGATGAGTCAAAGCGCATTCATTACGTTTGTCGATGGTTCGGAGGTTGCGTCCATTACATTAGATGAATTGAAGGGCCAACTTCTCCATTACCGGGAACAAACCCAATTAACCGGAGAACAATTAGGCTGGGATTATGCCGAGGCTGCCTTTCCATATACAATTGAAACAAAGCCCGGGCAAGAGCAGGAATGGTTCTATTTAAAAGGTTCCAATCCATTATATCGACATATCGTATTTGGTGTTGGCGAGAAAGAGGATTCCCGCCGCTTCGTGCAAATGGTTCTGCCTGACGATGCCACTCACGGAGACAAGGCCAAAGGGAACGAGTTGTGCAAATATTTGGCGAAAAAGTGGAAAGCGGAACTTACGCTGTTCAACGGTAGAATTATGTATTACAATCCACGAAAATAAGAGCATCTATAAGAATATCCCAATTGATCCGCTCCGAACGGAATCATGCTCTAAAAAAGAACAAGCCCCGGAATTCTCCGGAGCTTGTTCCATACCTGTATATTGGCAGAGCGAATGAATTACTCGCCTTGCTCAGCTACCAATTCGTTGTATGCTTGCTGTACGCGTTCCCACTCAGCGTCATCTTCGATAGGAAGCATTGCCATTTCTTCGCCTTGCTCTTCCAGACGTACGATAATGCCGTCCGCTTCTGGATCGTTGCGTTGGAGAAGAAGTGCATATAGCTGCTCGTCGACGTTGAACGTCTCGACCATCGTCATGTCGATTTCGTTGCCGTCTTCGTCTACCATTGTAATAATCAATTCATGATCGTGATCGTGGTCGTGATCGTGTCCACATCCGCAATCATGGTTATGTTCGCTCATGAGTAAATCTCCTTTATGTTCAGGTAGTGGTTATACTCACGTATCGTACCACTTTCTGCGAAAGAGGTCAACGAACGCCTACTCGCTTCAGTATGTATAATAACCAAAAGCTAAAGTTTAGATATTGCAGGCAACTTTTTCTGCGATATAAGGGTGAATTCACCATTCTTCTGTCTTAAATAACAAGAGATCATATAGTCGCCCTTAGCCTTGAAATCATACTTATGCTCATTCGTACGGAACCAGAAATTATCTTCATTTGTTGGAACACTCGATTCCTGAAGCTCCGTTGTCTTCCCTTTCGGATCTGTGATCGTAATCTTGATCGCATCAACTGTCGACTGCAAACTGTCGACTTGGACGAATACTGTAAATGAAGTCTTCCCCGTCTCGACTTTGCCAAATGTTTTATTGTCCTTGAACAGCAGCAAGTCCACATTAGGCTTGTCAATTACAACCTTCTTATTGGCATCATCCCAGAATATAAATGCCTGAAGTGCTTCTTGTATTTGTCGTACAGACAAATAAGCACGTCCATCTATCATATACCCGCCTTCATTTACCGCATTCCCATTCAGAACAACATCAATCTTCTCAGCCACTGGAGCGGCTTGCGCAGAACTAGGTGCGACATCTGTCTGTGCCGATGCAT
Organism: Paenibacillus wuxiensis; assembly: GCF_040195695.1. Classification (NCBI taxonomy): domain Bacteria; kingdom Bacillati; phylum Bacillota; class Bacilli; order Caryophanales; family Paenibacillaceae; genus Paenibacillus; species Paenibacillus wuxiensis. The sequence goes on along the minus strand of NZ_JBEFZI010000007.1, from coordinate 408,442 downwards.
ACGCTCCACCCACAATAGAACCAAGCAGAACGAATGCTGCAAGTCTCCTGCATTTCATCTCGTTACCCCCAAATTTCTTTGTTGTAAAGTTATACTCCGATCATGCTTTAGAGTTGCGCCTAATGCGCAAATAACTCTCATGTGCATTCATACTATCATGAACAAAGCCATGAACTATTTCGCCCGCAAAAACTTGTGGTATCCCAGCAATGCTCTCACCCTTCCTTCATATGCCGCAAATCCTCATATAACCGGCTCCATGGAAAGTTAGGGCCTGGACAGTTCGCTTTTCTTATGGCATCGATCTGAAAATGTCCCAACACATGTTCATAATCCAAGGAGATCCAATGTCCCCACTTCTCCATTACATATCGTTGTATATAACGATGCAAACGAAGACATGCCTGATACTGTTCGTCTGTCAGCAGCCCGTCCATTCCTTCATGCTCGATTGATACCGCATATCGATTAGGATTCATTCCTTTTTCACGTACAACAAAAGCAGGCGCTAAGGCAATTCGTTCTCCTTCTAGTCCTTGTGAGAATGCCATTCGCTCAATGGATACATATTGATGAATTGTCCCATTCTTGGACACTGCAAAATGAGCTGAAGAAATCTTGTTGTCAGGACATGTGTACCATGCATCTAGACTCGTTAAGCTCTGAGCAGAAATATGATTCACAATAATTGCAGGGATCTCCCCCTTGCGATCACTCGAATTGCTATGCTCATTTCCCTTCCATACAATCTCCAACTGCATCACGATCCCCCCATTGTTCAATAGGTAAGACGATTGTAGGTGATTCGCGCGATCCGGAAATCCATTATGTCCCGGGAAATGATTGGGTGTGCAACAGACATGTTATCACCCCGGGAACATGTACCCTATTGTGTAGGGTAGGGACAATTAGCCGCCCAGTTTGGTACGGGTTAATATACAGGGAACGCCATTTCCAACTGCGCCTGGCTGAGACATCCGCTCCACATAATCCATCCCGCGCGTGCAGGGTGTCTTGCACGCTTCACACCGATCTGAAGTTACTATTTTCATCGTGAACTGTTCACGACCAGACTGTAGACTCGTCTTCTTTTTGCCTTTCCCCTTCGTCATGCCCTTCACCCGCTTCATGTGCATTTCACGTTGCCTGCCGCTTCCGGCCGAACCTGATTATTGCACATTATGCAGATTGCGCTGCCTTGCTTGTGCATTTATCCCAGACATGGTACAGTATAGGCGTAATTCTAGCCTTGTCAGCCAATAGGAGGATGAAGATGAACCTTCACATACAAATGTTAGGGACAGGCAGTGCATTTGCCAAATCATACTTCAATAATAACGGATTACTTTACTCTGGTGGATTCACACTGCTCATCGACTGTGGAATTACGGCACCGATGGCTCTACACCATTTGAATAAGTCATTCTCTGACATCGATGGTGTTCTTATCTCTCATATTCATGCTGATCATGTTGGGGGATTAGAAGAATTGGCCTTCCAGATGAAGTTCAAATATGGACGTAAGCCAAAACTGTACATAGCTTCTCCACTCGTATCCGTATTATGGGAGCATACATTGAAGGGTGGACTAACCCAAGAGGGAATAAGCTGCTTAGAGGATGTATTCGATGTACATGCAATAGAGCCAGGGCAGCCATATGACATTGCAGCGGGTCTTACCGTCGAATTATTAGAGACTCCACATATTGAAGGCAAGCGCAGCTTCTCTCTTCTTATTAACAATCATTTTTTCTACAGCGCTGATATGCAGTTCCAGCCGGAACTGCTTCACCACTTAGTTGAACAGCGTGGAGTAACCACGATCTTCCATGACTGTCAATTAGGTGGGAATGGAGAGGTTCATGCGACATTGGCAGAGCTCTTGACGCTTCCTGATACACTGCAGGAGCTTACCTTCCTCATGCACTATGGAGATGAACGGCCGCAGTACGAAGGGCATACTGGCGCCATGTCCTTTGTCGATCAACACCAGCTCTATACAATCGAATAATGCACCAAAGAGCACTTTACAACGACCCAATTTGGCCGCTGCAAGTGCTCTTTCGTTATGTCTTCTATACCGTTATTGGAAAGTCGGCAAATTATCCAGATTGTTGCTTGGATCACCATCAGCATCTCCACGAATATAAGTACCGCCGTCTCTTCCCTTGAAGGCATTCACACCCGCAATTTCTCCATTTTGCACGGCTTGAAGAGCCTGCTCGTAATTTAAGATTCGGCCTGTATTCGTTTGGAACGCCGTTAGATCCCCGTCCCCATTCTTCTGAACAGCTACAATGGATTCTCGCTGTGACATGCGAACATCATCCTCCTAACTATATACATCCTACATTAGATGCGTTTATTAGGTAGAGTGTCCATAACCCACAACTTTTATGAACCGAAAATCGGTACAACGAATTACAGCTTCTTCTCCATGCGAATATGAGGAATACCCGCATCCAAGAATGGCTCCTCTGACACTGTCTCATACCCTAAAGAATGATAGAACCCTTCCGCTTGGCACTGACCGTCCAGCACGCATTTCTCCACACCGTGTTTCTGGGCAATTTGCTCCAGACCTACCATTAAAACTCTTCCAATCCCTTTCCCGCGGAATGGCTTTCTTACTGCAATACGCTGCATCTTTGCAGTGAATTCATCCAACAGCTTCACTCGTCCTGTTGCAGCGTACTGTCCGTCTGACATCAGCAGGACGTGAAAGGCCGGAGCATCCAAGTTATCGTACTCGTCACATTCTTCTTCTTCTGGTACATGTTGCTCAGCAACGAATACTTCCTTTCGTATCGCAATACACTCGTCCAGTTGTTCCTGTGTCTTAACCTCAATGATTTCAGCAGCCACTCCCGCTCACCTCCGAATGAAATGTTGCAACAGCGATTATGTATAATATCTTAGCTGCTGCAAACGAATTTATATTATACAAAAAAATGAATTTCATGTATAGTTGCAATAACGGACACGCTTACATTAGCAAGGGGGTACACGATGGATCCGATACTGGCTACAGTAATCGCAGTTGTTGTCATGGTAGTAGGCATGGTGCTTCTGCTTCTCTACGTGACGAAGAAAGCCTACGCACGTAAATGGGATGCAGAAGAGCCTATAGACAGCACAGCTAGGCAGCCCAATCATTCATCCAACACAGATTAATGAAGCATAATGAACGACATTTATGAAGAAAACAGCCCTGGAGATCCTTAGGATCTCTAGGGCTGTCGGCCACTTGTATGGTTATACTCTAGGGCTCATACACTTCCTCAATAATTGGCTTACCATACACATCCTCATAGATCGGTATCTTCTTCTCTACAGGATCAATCCCAGGATAGAAGCGACTTGCGTCGACAGCGTTCATACTAAGCCCAACAAGCAGGACGCCCGTGATGATTCCGGCCAACATTACCACGCCTATTACGTTCCATCGTCTACGCATGCTGCTACCCCCGCTAACAACACTAATAACTTCACGATATAGCCCCTATTCTCACCGTAAAGTTAATCCCTTAAACATCTCATGCCCTTGCTCATGACTTCATTCCTTTTTGCTGGTATCCTCTTCAACTGAGCGAAGCCATACAAATTGCTCATCATGCTTTGTACTATCAAAGATGAGAAGCTTGGATAAAAACCAACAGACAACCGCTACGATCCCGAACACACCGATTATCCATACACTCAATTCGGCTCCCATAACCCAACCTCCTACGCTTGTCCCCATTCAATAGCGAAACATTCGTTATACCTTCACTATATGAAAGCAGTTGCAAGTTTAGTTCTTGCAATTACGAACAAAATAAAAAAGCATCCATCACCCGTTAGATACGAATGAGAGATGCTTGATCTTGTAATAATATATATTTCGAGGCATACACACTCGCTTCCCCTACAAACAAGGCATGACGGACTTGATCACCTCAGAGAAATCAATGAAAATAGGCAGAGAATGAGTTATATTAAACTATATCATTGATCTTATTTTTCTTAATGCATGATGTTGACAAATATAGTGGTTTTGTATCATCTGTCGCATCACTTTCATTGAGCAAAGAAGATTCTGCTGCAGGTTTGCACTGTTCAAAGGAATAGAAATAGAAAAAGCCTTGATAATCAAGGCTTTTGATGTTAAAAGTATGGTGATCTGTAGTGGGCTCGAACCACTGACCCCCACCCTGTCAAGATGGTGCTCTCCCAGCTGAGCTAACAGATCATGTTTATTAACAAATTTAATATAACATCAATATATTACCATGTCAATTACTAGAGCTAACTTTTCCAAAATGATCGGCAGCCACATGAACCACTTTCACAGTTATCGCTCACACCTTCTTACAAGCATACAACAACTTACTATTCCATGAAAGCAGTTCACGATGACGCCTATTCCTTATTTAGATATTAGGGACTTGCCAGTCGATCTCCTGCTCGCCCCATTCGCGCAGCTTATTATTAATTTTCGAGTACGGCTTGCTTCCAAAGAACCCACGATGTGCAGACAAGGGGCTTGGATGCGGCGCTTGTACAATATAATGCTTTGACAAATCAATCATGCTCGCCTTCGCTTGTGCATGGCTTCCCCATAGAACAAATATGATTGGGCGATCTCTGTCATTCAACAATTGAATGATACGATCGGTGAACTTCTCCCAGCCCTTCCCCCGATGTGAAGCTGCTTGTCCTTGTTCGACGGTCAGTACTGTGTTAAGCATGAGGACGCCTTGCTTGGCCCAGTGCAGCAAGCTTCCGTTGTTCGGCATCTTCAGACCAACATCTGCTGCGCCCTCTTTGAACATGTTCTGAAGTGAAGGCGGCAGCTTAACACCCGGTTGAACGGAAAAGCTTAATCCATGAGCTTGTCCTGGCCCATGATAAGGATCTTGCCCAACGATGACAATCTTCGTATCCGCATAGGACGTCGCATTCAATGCAGAAAATATAAGTTCATATGGCGGATAAATGACTGCACGCTCGTATTCTTCTCGAAGCCAGCCCCACAGCTGCTTGAAATATGGCTGTCTAACTTCCTCGTGAAGCAATTCCGCCCAATCATTCTGTACATGCATTCCCACTGGACATTCCCCTTCCATGTCGGTATCTATTAGTCTATTACGATTATGTAATCCTCAAATCATTTCACATTTCATATTAAAAAAGAGTATAAAGCAAAAAACTCCTCACTTGTTCAAGGCCTGAACAGGAAAGGAGTTCTCATCATCAATACGTGGTGCCGAGGACCGGGATCGAACCGGTACGGTAGTCACCTACCGCAGGATTTTAAGTCCTGTGCGTCTGCCAATTCCGCCACCCCGGCATATTTGCCACATCGTCATGTGGTTCAATATGCTGCATCATTGCGCACTACAAGCTGCTCATCCACTTTCGCTTCAAAACACTGTACATCGCAACCGACAAGATATAATATATCATACGCCTTCATATGATGTCAACAATAAATTTATCAATGTGAATGTTCGCAATTGAACATTCATCATCTGGCCTTTTTCCTCCTATTGAATTATCTTCACATCAATTTTGTTACCATTATTTTCATTGGAATATTTGGCTTTTGTCGTAAAATAGAACTACTACCATCTAGGAGGATCCGGGCAGTGAAGCGAATAACTACCCTACTATGTGTTTCTTTTTTACTCCTTTCAGGCTGTTCTAACATCTCGCAATCCTCATATGACGATATGGTATCTGCGAACGAGAACCTGACCGCTAAAGTAAGAAACCTGCAACAAGAAAATACACAATTAAAAGGTACAATTAACGAGTTAAAGAAAGAAATCGATGATATCAAAAATGGAGCTGACCGCATGCTTGCCGGAGCGAGAGATAGTCTTACTAAAGGGGCATTAGGCAACGCAAAGGACAAACTAAATGCTTTAATGAAGAAACATCCCGGAAGCAAGGAAGCAGGCATCGCCAAAACATTGATTTCGCAAATTGAAGAAAAAGAGCGTAAGAAGATCGAGGCCGAGCAGTTGGAGAAAAAACGTAAACAAGCGGCGGAAGAAAAGCGCTTGGCGCAAGCACTATCTAAGATGAGAAAAAGTGTAGATGAAGTCAAAAGTATTACCTGGTATTATGACAAAACTTCACCTCACTATGCGAATGAGAACAGTTTCTTCTTATATATAGGGAAAGAAGCAAATATATCTTGGCTGCGGTTGCGTATTCAATACGAAGCTGAAAATTGGCTGTTCATCGAGAAGTACACATTGAAAGTCGATGATAAGACCTATTCCATCTTCCCTAATAGGGATGAGATCATCCGAGATAATAATACCCGAATCTGGGAATGGGCCGATGTCGCTCCATCTGAATCAGATATCTCAATGATTCGCGCCATTATTAAATCAAAGAAAACCATCATTCGCCATGAAGGCGATACTTATTATGATGACCGTACGATAACAAAAAAAGAAAAGGCTGCACTTCAAAATGTCCTCGATGCCTACGATGCGTTGCAAAAAAGAAAATAGCGACACAAAAAAGGAAGCCCCTCCGCAAAACGTTGCAAAGCGGGCTCCCTTAGATCCTCAATAATAAAAAAACACCTATCTCATGCAAATCTAGCAAACTGCTAGAACTGATGATGAAAGATGCACTTTACAAAACTATGTATCTATGAAATTAGAATTGGTGGGCCCTGAGGGACTCGAACCCCCGACCAATCGGTTATGAGCCGACCGCTCTAACCAACTGAGCTAAGGGCCCTCACCATTGCAATTTCATGAGGTTTGGTTGCGGGGGCAGGATTTGAACCTACGACCTTCGGGTTATGAGCCCGACGAGCTACCAGACTGCTCCACCCCGCGATATGATTCAACAGCTGAACTTCTTCAGCAGCGACAAGTATTACTATACAATAGTTGCATATGTTCAGTCAAGAGAAAAATTAAAATAGTTTGAATTTATTGTACATAATGGGCTAAGGAAGAAATCGCACCCCGTATTTTCCTCTACGTGATCGATATACTTCAATCTCCTTCATTGCCTCATATCCATAAATCCAAGCATCATGCTCAAGCCGCTGCTGCAAACAACGAGCTTGAAATCTGGAATCGTACAACTTGCCCCAATAGACCCAATGCACTTTATCACCCTTTTCTTGTCATCAGCATCCTCCCCTTCCCCCTACTATTCCCCAATCGTGCAAAAAAGAACCGGCAAGCTCACTTGGAGCCACCGATTCTTCCTTCATTACGATGATTAGCCCTTGTATACGTTTCCTGGAGGAGTATCATTACCGTTCGGATTCTTTTTCGCTTGAATTAAAATTTGGTTCCCTTTTGTTTCCCATTCCTTCAAGGCATCCGCAACGGATTTCTTCTTCTCGATCACTTGTTGCATCAACTCCGTACCAAGCTGATTGATCTGCCAGTAGCTTCCGTCCATCATGAACTTCTCCATATCTGTCTTTGTAGGAGGAACCGGCTTTGTTTTGTAGAACGCACTTACGTTAATGTTAGTGCCATCCTTAGGCTTAATGTACTTTTGACGAGATACCATTTCCCAACTGCTGCGGGAACGAAGCTTAGCCCAATCTTCACTATTAATAAACTTCATGAATTCCCAAGCATCGTCTGGGTTAGCTGCTTTTTGATTGATTGCAAAAATATTATACAGCTGAGAACCGCCAGATACTCCAGGAGATTCTGGATGTGACGGAATGGTTACAACATCCCAATCAAACTTCGTAAAGCCTTTGATTTTGTCAGCATTCTTCATGGCATCTGACAATTCCGTATTAATGTAATTATAGTCTCCGATCGCCATAGCAACCTTCCCGGACAGGAAGTTATCATGTCCGAACGGATTTTCATTTTCCGGCGTTTGAACAGGCATTTCAGTACTGTTGGCAGGTGGGACGATTTTCTTGATCGCCAGATCACTTACCGTTGTCCATACTTTTTCCCATTGCGGCGTGTTTACCGTCATCTTCTCGCCTTTTTCATCGAACATACGAAGATTTAATGGCGGAATATATAAGTTCATCATATCGCTAAACACATCGGAGCCATTATAACGATTGAAGCTGAAACCATATTTGCGATCTGCTCCGTCACCTTTCGATAGGTTAGCCGCGAGCGTAAATACTTGATCCCATGTCATATTATCAGTCGGCGGTGCAATGCCTGCATCACTGAAGAGTTTCTTGTTGAAGAACAGTGCATTCGAGGAGAATGTAGGCGCAAGACCATACAAGCTGTTGTCTCCCATTGCTTTTATCCCATCAATAACCGTTGGGACAAAGTCGGACAAATCAATACTGTCCTTCTGTACAAGCGGATCAAGCTGCTTCAACATTCCATCTTCCACAAGCTTGCGGAACTGGAACGAATCCGTGACGATGATGTCAACTGGATTCGCAGAATTCAGCAGTTTTTTCATCGCTTCATAGCGATCCGGCTGTTTCTTCGGATCTCCGGAATTATCATAACGCATATCTGCACCATCAAGTGCTGGAACAAGCTCAATACGGATTCCTTTATGTGTAATTTCAAATGTATCAGTCCATTGCTGACGGAAATAGGTGTCGTCGTATCCTCCATACTGCATTCCAATACGCAATACTCGCTCTTGTCCTGGAACAACCTCATCTTTGTTCGTACAAGCAGCCAGCATTGGGATAATCATCGTCAATACCAGTGTAACCGTCAATAATTTACGTACCCAGTTTTTTTTCATCTGGTTACTCCTCCAATTCCTTAGGTGTGCGGATAATAATTTTGTCTCCGTCTAATTCCATAGATGCCTTGTCTTGAATATCGAGGGCTTCCAAATACTCCTTTGGCACTTGCAATCGACCGACTCGATCAACTACCACGTAGGCTTCATGATGATCCTGAAGCCCGAATCCTTCCTCACCTCCACCAGCAACCAAATTCGGATTACGCTTGATGAATTCTGTGCTAGTTAAGCCGTCACGTATCGCAACGACACGATCCACCTTCCCTGCAAGCGACAAATCATGGGTTACGATGACCACCGTCACCCCTAATTCCCTACTCATACGGCGGAAAATATTCATGATCATATCTGATGTCTGCGTATCCACAGATCCAGTAGGTTCATCAGCAAGCAGCATTTGTGGACGATTCGCAAGTGAAATCGCAATGGCCACCCGCTGCTGCTCACCGCCTGATAGCTGTTGCAGCTTATTGTGCATGCGATGACTTAGCCCAACCCATTCAAGCAGTTCTTTCGCATATTTGCGATCCATCTTGCCGGCCAGCATCATTGGCACTTCAACATTCTCCAACGCTGTCAAATAAGGAAGCAAGTTGCGCGCATTGTTCTGCCAGATAAATCCGACAGTATCCCGCTTGTATTCAACAAGCTCTTTATCCGAAATCTTAAGCAGATCCCACTTCCCTACCTGAACGGATCCGGCGGACGGACGATCCAACCCGCCGAGTATGTTCAGAAGTGTCGATTTCCCGCTGCCGCTGTTGCCGATAATCGCCATCAGCTCACCTTGCTTGACTGACAGGTTCAGCCCTTGCAGGGCAACAACTTCAATATCATCTGTTTTGAATATTTTAACAAGTCCTTCACATTGTATCACCGATTAACGCTCCTCTCCCATCTTCACGGCTTGATGGACACGTAGACGACGAATATGCATGAACAACAAGGTCGCCCCAGTAAAGATCATCACGCCAACGACGATGTACAGCTGGATCGTATCTCGTGATTCAAATACAATCCGGAATGGCGGTACCTGCATCTTGGAGCTTTCTGCCGTTTGTAGGAATGGCAGGAACAAGCGGCTCGCCACCTTCCCAAGCAAAATGCCAAGCAGGATAGAAAGCCCTGCTGTAAATAGCTGTTCCAGCAGCAGCATACCGGTTAGTTGTCTGCGCGACAACCCCATTGCGCGCAAAATCCCGAACTGAAGCACACGTCTTGTCAAGTTAAAGAACCAGAACAACAAATATCCAATCAAGGAGATAATAACAGATATTAAGAAGCCCATACTCAGAATGCCAAATACGCCACCCCGGGTAGGATGCTTGCTCTGTGTTGCAAGCTCGCTTCGTACATCCGTCCTACTGAATATTTCTATCCCTTTCTTTTGCAGTTCTGTAAGGACAGGACCTAGTGGTGCTTTGTCCTTCATCTTCAACCATACCTCATACGGTGTGATTGGTACTTGATCATAAATATAATCTAAGTTCGCAATAAAGAACGGTTTCTCGTCTGGATACATACTCGGCCAATATGGGAGAACCCCAACAATTACGAATTCAACCAACTGCTCACCAAACCCAATGGAGATGATGTCGCCTTCCTTCAATTGGTACTGCTTCGCGACATTGCTCGGGATAATCACAGCGGATTCCGTATACTTCCCTAGTGCATCCAAATAGTGGAACGGATGGGATGGGAACAAGTCCTGACGGAACCAGGCTACCTTCGAGAAGTCGACATTGTCGATTCCCATAATCTCACCTTGACCAATCGAACGTCCGGAAATGATTACATTCCCCTTCGTCTTCAACACACGTGCGGCTCCTTCAACACCAGGCATCTTCTTGAAGAGCTCGAACGGCGGCTCCGTGTAGATCGTCTTGCCCGCCTTCGGCGGCTGGTTGCCACCACCACCTTGCCCTGGATTACCTCCTCCTCCGCCTCTGTTGTTTCCTTTGCCATTATCCTTGTCTCTAATGATCTCTTGTTCAGACTCCCATACCGTCTGGATAACGACGTCTGTACCATATTTGTACAAGGTGCGTTCTGTCGAGTTAATGTCAATCGTGCGAGCTGCTGACGCATTGTATACGCCTAGACCAAGCGTAAGAATGAGCAAAATCATAAGCGGATAATACGTCTTGGCAGAACGGGACAACTGCGTAAGCGTCAAATATAGCGGAACTGGCAGCAGCTTGCCGCCAATCCACTGCACGATTTTAAGAATAAGCGGGAACAATCGTAAAAAGAACAGTCCGCACGCAAAAATCGCGAGTGCCGGCACAAAAAATAGAAATGGCTGTACTTGCAGCTGATCAGAGCTCACTCCTGATTGGAATGTCAACAACTGTCTCTCATTAAGCAGGTAATAGCCATAACCCGCCAAGCCCAGCAGCAGGACATCAAGGAACCAGCGCTGCCATACAGGCTTGCGGTCTGATCGTGCCATCTTCTGCTTCAAGTTCACGATAGATGAACGAGCGAAGACTACTGCTGGTATAATGCTTGCGAACAAGGCAATGACAACTGCAGCCACGCCAAACAAAACAGCATCTGTCGTAAATCCTACCGGAATAGACTTCCGATTTACGAACTCCAGGAAGCCGTTCGCTGAGCCTATTGACTTCGCCATAAACCAGCCGAATATAGGGGCCAATGCCAGAGCCAACAAGCCGAGAATGATTCCTTCCAATAGATAAAGCCATATAATCTGCCGCGTACTTGCTCCACGGCTTCGCAGCACAGCAATATCACTTTGCTGCTTCTCTAGCGATTGACTTGCATTCATCGCGATATAATAGAACACCATTGCAATCATCGGTGCAGCAAGCGTGAACAGCATCATTTGCAACTGTACGCTCTGACTGCGGAATTCATTCAATACCTTCGCGAAGGAAATCTCCACTTGCGTTCCCTTCAGCTTCTGGTACAAATCAATATTCAAGCGTTCCAGCATAGAGCTAAGTGAGGACAACTGACTTGTCTTTACCTCGCGCAGATCAAACGCATAATACCAGCTGGATACAGAGATCGGCAGCTTTTTCTGTTCCATCAAATGATCGAACGTTGCCGGTGAGACGTACAAGGAATTCATCATTCCTTCTAAGCCCTGGAACCAATAAGCACTCGTATCTTCTTTCGGCTTAAAAGTACCTACCAACTTCACCTTCAGCACGGTATCCGTGCCGGTTACTGGGTATTCAAGCTCGTCACCAATATGGAGATCATTGCGGTACATGGCTTCCTCCATCATGACAACCTGCAATGTCCCATTCTGCTCGCCATCTTCATATTCCTTACCCAGTGTCCACTCTACTCGGTCGTTCAAATCGGATAAAGAGCCAAGCGTCATCGTTCGAACCCGGCTGGCATCAACCTTGCTCGGATCTACAGGGTAAACTTCTGTTCCTCGGAGCGAACGCGCATTGACAAAGATTTGAGCTGGAAACCCAACCTGCGCCTTCACATCCTCACGTATGTAACGATCAACTTCCTTTAATTCTTTCGGATCCGTCTTGGTTCCACCTGTCGCCTGGTACTTGATTGACAACGAGCCGGCTGGCATCGCTGCACTATTGTCCTCCAATGTCTTCGAGACAACCCGCTTCAAGGCGCCATCAGCATACATCGGAATGCTGACTGTAAAGGATACAGCCACAATGAGCCCTAGAAGTGTGCTGAACGTAAGCCAGCGGGTATTCCACATTTTCCGGAATAGAAACCGCAACAAAGGAATGCCCATTAGCGACCCACTACTTTCTGTCCAGGCTCAAGTCCTTTTTTGATTTCCAATCTCGTTGCATCCTGTTCACCGATTTCCACGTCAACCTCACGTTTTCCATTGTCATCAACGACTTGAACATAGGTTCTAGCACCAAGCGTACGAAGTGCGGATGGCGGGATATAGACAACATTGCTGCGTTTCTTCGTAATAATGGTCGCACCAAGCATGGATCCACGCGTTACTGTAGAAGGCAGCTTATCATTCAATGTCACCGTTACATATTTATCAATCCGATCCTGTTCAGGCATATTGCCCCCGCCCGGATTGTTGTTGTTGTTCCCTCCGTTGTCCTTGTCTGATGTAGGAGCAGGAAGCGCCTTAACCTTTCCTTTTAAAATTTTGCCTGTCGAATTAATGCTTAGTTCAACATCCATTCCAGGGGCAATTTTCTTCAAATCATCCTTCGGTACATCCACCGTAACAACCAATCGGGATGTATTGGCGATTGTCGCGACAGGGTCATACTTCTTCGTCATATTCCCTTTCTTCGCAGCGACGTTAACGACCGTTCCAGCGAATGGAGCAGTAACCAATCCTTTTGCAATATCGTTTTCTACTTCCGCAATCTTTTCGAGAGCCTCTTCGTATGCGATTTGCTCATCTTCGAATAGAATTGGATCCATCTCATCCTTCTGGCGGAGCGTTTCTTTCATCTTCACTTCCAACTTGCGAAGCTCTCTCCGCTTCGAACGCAGGTCCCTTTGCATTTCTTCAACATCAAGTACTGCCAATACCTGACCTGCCTTTACGTTGTCGCCGTTCTTGACCTTTACATCCTTGACAGGCTTATTATCAAGCGTGAAGAAGAACGTCTCTTCCTGCTCCGACATTACCTTCCCTGTTGCCTTCACATCAGATATCCATTCGCCCTTCATAACATCATATTCGGGCTTCTTCGAGATTGCTGGCGGCGTAATTGTCGGCAGCGTCTCTTCTTGTTCCTCATCTGGAAGCAAGGAACATGCAGAGGTAAGCATCATGACCCCGCACATCAATATCAGCGCGGAGCGGCGCCATTTCTTCCTTTTATCTACTGCCTTATGAGATGAATTTTCCGTCGACCATTTCATAAACATGATCAGCTACCTCCAAAATTGTAGGATCGTGGGTTGTCATACAGATTGCGATCTTCTCAGAACGTATAATTTGCCGGAATACTCCCATGACCTGTGCACCCATCTGTGAATCAAGTTCTGCTGTAGGTTCATCTGCAAGCAGCAACAGAGGCTTATGCGCGATCGACTTCGCAATCGCAACACGCTGCTGCTCACCGCCGGACATTTCGAACGGACGGTGCTTCATTCGCTTTCCGAGACCAACCAATTCCAAACAATGCTGTACGCGTTCCTTCCATAAATGACGCGGAATGTTCGCCATACGCAGCGACAGCTCGACATTCTCATATGCAGATAACAACGGCATCAAAGCAAACGCCTGAAATATGAATCCGATATCATTGCGTCTTGTAAAGGTGCGCTTGTTATCGCTCCAAGATGAGAGCTCCTCTCCTCGAAAATAAATCTCGCCTTTTGTAGGCAGGTCCAGACCGCCGAGCATGTTAAGAAGAGTCGTTTTCCCTGAACCGGAACGACCTTTCAGCATTACCAACTGACCTGGGTTAACCTGCATATTGATGCCTTTCAGGACATGAAGCTTCTCACTGCCCACTTGGAAGGTTCGTTCCACACCGCGAACTTCGAGGATAGGTTCATCTGTAGCGACAGGAACCGCACGTTCAGGCCATTCTGAAGATGTTTTTTTGTCGTCTATGTATTTCGCCTCATTATTCGCAACTGTCTCGTCCTGATTATGCACTGCGAGATTTGGGGTTGCCTCGTTAGCCTCGACCTCGTCAGCCTGCTTCCGTTTGCGAAGCCATTTCATCCTTATATCTGCCCCTTTCTCGGACATGACGTCAAACTCTCCTCAAGTATAAACGAAAGTTTTGCGTGAAAAGTTACAATGTTCTTAACCGTTTTTCTGTAAAAATGACAAATATTCTGATTATTTTTTGGTAGTCTTTTGTCAGTTCATGACTCTAGCAAAAAAGAGACCCTTCCTCATGATGCAGGAAAGGTCTTCAAGAAATGTTATCTATAGAAATAGAATTCAAAATCAAATTCAAATTCGCCTTCTTTTCTTCTTAGTTGCCCCATGTCGTTGGATCATGACGCCATGCTTGGAGCACATCCATATCTTCGGCTTGAATAACACCATGGTCCAATGCCGTCTGCGTCAGTGCTGTATAGTTCGACAGCGTGCGAAGTGGAATCCCTGCTTCCTCGAATGCAGAAGTTGCTTTTTCCAATTGGTAGCTGAAGATCGCCAGTACTGCCAATGGCTCAGCTCCTGCTTCCTTGACGGCAAGTGCGGCTTTCAAGGAGCTTCCACCTGTAGAAATCAGATCCTCTATGACAACAACCTTCTGTCCAGGACGAATAATTCCCTCAATTTGATTTTGCTTTCCGTGGCCTTTTGCCTTGTCGCGAATATAAGCCATTGGCAAGCCAAGCTTGTCCGCTACCCAAGCAGCATGCGGAATGCCTGCTGTAGCTGTGCCTGCGATAACTTCTGCATCAGGAGCGTATTGTTTCACCAAGGAAGCAAATCCTTCTGCAATTGCATCTCGAATCTCTGGGTAGGACATCGTCAAGCGATTATCGCAGTAGATTGGAGATTTAATGCCTGACGTCCACGTAAATGGCTCATTTGGACGAAGCGCTACCGCTTGGATATTTAATAGATGCTGTGCAATTGTGCGTTCCAGGTTCGTTGTAGTCATTAGTTCAACAGCTCCTTCATAATAGATAGAATCGCGTCGCGTGGATTCGGTGCAGCAGTTATCGGGCGGCCGACCACAATATAATCTGTTCCTTGCTCAAATGCTTGTGCTGGAGTCATGACACGGGATTGGTCACCCTTTGCACTGCCTGCTGGACGAATCCCAGGCGTAATCGTCTGGAATGCTTCTCCGCAAGCAGCCTTAATTGCAGTTACTTCTTGAGGCGATGCCACAACTCCGTCAAGCCCTGCTAGCTTCGTCAGCTTCGCATAACGTACGACAGTGTCAACTACCTTACCAGGAATTCCGAGTTCCTCATTCATGACCGTTTCATTCGTGCTCGTTAATTGCGTGACTGCAATCACGACGGGTCGCTTCAATTCCGCATTTTCAGCCAGTGCCGCTTCAACACCCTCCATAGCAGACGCCATCATCGCTGCACCGCCGCCGGCATGGACATTGAACATATCAACGCCTAGCTTCGTGATGCTGTTCGCTCCACCCTTAACTGTGTTCGGGATATCATGCATCTTTACATCAAGAAAAACTCTGTAGCCTTTATCCTTCAGCTCGCGAACAAACGCTGGGCCCGCCGCATAGAACAACTGCATGCCTACCTTCATATAACAAGGGATTCCTTGCAGCTGCTGCAGCAGCTCTCTCGCTGCGTCTGCATTCGGATAATCCAGTGCGACCATAATTCTGCCCGCCGCTTCTGCCTCGCTCCATCGTTTGTTCATCGTGACACCTCTTCGTATTTTTCTCGTGCCTTGCCCCAAGCTTCGTCCATAGCCTATTCATACTCCGAGGAGGCCTTGCGGCCTCCTCGATTCTGCTTCTATTGTGAGACGATACTCGTCTATTTCTTCAGTGATTACTTCTGAACAACCGGCATTGCACGGGATGAGAAGTTGATTTGCTCCAGCATGCCCAGCAGCGCGCGTACAGTATCCAGCGATGTCATGCAGACTACGCCGTTCTCTACTGCTTCGCGGCGAATGCGGAAGCCATCGCGTTCTGGCGTTTTGCCCTTCGTCAAGGTGTTGACAACGAAGTGCGCCTCTCCTCCGCGGATGAGATCCAGAATGTTAGGCGAGCCTTCTGTCAGTTTCTTGACATTTGTCACGCTCAGACCTGCATTTTCAAGCGCAACCGCTGTTCCACCAGTCGCAATGATCTTGTAGCCAAGGCCCACGAAACCGCGCATCAATTCAACTGCTTCTTCCTTATCCTTATCTGCTACGGTACAGATGATGGCGCCAGTTGAAGGAATCTTCATACCGGAACCGATAAGGCCTTTGTACAATGCCTTCGCATATTGCTTGTCGCGTCCCATAACTTCACCTGTTGATTTCATCTCAGGACCGAGTGTCGGTTCAACGCGGCGCAGCTTCGCGAACGAGAACACAGGAACTTTGACCGATACATGGTCATCTTCTGGCCACAAGCCCTCTTGATAGCCAAGGTCACTCAGCTTCGTACCCAAGATAAGCTTCGTTGCCACATTCGCCATTGGAATGTTCGTCACTTTACTTAAGAATGGAACCGTACGCGAGGAGCGTGGATTCACTTCAATCACATATACTTGGTCATGGTAGATGACGAACTGGATGTTAATCAAGCCGACCGTCTTCAGTTCCTTTGCGATGCGAATCGTAACATCCACGATTTGCTGCTTCAGCTCTTCGGACAAGTGCTGTGGTGGATATACCGCAATCGAGTCACCGGAGTGTACCCCTGCGCGCTCAACATGCTCCATGATACCAGGGATAAGCACCGTCTCGCCATCACAGATGGCATCGACTTCAACCTCTTTGCCAAGCATGTAGCGGTCGATGAGAACCGGATGCTCAGGGTTGATTTTCACTGCTTGCTCCATGTAGGTCAACAGTTCTTGGTCAGAGTACACGATTTCCATTGCGCGTCCTCCCAGAACGTAGGATGGACGAACAAGTACCGGGTAGCCGAGCGATTGTGCCGTACCTACTGCCTCGTCAACAGATGTTACCGTGCTGCCTTGCGGCTGTGCAATATGAAGGCGCGACAGCAAAGCTTCGAATTTCTTCCGGTCTTCCGCTTCATCGATGCTCTCCAAGCTCGAACCGAGAATCCGCACACCAGCAGCTGCCAGCGGTGCTGCAAGGTTGATAGCCGTTTGTCCACCAAATTGGACGATAACCCCTACCGGCTTCTCCTGCTCAATAACATTCATTACGTCTTCGAAGAAGAGCGGCTCGAAGTACAAGCGGTCTGATGTGTTGAAGTCCGTTGATACGGTCTCAGGATTGTTGTTGATGATTACTGCTTCATACCCTGCATCTTGAATCGCCCATACCGCATGTACAGTCGAGTAGTCGAATTCGATACCTTGACCGATGCGAATTGGACCAGAGCCAAGTACTAAGATTTTTTCTTTATTGGATTCAATAACTTCATTTTCTACTTCATAGGTCGAGTAGTAGTACGGTGTTGTCGCTTCGAACTCTGCCGCACATGTATCGACCATTTTATAGACAGGCTTCAAGCCTTGTTGTACCCGATAGTCACGAACCTCAGCTTCCTTCGTGTAAGTGCCGCCAGGCTGACCTTCACTGCGCAGTTCAGCAATCGCGCGGTCTGTGAAGCCCATGCGCTTCGCTTCGTAGAGCGTTTGCTCAGTCAGTGTTTCTTCTTCACGAATGCGATCCTCAAACTTGACCATGCCTTCCAGCTTGTCGAGGAACCACCAGTCGATTTTCGTGAGATCCTGCAACTGCTGCAGTGTGTAGCCGCGGCGGAATGCTTCTGCCAGCAAGAACATGCGCTCATCATCTGGTGTTTGCAGACGATATTCCAGTGTTTCTTTGTCCAGTTCTTCCGTACCTTTCAACATCAAGCGATGTACGCCGATTTCCAGGGAGCGGATTGCCTTGTGCATGGACTCTTCGAATGTACGTCCGATAGCCATGACTTCGCCAGTTGCTTTCATTTGCGTACCGAGCTTACGGTTCGCTTGTGTGAATTTATCGAACGGCCAGCGTGGAATCTTCGATACGATGTAATCGAGTGTAGGCTCGAAGCATGCGTATGTTTGCCCCGTAACTGGATTCACGATTTCGTCAAGTGTGTAGCCGACCGCGATTTTCGCTGCCATCTTCGCAATCGGATAGCCTGTTGCTTTCGAAGCGAGTGCAGAAGAGCGGCTGACACGAGGGTTAACCTCGATGACGTAGTATTGATAGCTGTGTGGATCCAGCGCAAACTGAACGTTACATCCACCCTCGATGTTGAGCGCGCGGATAATTTTAAGCGATGCGGAGCGCAGCATTTGATACTCGCGATCCGACAGCGTTTGGCTCGGTGCTACGACAATACTGTCGCCTGTATGGACACCTACCGGGTCGAAGTTCTCCATGTTGCAGACTACGATACAGTTGTCGTTCGCGTCACGCATAACTTCGTACTCGACTTCCTTCATGCCCGCGATGCTCTTCTCAATCAAGCACTGTCCGATTGGACTGTAGCGGATACCTGATGCAACCGTATCGCGCAACTCTTCTTCGTTCGTGCAAATACCGCCGCCTGTACCCCCAAGCGTATAAGCAGGACGGACGATGATTGGGTACCCAATCGTATTTGCGAAGTCAACTGCTTCCTGTACCGAGTTGACAATAACACTTTCCGGTACCGGCTGCTCCAGTTCACGCATCAGGTCACGGAACAAGTCACGGTCTTCTGCGCGCTCAATGGAATCTAGCTGCGTCCCGAGAAGCTTCACGTTCTCTTGCTCAAGCACACCTGCACGAGCAAGTTCCATAGCCATATTCAAGCCAGTCTGGCCACCCAGTGTCGGAAGTAATCCATCTGGGCGCTCTTGGCGGATAATCTGTGTTACAAACTCCAGAGTAATCGGCTCGATATACACCTTATCGGCCATATTTGTATCTGTCATAATCGTAGCTGGATTGCTGTTGATGAGAACGACTTCCATGCCTTCTTCTTTCAGTGCTTCACATGCTTGTGTTCCTGCATAGTCGAACTCGGCTGCCTGACCGATTACGATCGGGCCTGATCCGATAACAAGAATTTTCTTGAGGTTGTTATTTTTCGGCATTTTATAGTTCCCCTTTCAGCTGTGCTACGAGCTCCGCTTGGCGCGGAGTCTTAGGTTGATTGCGTTTATGCTCTCGAATCATATCAATGAATTGGTCGAACAAGTAGCTGCTGTCATGCGGACCAGGAGCCGCTTCTGGGTGATATTGTACCGAGAAGGCTGGATACTTCGCATGTGCAAGTCCTTCAATTGTTTTATCGTTATTGTTGATATGAGTTACTTTCAATTCCGTACCTTGTACCGAATCCTCCAGAACTGTATATCCATGGTTCTGAGAAGTAATATAGCAGCGATTCGTTGCGAGCTCTTTAACCGGATGATTTCCACCGCGATGGCCGAACTTCAATTTCCCAGTGTCAGCTCCGCAAGCGAGTGCGAACAATTGGTGTCCCAAGCAGATACCGAAGATTGGGTACTCTCCAAGAAGCTCTTGCAGCATCTTCACAGCATGCGGCACATCCTTCGGATCCCCAGGGCCGTTGGACAATTGAATTCCATCAGGGCGCAAGCGCCGAATTTCGTCTGCTGTTGTGTCATGAGGAACGACGACTACATCACAGCCGCGCTTTGTCAGCTCACGCACGATACCGCTCTTCGCGCCGAAGTCGACAAGTACGATACGTTCTTTGTCACCAGGGCTGGAGAACAGCTGCTTCGTTGAAGTGCGTGCTACTTGATCCCGCATCAATTCTGCAACACCTAGCATTTCCTTCAATTCTTCTATTGATTGGTTGCCCGTTGTCAGCAATCCCTTCATCGTACCGAAATGACGAAGCTTGCGAGTCAGCATGCGCGTATCGATGCCGCTGATGCCTACGATGCCGTATTCTTTCAGAAGACGGTCTACCGAATACTCAGCGCGCCAGTTGCTAGGAACTTCTTCATGTCTGCGCACGACGAACCCGTTTACGTAAGGACGAATGGATTCGAAGTCATCGCGCGTAATGCCGTAGTTGCCAATCAGTGGGTACGTCATCGTTACAATTTGTCCACAGTAAGATGGGTCGGACAATACCTCTTGATATCCTGTAATCCCTGTATTAAATACAACCTCACCTACAGACTCACCGTCTGCACCGAACCCCGTTCCTGTAAAGAGGGTACCATCTTCCAACAACAATCTTGCTTGCATGTTCGTCACTCCTCGCTCTCTATCTTGTGCACTTCACGTTGCTATTCTTATCTATCTATAATGGACTATCTATCAATCTTGTTACTTGCTCCATACAAGACGGCCGTCTACGAATGTCTTCACTGGCCATCCCTTCAAGCTCCAATCTGTGAACGGCGTATTCCGTCCCTTAGTCAAGAATTCGTCCGGATTCACCTTGTGCTCGGTCTCCAAGTCAATAACCGTAATGTCTGCCGGCGCGCCTTCTTCAAGACGTCCTGTATTCAAGCCGAACGTTCTTGCCGGGTCGCTTGTCATGCGATTGATGAGCAGAGATAGCGGCCATTTGCCTGTCGCTACAAATTTCGTATAAAGGAGTGGGAATGCTGTTTCCAATCCGACAATACCGAACGGTGCAAGCTCCATCCCTTTGGCTTTCTCATCTTCACTATGTGGTGCATGGTCTGTTACGACAATGTCGATTGTGCCATCTACCAGCGCCTCAATGCAGGCTTCTACATCGCGAGGAGAGCGAAGCGGTGGATTCATCTTCCAGTTTGCATCCAATCCCGGGATATCTTCATCTGAGAGAAGCAGGTGATGTGGACATATCTCTGCAGTCACCTTCACACCGAACTGCTTCGCTTGACGGATAAGCCGAACGGACTGTTCTGTGCTAACGTGGCACACATGATAATGTACGCCTGTCGCTTCTGCCAGCAGCACATCCCGGCCTACATGAATCGCTTCCGATTCATTCGGAATCCCCTTCAATCCATGCTTGCGGGCGAACTCTCCATCTGTTACTGCCGCACCTTTAACTAGCGAATCATCTTCACAATGTGCGATAACCGGCATGCCCAGTTCCTTGGCCCAGTTCATCGCATCCTTCATCATTTGGGCATTCTGTACGCCAACCCCATCGTCAGTGAAGCCGACAACACCTGCATTTTTCAAGGCTACAAAGTCTGTAAGCTCTCTTCCCAGCTCACTCTTCGTAATTGAGCCATAAGGCAAGACCTTCACATAGCCTTCTTGCTCAGCCTTATCGAGTATAAGTTGTACTGTTTCTGGTGTGTCTGTGACTGGACGTGTATTTGGCATACATGCGATTGTTGTAAATCCACCCTTTGCCGCGGAGTGAGTACCTGTTGCAATCGTTTCTTTATGTTCAAAGCCAGGCTCTCTCAAATGAACGTGCATGTCGATGAAGCCTGCCGATACGAATTTTCCTTCGATGTCATGAACTTCTGCTCCCGCTGGAGCAGCTTCTTCGCAATTCGTAATCCGACGGATGACGCCTTCTTCCATCCAAATGTTAGCGTCCATTAATTCGCCTTCGGTATTTAATATCTTTGCATTTGTTAATACGATCATCGGTTTCTCTCTCCTTACGGTGCCATTGTGAAGTTTTCGTCCGTTTGGTTGGTATCTTTTAATTTCAATCTATCGATTTCTTCTATATGAAGAAGTGATTCCTATGAGAGTGCTCGCTCCAGTACTGCCATCCGTACGGGAACCCCGTTTGCCATTTGCTCAAAGATTCGCGACTGTTCTGCCTCAACGACCTCGTCATCGATTTCTACATTGCGATTGACAGGAGCTGGATGCATAACAATCGCATGTTTCTTCATCAATGCGACGCGTTCAAGCGTCATGCCATACTCTGACCGGTACGCCTCTGTCGAGTGCATCACTTCTGATTCATGACGCTCAAGCTGTACGCGAAGCATCATGACCACATCTGACTGCAGCGCTTCATCCATCGTCACATACGGTGCATCCAAATCATGAGCACGCATATTATCCGGTGCACAGAAGCTTACGTTCGCTCCGAACTTGCGAAGCGCGTATAAGTTCGAGCGTGCTACTCGGCTATGCTCAACATCTCCAACTATCGTGACATTCAGTCCATCTAGCTGTCCAAAATGCTTGCGCATTGTGTACAGGTCGAGGAGTGCTTGTGTAGGATGCTCATTATTGCCGTCGCCTGCGTTGATGAGCGGCATATTGACGCGTTCCGCAATTTGTTCCAAGAGCCCAATTGGCTTCAAGCGGATAACTCCTGCATCCATGCCCATCGATTCGAGTGTTCGAACCGTATCGTAGATTGATTCGCCCTTCTCTACACTCGAGGAGGATGCAGAGAAGTTAATAACCTCTGCACCTAGACGCTTCTCGGCTACTTCGAACGAACAGCGGGTGCGCGTGCTGTTCTCGAAAAACATGTTGGCTACAAATTTATTTTTTAATGCATCTTGTACTTTAACATCCTGCCCATCCCAATGTGCGGCTCGATTCAAAATGGATTCGATTTCGAATCTGCTTAGTGACTTTAAGCCCAGTAAGCTGCGGTCTTTTACCGTACGTTCCAACTGTATTGTCATTACTGCTACCCCCTGTGGTGTACGATTTTCACTTCATCGATGCCGTCTAATTCCTTCAAGGCAACTTCAATCTCTTCGGTGCGTGAAGTCGGTACGTTTTTACCGACATAATCAGGTCGAATCGGCAATTCCCGATGCCCTCGATCTGCCAGTACCGCCAGCTGAATCATTTGCGGTCGGCCCTGATCCATTAGTGCATCCATTGCTGCACGAATCGTCCGCCCTGTATAGAGCACATCGTCGCACAAGATAATTTTCTTATCCTGTATTGGGAATGGCTCACTAATGTCTGCCGCCTCCCGCTCTTCCCGCTTCTTGTCATCGCGATATCTCGTGATATCCAACTCTCCGACTTGAATGTTCACATTCTCAATCAGTTGGATTCGTTCGGCAATGCGCCTTGCGAAGAAGATCCCTCTTGTCCGGATTCCGACAAGTACACAGTTTTCAATGCCTTTATTTCGTTCGAGAATTTCGTGTGCGATCCGTGTTAGTGCTCGTCGAATCGCTGCTTCATCCATAATGATGTTGAATTCGGTCGTGCTCATTTGGATTTTGTCTCCTTCCGTTTTCCCACCCTTACACGAGTAAGGACTGGGCTGTTTATTGATAGTGTGCGCAGATACAAAAAAACTCCTTGCCCGTAGGCAAGGAGTTGTGCATTCACGATATGCGCGGAAAGAAGCTGCATGAAGCTACAGCGCAGAAGTAGAAGCTCTTCGCGATCCATCATAGCTCTCGGCATCTGACGGACATGCTTCTTCCTTCCACTCTTCACGTTGTTCTTTCTCGTAAACGAGCGTTACCTTGCCAGTCTCACGGGACTGAATTAAAGGTCTTATTTGATTAACTGGATTATCCCACTTCTCACGATCCATGTCAAGCAATAGTACTCATATAAATTTTAGAAAATATATTCAACGTCGGTAAGTCTGCGCTTGAGCTCACTCATTACACGCTTCTCTTCCGCCTCGCCCCGGGCCTGGAACGTAACTGAAAACCGAATAAAGCGTCCTGCATCATCCCAAGGCACTGTCGAGATTAACTTCTCTCGAATTAAATATTGGGAGAAGTCCTCAGCCGATCTGAATTCTGGCCCTCCCTGTACCGCCTTTGGCGCTTCAACATAGAGGAAGAAGGAACCTTGCGGCTTAACGGCACGGAATCCTGCTTCATTAAGTGCTGCAACTAGCAGGTCATGACGGCGAGAGTATTTGTCAGCGATCGCTTCCGTAATCTCTGGATGAGCCAGGCCGTATGCAGCTGCCTTCTGGATCGCGATGAACTGGCCGGAATCGTTATTGTCCTTAACGTCACCGAATGCCTTCACAATGAGCGGATTGCCAGCAATAAAGCCAATGCGCCATCCCGTCATGTTGTACGACTTGGACAAGGAATGGAGCTCAACCCCAACGTCCTTCGCCCCAGGTACACTCAAGAAGCTTAGCGGCTTGTTGCCG
The DNA here is from genome assembly GCF_040195695.1 of Paenibacillus wuxiensis. Taxonomy (NCBI): domain Bacteria; kingdom Bacillati; phylum Bacillota; class Bacilli; order Caryophanales; family Paenibacillaceae; genus Paenibacillus; species Paenibacillus wuxiensis. Next base: position 384,101 of record NZ_JBEFZI010000007.1, on the reverse strand, counting down.
TCATAGGTCAACGCTGCGTAAGGGGCATCATGTACAATGATGACCTTGTGCTGCTTCGCCCAAGCAATGGCCTTGGTGAAGAACTCAACACTCGCTACTGCTCCAGTTGGATTGTTCGGATAGTTCAAATAGAGCAGCTTGGCCCGTTGGCACACCTCTTCAGGGATCGCATCCAAATCAGGCAAGAAGTTATTGTCCGCCGTAAGCGGAATGTTATACACTTCTCCTCCTAAATATTTCGTGTGCGTACCCATTACCGGATAGCCAGGAACCGTCATAATCGTAATGTCCCCTGGATTGATGAAGCAGGAAGGCAGCATCGCAAGCGCTGGCTTCGTACCAATGGAATGAAGCACCTCAGTGTCTGGATCAATCCCTTCGACCTGAAATACTTCTTTCAAATAGGTTGCCGCAGCATGCTTAAACTCTGCGATGCCATTATCAGCATAACCACGGTTTTCAGGCTTGGACGCTTCTTCTGCCAATGCAGCCACGATACCTGCGTCAGCCATTTCATCCGGTTCACCGACACCCATATCAATCAGTTCCACATCAGGGAACTGTAATTTGGCAGCAGCCTTAGCTCGTTTAATCTTTTCAAATTTGTAGATATTCGTGTCTTTTCCATAATTGGCTCCGCCAATTCGCTCTGCAAATGTATGTTGAATATATGTGTTTTGATAAAATTCTGTCGTCATCTTATCCAGCCCCTTCTCCTGCACCAGTCTTATATCATCGGTTATGATGCCAATGTATTAACTATGCTTGATAATGACGACGAAAGGAATGAACGATCTCCAATACAATTTGCACTTTTTTCACACGGAAATTAGAATATACACTGCTTTACAACTAAATATCATGGTTTAATTTGCATAATTACGACTACACAGCAACTATCTATTGCGAATGGAATGAAGCAAGTTCTCCATGTCTTCCGGAAGCGGAGCATGAAGTTCCACAGTCTCCCCGCTTGCAGGATGTACGAAGCCCAGCGTCATGGCATGTAATGCCTGTCCATTCATAGTCAGACCGCGCGTCCCTCGACTGTACATTGGATCCCCGACAAGAGGATGACCAATGAATTTCATATGCACACGGATCTGATGTGTACGACCTGTCTCCAATTGCAATTCAACAAGAGTCGCGTCTCCGAACCGCTCCATTACTTTAAAATGTGTCACCGCATGCTTGCTGTTATTCTCGGTTACGGTGTACATCTTCCGATCATGGGTATCACGCCCAATTGGGGCGTCGATTGTTCCTTGATCATGAGGCACATTCCCGTGCACAAGCGCCACATATTTCCGTGTAACCGAATGTTCTTTCAGCTGTGCTGCCAGGTGAACATGTGCGCGATCATGCTTGGCCGCCATCAGCAAGCCTGATGTATCCTTATCAATGCGGTGAACAATTCCGGGCCGCAGTTCGCCGTTAATACCAGACAAATCACGACAATGGAACATCAATGCATTGACAACCGTCCCCGAGGTATGTCCTGGTGCTGGATGGACAACCATTCCACGCGGCTTATTAATTACAATAACGTCCTTATCTTCAAAATATACATCCAGTGGAATATCCTCAGCTACAATATCAGCAGACTCCGGCTCAGGCATTGCCAGTGTGATGACATCTTCGGCAGCTACTTTGTAGTTCGGCTTCACTGGATTACCATTCACGAGCACATGCTGATCACGTATCCATAGTTGGACTTGTGACCGAGAAACCTCTTCTTCAATTGACTCTGTAATAAATTTGTCGATCCGATCTTTCGCATTAGCCGACTCGACCGTCCATATGTATGGGTATGGTTCTCGACCTTCGTCCCCTGCTTGTTCTTGCAATCGATGTTCTTCTGTCATTGCTTACAATCCCCTCTATGCTAATCCTATGCTTGGTTCGATGAATGATCTTGTTGTTCTGCAGGTGTACCCGTGCCGGATTGATTCTCCCGCTTCACGGTTACGAGCGCATCAAGCAGTACCAGTCCTACGCCGATACAGATTCCCATATCTGCTACATTGAATATTGGGAACGTGTAAGACCCGAAATTGAACTGCAGGAAATCAACAACTTCCCCTGTAAGCAGACGGTCGATAAAATTGCCGATCGCCCCACCTAAGATCAAGCTGAGTCCCAGTGGCAATATAACTCCACTCTGGTGTTTAATCTTCTGCATATACCATACAAGTCCGATTACTACCACTATCGTAATGACAATGAAGAACCAGCGCTGATTTTCCAAAATACTGAAGGCCGCCCCCGTATTCCGATGCGACGTAATCAAGAAAAAGTTACCGATTACCGGGATTTTCTCTCCCAATTGCAAATTCGTAGCGATCATCCATTTGCTTACTTGATCAATCAGCAAAACGATAAAGGCGATAATATAGTACCACACGTGCCACAGTCACCTCATTTAATTTTTATTAAGTGTGAAAGAACTTGAAGCTGTGCTCATTGTATCACAGGAGCCGAACCCAAACCAATCCAACGCCTACGCCATTTACCACGCAGGAACGTCCTTCAACTTGCACATGCTAGACATAAGTTACGCCAACGCGAAAGGAGCGTTCTGCACGAATGAATCGACTATCCTCTGAACAATTAAACAGCTTGCAACAACAATTGCTGCAATCCAAGGCTCAGATCGAGCGCCGTCTTCATCACGGAGATCATTATGGTTTGTCCAATTCCTTACGTGAAAACACAGGAGAGCTGTCTACACTGGACAATCACCCCGCGGACGTTGGTACTGAGATGTTCGAGCGCGGTAAGGACATCGCACTTAATGAGCACGATGAAATATTGCTTGAACGCATTGATACTGCCCTATCCCGCATGGATAAGGGACAATACGGCAAGTGTGTTGTATGCGACAAAGACATCCCTTATGAACGTCTTGAAGCCGTCCCTTCCACGATGTATTGCGTCGAGCATTCCCCTGAGCAGATTGTGTCCGAACGTCGGCCGGTCGAAGAACAGTTTCTTATGCCTCCATTCGGGAGGACTAGCCTTGACGAAGATACGCAAAATGGCTTCGACGGTGAAGATGCTTGGCAAATAGTCGAGTCCTGGGGGACATCCAATACACCTGCCATGCATGAAGAACGCGACGTCGATGATTATGGCAATCTCTACATCGAAGCATCCGAAGAACTCGATGGCTGTGTTGAAGCCTATGAGAGCTTTGTCGCTACGGATATGACAGGACGCCATGTAACGATCGTTCGCAATCGTCAATATCGTCAATATATGGATAACCAAGAGGGCGTCGGGTTATTCGAGCCTGATCAAGAATATGATGCCGATTACGATGGGAATCAATAGAACTTCGCATCAAGCTGATGTTGAACAATTCGTACAATGTCAGCGATAAAATCACCGATGATAGGCAGATTGAGCGCGCCTAAATATTGCAAAATGTAGACAATGATAGCCGTAAATAGCGTAAATCCAATCGCAATTCCAACACCGCGTGCCGCTCCACCCATGAGGTTCACCCAGATCAGCTTGCGCGGATTGAACAGCAATTCATTGTATTCTGAAATTCTAGACTTCTCCATCGCTTGTGCAATTTGCAGCGTATAATCATGAATGCTCTTCATCATTTTTTTAGCATCATCTTCATCTTGCGTAGTGGTGATGGATACGCCTGCTTTTGATTCTCCTTGGGTATCCAATGAACTCGAATCCGTCAGTTGCTCCTTACCCTTGGTTATGCGAGTATCATCCTCTTGTTGAATTATTGTCTGTTCACGCTCGGCACGTGGGTTCTGTGGATTTGTAGAATTGTTCGAATCATGCGCTGTCATGACATTTCCTCCTCTGTGAAAGCCGATGTACTGCATCCCCTTATATCGCAAAAAGAGCGTGACCGAACAGATGGATTAACCATCTGCAAGGTCAACGCTCTCCCCCTCTTATTCGTCCGCGATTAACGACCACTATAGACTCCCCTGAATTGGAAATATCTATACGCAAAAACTGCTACGCAATTGCGACTCGGATCGTCTTCTGTCCTAAATCAACGGATTCCATACCCTCTTGAGAACCAAACGACAAATTCGCAACGAGTACGTTATCACGCAGTGTGGACTCGAACGCTTGAATCGCCGCTTGCAATTGCGCATCGACATCCAGAACGATATCGACCCGTTTCTCAATTGGCAGATCAAGCTTCTTGCGCAAGTCTTGGATACCGCGAACAACTTCGCGAACCCAGCCCTCTTGCTCGAGTTCCGGCGTAATCTCCGTATTCAATGCGACTGTAATTTGATAACCTGATGCTGATGCGAAGCCAGATTTCGCTTGCTTCTCAATCAGAAGCTCCTCACGTGTCACCTCGAAGCTCTCACCGTCTTGGTTCGTGAAGTTCCATACACCGGATTCGACGATACGACGAGTGTCCTCAGCAGCCATCGACTTCAAAGCGCCCTGCAGGACACCGACATTTTTGCCGTATTTCTTGCCCGCTACTTTGAGGTTCAGCTTCAATGTGAAATCAACAAAGCCGGAGTCGCTTGTCTCGAGGCGAATCTCCTTCACATTGATCTCTTCCTTGATGACTTCTTCATAAGCCTCCAGATGGAATTCACGATCCATGGACACGATAAGCTCAGACAGCGGTTGACGCGTCTTGATGCCTGTTTCATTACGTACGTTGCGTGCCAGCTCAACGATTTCGCGAGCTGTTTCCATATCGCGTTCCAATTCTGCATCGATCAAGGCTTGATCTGCAACAGGATAGTCAGCTAAGTGCACACTCTCGCTTGTGCCGCCAAGATTCATGTAGATGTCTTCTGCAATCATCGGAGCATATGGCGCGATAAGCTTGGACAACGTGAGCAGAACACGGCGAAGCGTTTGGTAGGCGGACAATTTGTCCTCTGTCATCTCGCTGCCCCAGAAGCGGTCACGGGAACGGCGGATGTACCAGTTGCTCAACTCATCGATGTAAGACTCGATAGCTTTTGCCGGATTCAAGAAGTCATTCGCTTGCAGTCCTTTGCTTACACTTGCGATCAGCGTATGCAAGCGAGACAAGATCCAACGATCCAGCTTGTTGTTCGACGGACGCTCTTCATATGCACTAGCATCATATTTATCAATGGAAGCATACAGCGCATAGAAGGCATGCGTGTTCACAAGCGTATCAATTACTTTGGATTTCGCTTCTGCTACGATTTGCTTCGAGAAGCGCTTCGAGTTCCAAGGTGCACTATCCGACAGCAATGCCCAGCGGAATGCATCTGTACCGTATTCATTGATAATATCCCATGGGTCGATTACATTGCCCTTCGATTTGGACATTTTCTGTCCATTTTCATCGAGCACGTGACCCGTTGAGATAACGGCCTTGTATGGCGCTATGCCTTTATACAGTGTTGCAACGGCGAGCAAGCTGAAGAACCAGCCGCGAGTCTGGTCAATTCCTTCACAGATGATGTCTGCAGGGAACTGTTCTTCGAACTTCTTCTCATCTCCGAACGGATGATGGTGCTGAGCGAATGGCATCGAACCACTATCGAACCATACGTCAATAACTTCTGACGTACGTTCCATCACACCGTGTTCGCAATGTGGACAGTGCAGCTTAACTTCATCCACATATGGCTTATGCAGCTCCAGGTTCTCATCTACCGGCGTCGTCGCACGATCGCGCAAGTCTTGATGGCTGTCTGGCGAGTATTCACCTTTACAGGATCCGCATACCCATACGTTTAGCGGTGTGCCCCAGTAACGGTTACGGCTAATATTCCAGTCCACCAAATCTTCCAAGAAGTTGCCGAAGCGGCCTTCGCGAATATGACCAGGGTACCAGTCGACCTTGCTGTTATTTGCTATTAATTGATCTTTAACCGCTGTCGTCTCAATGAACCACGATTCTGTCGCATAGTAGAGAAGCGGCGTTTTGCAGCGCCAGCAGAATGGATAGCTGTGCTCGTATTTTTCCTTGGAGTACAAGGTTTCGTTCTCAGACAGCTTCTTCACGATGTCGATATCGCAATCCTTCACGAAGCGGCCTGCAAAATCAGTAATCTCATCGTTATAGCGGCCTTGGGCATTCACAACACTGATGAAGCTTATTCCGTTCTCACGGCAGCTCTTGTAGTCGTCTTCACCGTGAGCCGGGGCCATATGAACGATACCCGTACCGCTGGAATCTGTTACGAAATCAGCAGCGACGATAAGATGTCCCTTCTCGGGCACCACATATGGGAATGGAGCAGCATACGTCTTGCCAATGAACTCAGAGCCTTTATGCTCAGACAAGATCGTGTACTCGCCCTGCATCACATCTTCAACCAGATTTTTCGCAACGATATATACACCGTCTTCTTGCTGAACGCGAACATAATCCATGTTCGGATTCATCGCAAGTGCAGCGTGTGCTGGCAATGTCCACGGTGTGGTTGTCCAAGCAAGCACATATTCGCCATTGTCATGCAGCTTGAACTTCACAGTTGCAGACAAATCCTTAACCGTTTCATAGCCTTGTGCTACCTCATGCGAACTGAGTGTCGTTTGGCAGCATGGGCAATATGGACTTACACGGTGCCCACGGTACAACAATCCTTTTTTATGAATCGTGGACAGGATGTGCCACACACTTTCAATATAGTTGTTATCAAGCGTGATGTATGGATCATCGAGATTCGTCCAGTACCCGATCGCTTCCGTAAGCTCACGCCACTGCTTCTCATATTCGAATACACTCGCTTTACATTTTTTAACGAATGCTTCTACCCCATAGTTCTCAATTTCCTGTTTGCCAGAAATGCCAAGCTGCTTCTCAACACCAAGCTCTACAGGTAGACCATGTGTATCCCAGCCCGCTTTACGCACGACACGATAGCCGGACATTGTCTTGTAGCGGCAAATAAAGTCCTTAATTACACGTCCGAGCACGTGCCCAATATGAGGCTTTCCGTTTGCTGTAGGCGGTCCTTCATAAAATACGAAATTAGGTTTGTCTGCGCGATGCTCGATGGACTTGGCAAATGTATCTTCCGCGTTCCATTTCGCCAATACACGCAGCTCCCGTTCCCGGGCGCGTTCTTTGACATCAACTTTTCTCACAGTGATACTTCCTTTCTTCGATACATAATTGAGGAAACAAAAAAACCTCCTCCCAAAAAGGGACGAGGTTCTGCTCGCGTTACCACCCTTGTTCCGTCCAACAATGACTTACAACATTGTCGTACGGCACCTTCATCATGCATGCTTCTCCAAGCATACAAGCCCCCAATAACGGAGGGGATCCGGATATGCTTACTACGCCAGCCTTAATCCAACCAGCTGCATTCGGCATATCTTCTCTGGGATGATGTCTGAACACGATTCGTTCGTCGGTTCTCACCTGCTCCGACTCTCTGAAGAACGGATGGGCGTGTCAGTGCGTTCCCGTCATTGAATATCACGTTATTAATACATATTTATATCGTGTTTTGCGGCAAATGTCAATCAGCCGCCCCTACGACTAATACAATTCTTTAACTTCCTTCACTTCTTCACGCTCAAGCGCATCCCAGCCGTCTTGATTGAGCAGCTCCATCTGAGCCTCAACCAATGTGCGGAAGCGTGCACGATAAATCGAGGATTGCTTCTTAAGCTCCTCAACTTCCAACGCAACTTTGCGCGACTTCGCCAGTGCATCGTTCACGATGCGATCTGCATTTTTCTCAGCTTCTTTGACGATAAGCTGTGCTTCCTTCTTCGCATTGCTCTTCACTTCATCCGCAGCTTCTTGTGCAACGATGATCGTTTTGCTCAAGGTTTCCTCAAGATTCGCGAAATGGTCAAGCTTGTCCTGCAAGGAGTTTGCATGGTTTTGCAGTTCCTTGTTCTCGCGAATTAGCGCTTCATAATCTTTAATAATCTGATCGAGGAACTCGTTAACAGCGTCCTCATCATAACCGCGCAGCTTGCGGCTAAATTCCTTGTTATGTATGTCTAGTGGTGTCAATGGCATCGTGTGCACCTCCTCAAAATTACAAAAGCATGCGGCAAATCATGTCTTTTCGAACCCTCTTAGCTGCAAACGTACAAACTACAGCGAGCTCAACGTGTATAAGTACCTACCGAAATACGCATGCGGCCTTTTTTCGACACGCCTTCAATTTCTATTACTTTGAATCGTCCGAACCCTTGCAAGGAGACAACATCCCCCGCTTGGAGCTGGGTGGACGGATTTTCTTCTACCTTCCAGTTCACCTTGCATCTCCCCGCCTTGATCGGGGTTACGATCTTCGTTCGGCTAAGTCTGAATACATCGCTAGCAATTCCATCCAATCGAAGGGATGCAACACTTATGGACATCATATTCAGCTCTGCATGAGCAGTCCGAAGCTCGGATAATGGGACAATCTCGGTCATTACATTCACGCGATGTACCTGACGCAGATGTGTATCGAGAAAAGCCCCAATTTCTTCTGTGATCACAATGTGGCAACGATCATCGTTAACGTGAATATCGCCAATTTTGCCTCGCTTTATGCCAAGCCCGAGCACAGCTCCCAAGAAATCGCCATGCTCAAGCTGCCCCCAATTGCGGTCGGAAGAAGTAATTTGAAGGACTTGCATCCCCATTTCTTCTCCGTCTGCGTAAACATAATCGGGAGCAATGAGCGCACGCTTGCGTTCGGCCTGCTCATGCCCTCCATCCAAGCGCAGCTGAACATCAGCATTCCGATTGACCAATGTAGCCACAATAAAAGCTTGTCTCGGATCCAAAAAATCAGTACGACGGATCTCGTGGACTTGCGCCGCACGTTCCACCCACTCCGCAGCGCGATCGACAAACACACGCTCATCAGGGTGAAAGTGCGTATAAATATTTTCATTTGCTGTCATCACTAGCACTCACCTATTGCTAAATAAAATACTGAAGTACAGCAATTACACCTCTGTACACGAACTCAAGCGTGAACAATGCCACGATTGGGGAAATGTCCAGCATCCCGCCGATTGGCGGAATAATACGGCGGAACGGAGCCAAATAAGGCTCAACAATCTTGCCTAGAATCTCGCCGATAAAGCTCTCGCGTACATTAGGTACCCAAGACATCAAAATATAAACAATAATTAACCATCTGTATATGTTGAACAGGTAATACACGTATTCAGCAATCTGATACTCCAACAAGGTCACCTCGTTTGCATGTTTTCGTAATCGTCGTGTAGGATTTCTGTGATGGAACCTTGAATTTCAACCTGCTCGGGGGTACACACGAATATATTTCCACCAACCTTGGATATGTTTCCGCTTAATGCATAGACCGTGCCACTCAAGAAATCAATAATCCGAAAAGCTTGATCCTTCCGAACTCTTTGCAAATTCACGATAACCGAGCGCCGTGAACGCAAGTGATCCGCAATCTCTTGGGCCTCATCATAAGAACGCGGCTCATATAGCACCATCTTGGAGGACTTCTGTGAGTGTATGCTCACTACATTAGCAGCCTTAGAGGATTTGCGCTGGTCAAAATTCGGCGCTTCTACCTCTTGCTCGTTCATATCCGTTACTACCTTCTCACGCTCAATGATTTCTTCTTCTTCTTGAAGTCCTAGAAAATTCATAAATCGGTTCATTACACCCATTACGTTTCCCCTTCCTTCCCAACTAGGACGGATCCAAATCTCAGCCATGTCGCCCTCTCTTCCACAGCGACTTCAAAATCATTGGGCATCCCCATCGATAAGTGCGGCAATGATATGGACAACGATGATCCAAATTCGTCTCGCAACTCACGTAATATGCCGTAATCTGCGAAATACGGGTCTCGTATGTTCCGGTTCAGCTTCGTATGGAGCCATCGTCATTAGTCCAATCGGCTCAATATGAGGAAACGCGCGCAATTGCTCCACAAAAGCCGCGGCTTGTTCCGGTTCTAATCCATGCTTGGATTCCTCACCCTAGATATTCACCTGAATGAAGCAGCGAATGTTCCGCCCTATAGCTTCGATTCGTTGCTGCAGCGTCATTCTGTCATCCCTTCTTCCAGCCAATCCAACTCATCATGCGACCGGTCGTCCCACCCTCTATTCGGTGGGAATAGAACATATCTATATTGCAGCCGGTGCACAGTGTAGTACATTCGATATTTGTTGCCAAAATTCCTGCTTGGATCAACAAATGTCGATTCAATTCACGCAAATCAAGCATAGCATGCCCAGATGTTGTCGGACGGATGATCTCATTCTGAACTTGATCCGCTTGTGGATCGCCTGCGAGCACACGCCTCACTTCGCCAATTACGCGCTCGTCCACCTCATAGCAGCAGGAGCTAATCGATGGTCCAATCGCTGCTTGAATATGCTCAATACGGCAGCCAAACTGCTCCTGCATCTTATGTACCGTTGCAGCGCCAATATTGCTGACGGTTCCTTTCCACCCTGCATGTGCAAGACCGACCACGCGCTGGATCGGATCTAAGAACATCAATGGAACACAGTCGGCATAAAATGAAGTCAACAGAACTCCCGTAACATCAGTAACCAAAGAATCCGTATTTTGAATCGCATCTTCACGATTCAGCCTTCCTTTTCCACGTTCTTCCTCTGTAACGACATGAACATGACTTCCATGCACCTGCTCACCACATGTCCATGCTTCAAATGGCATGCCGCACGCTTTGGCGACAAGCTCGCGATTATGGATGACATCTGCCTCATTATCGTGTACATGCAGCGCACAATTCAATGAGTTAAAATGCTCACTGCTCACGCCGCCATTTCTTGTTGTGAAACCAGCCGTCAACTCTGGATAAGCCTCTGTCCATTTCTTGACATTCAATAGGACAGGCCCTTCTGCTGCCTCAGGCTTCTGTAATTGAAATGGTTCCATGACGATAATCACCTCACCGTACAGTTTACCACAAACCGTACGGTGAAGCCTATTGTTTCTGTACAAAGGCAGTGCTGTCATATTCTTCAGTTCGCGCCTGCTTCATTTCCTCCATTTTCACCAGAACGACATCAGCGCCGATCTTAACAATATTTCGCCAAGGAATGATCAACTCGCTTCCGCCACCGAACAACCCCATGAACTTACTGTAATTGGGAACCACGATGGATTCAATTCTTCCCTGTTTCATATCGAGCTCTACATCGCTTACTTGACCTAATTTCTTGCCGTCGATAATGTTGATTACATCCTTCGTTTGAAAATCAGAAATTTTCATCGCAATCACCATTCCACCAGGAATTTGACCGTAGCCAGCGTACATACCTTAGTATATGAATGCATTGGGCAAAATGCCCTGACAGACATAAAAAAAAGCCGCCGCTTAACCGCGGACGGCTTATCTGTTCAAACTAGGTATTTACGTGCGAACATGCTTCTGCATCTGATTGATTGCGGATTTCTCCAACCTAGATACTTGCGCTTGTGAAATACCAATCTCGTCTGCAACTTCCATTTGGGTTTTGCCTTCGAAAAAACGCATCGATAAAATCATCTTCTCACGTTCGTTCAACTTCCGCATTGCCTCACGCAGCACGATCTCTTCGATCCATGACACGTCCTTATTCTTCTCATCGCTAATTTGATCCATCACATAAATCGGATCGCCGCCATCATGATAAATTGGCTCGAACAAGGACACAGGATCTTGAATCGCATCAAGTGCGAACACGACATCTTCCTTCGGAACATTCAACGCCTCCGAGATTTCGTGAATCGTCGGTTCACGAGAATTCTGATTGGTTAAGGAGTCACGCACTTGCAATGCTTTATACGCGATGTCCCGCAAGCTTCTGGACACCCGGATTGGGTTATTGTCCCGTAAGTATCTGCGAATTTCTCCGATAATCATCGGAACCGCATATGTAGAGAATTTAACATTCTGACCAAGGTCGAAGTTGTCAATGGCTTTCATTAATCCAATACAGCCAACTTGGAATAAGTCATCAACGAATTCGCCTCGGTTGTTAAATCGCTGGATCACACTCAATACGAGCCTCAAATTACCGTTTACCAGCTTCTCCCGAGCCGATAGCTCGTTTCGCTCCTGTAATGACACGAACAATTCCCTCATTTCGGCGTTCGTGAGGACGGGCAACTTCGATGTATCGACACCGCAAATTTCGACTTTGTTTCGGGTCATTTGTATTACCTCCCAGGGATGAAACATTAATGTACATTATCTCCCCGGGGTGCTTTTTTATTCCTGCGTTTCCTGCGCCTGATTAGTTCCGATTGAGCCGTATTCCGCACCCGTTCAAGCAGTGAAACGTTTACACCATCTTATTAAATTCTTTGCGCAAACGCTTAATAATCCGTTTCTCAAGCCGGGAAATATACGACTGGGATATGCCTAGCATATCGGCCACATCCTTCTGTGTCTTCTCTTCTCCATCTGTCAATCCGAAGCGCAGCTCCATGATCATTCGTTCCCGATCACTTAGCTTATCCAAGGCTTTGTGCAGCAGTTTGCGGTCAACCTGCTCTTCAATATTTTTATAAATTGTATCGTTCTCTGTTCCAAGCACATCCGATAACAGCAATTCGTTGCCATCCCAATCAATATTGAGCGGCTCGTCGAAGGATACTTCTGTTCTTGTCTTGCTGTTACGTCGCAAATACATCAAAATTTCATTTTCGATACAGCGCGATGCGTACGTAGCAAGCTTGATTTTCTTTTCTGGATCAAAGGTGTTAACAGCCTTAATCAGTCCAATAGCACCGATCGAGACCAAATCTTCAATATGGATGCCTGTATTTTCAAATTTGCGCGCAATATAAACAACGAGACGCAAATTACGCTCAATCAACATTGCTCGTACTGCTGACTCCCCGGTCGACAGCCGTGACAGCAAAAACTCCTCTTCTTCCCTGGTTAATGGTGGAGGCAGAGCCTCGCTTCCGCCAATATAATAAATCTCATCCCGCTTCAGTCCTAGCCAGAATAACAGCCGATAATAGTGAAGCTGCATCCTCAGTTTCCATTGCAAACGCATCGCCAATCCTCCTACAACTTAGTGATGACAGGGTCGTTCGTATAGGTACATCAGTATAATCGATAGAATAATAGCAATGTTCATCCTAGCAGGCCGCTTACGAAGCACGGTGAGTAGAATCCGGCATAGCATGATAGGCAGACTCATTCTCTGAAGTTTGCAGCAAATCTGGATGCACGATAGCTTGGAAGGCACCATCATGTGACAATGTTCCGCCATCCAACCCGATAATTACTTTCGTACATAGATAAGTCTCGTTCTCTGTGCGTATCCGAACCGAATCCGGACGCAGTCCCATCATCCACTGCATGTCACGATTCACCCCACGATAAGGGATGAGCCGTAGCCGGGATTCGTCCAGCATTCCTCCGTCTTCACTTGTACCCTTCCAAGACTGAAGCATATCAAATGGCTGCTCTGACCGAAGCCTCTTCAACCATTCAGAAGGCAGAACGCCCTCCCATAGCCTCGACTCCGTTACCACTACAGGCGCTCCTCCTAGTGGGTCTCGCAGATGATTTCCCGTATCTACGAGTCCTGTACAATGTCGAACTGTATCGCCTATATAGATATCCAATTGCACCAGCTGCTTCACTACCTGCTGCTGTCTTGCACTATGTCGCCATACGAGACGGAATAATGCGTAAGAGGCAGGAAGAGCTACTACGAGAAAGCCGATTCCAGCTTGAAAGGTAGTGCGATGAGCATCCATCCATTGTGTCGCACGATCGGATATTGTCCAAGCCCGCGCATCCTGCAGCAAATATTGCAGCCCAAATGCCCCGCCAGCAATGACAAAGGCTGAAAAATAAAAGACAGCAACATTTTTAAGAAAATATCCGGCATTCTGAAATCCAAACGCCAAGATGATCATAAGTATAGATAAGAGTAATTTGCCAACATACGTATAGAGGATTGGATAAGAAGGAATAAAGAGCACTGCTGCATACGCAGTACCCAAGCCTGCTGCGGCAACGATCCGCCAGCGCGAAAACTGGATTCCGCGGATCTTCGCAGTCATTCGCAGCAGCGTCCAATCCAATACTAAGTTCAGGCCGAATAGAAGATCGGCATAGATGACGGTCAATGCGCTTCCCTCCTTTTTCTGCCGCCAACTATTGGGAAGTTATTAATTAGTATAAAGAGTGATGTATTCGAAGTCTGTCTAATGATGGGTGTGGAATGGCACTTTTTTTGTCGATCATTCCAATCTTCATCGGGAAGGACCATTAGATAACAGCGCTAGTCGCCGTCGGAGGTAGTTGTGGAAAATGCAAAAAGCGTCTGCCCTTAACGGGCAGACGCTTATAGTAAAGTAGTACGTATTATTCGTTATTTGTGCTGCGTGGACGGTTACGCAAAAACGTCGGAATATCCAGCTGATCAGACGCTGGTTGATTGCCGAACGGGCGCAATGTAGACGAGGAACGAGATTCCTGAGATTCGCCAGAGTTTGAACTAGTCGAGCCAGTAGCTGGACGACGTCCTGGAATTGGCGCAGCCGCCTTGCTCTCGAATCCTGTCGCAATAACCGTAACTTTAATATCGTCCTTCATATTCTCATCGATGATCGCACCGAAGATCATATTTACTTCCACATCGGAAGCTTCCGTAACGATTTCTGCTGCTTCATTGACTTCATACAAGGACAGATTTGCGCCACCTGTAATGTTCATGATAACACCACGAGCACCATCAATGGAAGTCTCGAGCAATGGACTCATGATCGCCTTGCGTGCAGCTTCAGCAGCACGGTTCTCACCGTTCGCAACACCAATCCCCATCAAGGCAGAACCACGCTCAGTCATAATCGTCTTCACGTCCGCGAAGTCCAAGTTGATAAGACCTGGTACCTGGATCAAGTCAGAAATACCTTGCACAGCTTGACGGAGTACGTTATCAACCTCGCGGAAAGCTTCCAGCATTGGTGTCTTCTTGTCTACGATTTCTAGCAAACGGTCATTCGGGATTACGATAAGCGTATCTACCTTTTCCTTCAATGCTTCGATACCGATTTCTGCTTGCGAAAAACGCTTGCGGCCTTCGAATGTGAATGGACGCGTAACGACACCAACAGTCAATGCGCCGCATTCCTTCGCGATCTCAGCAATTACAGGAGCAGCACCAGTACCTGTTCCGCCTCCCATACCGGCAGTAACGAATACCATGTCTGCACCTTTCAGCGTATTGCTGATCAACTCGCGGGATTCTTCTGCAGCCTTCTTCCCTACTTCTGGGTTCGCACCTGCACCAAGACCGCGCGTCAATTTGTCGCCGATCTGCAGCTTGTGCTCGGACTTCGCAAAGTGAAGCGCCTGCGCATCCGTGTTTACTGTAATAAATTCAACGCCCTGAACGCCATTATCAATCATTCGGTTAACCGCGTTGCTACCGCCGCCACCGACACCAATAACTTTAATTTGGGCCAACTGTTCCATCTCAAATTCAAATTCCAACATGAGTCCTCCATCTCCTCTTCATTGTGCACCGATGGCCTGAAGTCAACTTTTATTAAATGAATTCACTAAACATATTTTTTAACCGATCAATGAAGCTAGGTTTGTTTGATGATTCCATTGGAGTTGGCTTCCGAGTTGCCGCTTTCTTGGCGCCACCTGCACTGCGTGGACGAACGGAGCGCAACACATGATGCAATACCCCAACACCGCTTACGAATCCTGGATCGCGTACACCAATAAAGTCAGGTACCGCGATTCGTACCGAAGTCTGCATGGCAGCTTGGGCGGACTTCAGAACTCCAGGCATAGAGACTGTGCCTCCAGACAGAATATACCCACCTGGCAGCTCCGTGAAGCCAAGTCGCTTCACTTCATTTTTGACAAGCTGGAATATTTCTTCCATACGTGGTTCGATAATGTTCGCAAGAAATACTTGATTGAATTCCTTCTCCACATTGCTGCCGATACGCGTTACTTTGAACACATGATCCTCTAGCGCGTCCTCAATCCATGCACAGCCGAACTTCAGCTTTACTTTCTCTGCATGGTCAGACATGGTTCGAAGACCATATGCGATATCGTTCGTAACGAAGTCCCCTCCAATAGGCAATGTAGACGTAGCAGCAAGCGTTCCATCTTGGAACACAGCAATAGTTGTAGCACCTGCACCGACATCTACAAGGACGGAGCCCATCATCTTCTCATCTTTAGACAATGCCAACTGCCCTCCGGCAAGAGACATTAATATTAGATCCTTGACATGCAAGCCAGCCTTCTCCACACAACGCAACAAGTTATGTACAGCTGTCTTCGCCCCAGTTATAATCGTGGCATCGACTTCCAAGCGAACACCTATCATGCCTCGAGGATCATGAATATCCTCCAGTCCATCAACAACATATTGCTTTGCAACCACGTCGATGATTTCACGCTCTGGTGGCAAAGCAATAACTTCTGCTGCTTTGAGCACACGCTCAATATCCTCTTCGCCAATCTCACGGTCTTCATTCGATACCGCGACAACTCCATGGCTGGATTGCAAGCCGATATGATTGCCTGATATGCCTACGTACACTTCCGTAATTTCAATGCCGACCATTCGCTCCGCATGCTCTACCGCATTACGAATTGACTGGACAGTCTGATCAATATCTACAATCGCACCTTTGCGAATACCTTCTGAGTCAGCAGATCCAACGCCGATAATTTGCAGCGTTCCGTTGTTAATTTCCCCGATGATAGCGCGCACTTTGGATGTACCGATGTCCAAACTCACAATGATGTCATTGCTGCTCAACCCGTGGCACCTCCTAGTTCCCAATCAATTGGTATGTTTGTATCCCCGGACACTTTGTATGTATTCAACAAAGTTTAGTCATTCCCTCTTTTTTCTACAAATTTTTTGAAGACAAATTCCTTCCATATAAGCAGTAACCGTCTTCTTTCTTAAAAACGTGAAGAAAAAAGAAGGAGAGAACGGAAATACCCATAAGTTTTATTCTAGCATTTTTTCCGTTTATTGAGTAGAGTTTTTTTATCTCTCCATATTTTGCTCATTCATGGATGAACCATTGTCTTATTCCGTTTCCTTGTTTGTTTCTTGGCCTTTCTCAGGTTCCTTTAAATCATTCTCTGCGTCAGCTCCTTTTTCCTGCTCAGATCCACGTACTTTCTCATTTGTATTCTCCGAGCCGGTGCCTTCCTTAGAGCTTTCAGCTTCTCCCTTGTCCTCTTTGGCTCCCTCGAGAGCCTCGATGTCATTTGGCAGGCTGGAATACGGAATATACGAGTCTGCCTTCAGCATCGTTATCCGTCCAGGAGACTGAGATTCCACGACACCGCTCAAGTAAGCTATCTTATCAGGAAGTAGAGGCACAGTCGTAACCACTTCGAACCCAGAACGTGTATACATCTTAATCCGATCAGGATAAGAAGAGGACGGGTAGTAGCGGATCTCCGAAATATCAGCCAGCAGCCCTCTTGGCGTAGCCGCAAGTGCCTTGCTTAGCTCGGTCTTCAATTCGGCTTGACCTTCCCACTGTGTAAGAACCGGCTTCTCCAGTACAAGCTTCTGCTTATCCTTCAGCGAGATCACCGCACCGTTCTCCAAGCATGCTTGGATGCTCCCATCTTCCGTCAACTCATAAGCAACTGGGGCATATTCTTGAATATAAATTTCAATGACACTTGGGAACTGCTTGTCCACTTGAACCGATTTGACAAATGGGAACTCCGCCTTGATTCGTTCCGCAACAGAACTTTCACTCGTTCCGAAATACGGTTCACCCGGCTTCACACCACTGCTGCTGCTTAATTGTTCATAACTGACGAGGTGATTCCCAATCCAGCGAACTTCTTTTATTTTACTGATTGATGACCTGAAGAACAGGACAACAAGCAGCACAACTAGAAGGAAGAGGAGCAGCCATTTCACTCTGACACCTATCCGTTTCTTCCTCACCGGCTTATCAGGCAGCGGGGGTATCGTTCTCAATGACACTGGATTCATCCCCTTCTATCAATACACATTTCAAAGTAACTAGAAACATCAATACGAGAATTACTACAGTCCCCTTCCGTATCAAAGAAGGGGACCGAGTATAAATTATTGCATTATCCGTTGGCAATATCAAGCTTAGGCACAGACGTGATTCGTTCAATCTTCGCGCCGAGCCTAGTAAACATATGCTCGATACTATCGTAACCGCGATCAATGTGATGAACATTCTCTACGACGGTACGACCGCTTGCGGCAAGCCCAGCAATAACGAGCGCCGCTCCTGCGCGCAGGTCGGTTGCCTCGACTGTCGAACCATACAATTCTGGCACACCTTTGATAAATGCATTACTCAGATCAACCCGAATATCTGCTCCCATTCTGGCGAGTTCCTCGACATGCCGGAAACGGCCTTCAAATACCGTCTCCTTCATCACACTTACCCCATCAGCAAGTGACAGTAACACCATCAGCTGAGATTGCAAATCAGTCGGGAACGCAGGATATGGTGACGTTACAATTCGCTCTACAGCCTTCGCTCTACCAAAGCTAGTTACGTTGATTATACCATCACTCGTTGCGATCTGAACACCGGCGCGGCGCAGGATATGGATTAGCGAAGTCAAGTGGCTCGCATGCGCATTGGTCAGCGTTACTGCTCCTCGGGTTGCCGCAGCGGCTATCATGAGCGTACCCGCTACAATGCGATCAGGCATCACTTCATATTGGCTTCCTCTTAGCTTCGTAACGCCTTCAACGACAATTGTGTCTGTACCGGCTCCTGACACCTGTGCACCCATGCTGTTAAGAAAATGCTGCAAGTCAACAATTTCCGGTTCTCTTGCTGCATTCGTTATGACACTCGTTCCTTCTGCGAGAACGGCTGCCATCATCACATTCTCCGTGGCACCAACACTTGGAAAATCAAGATGAATATCTGTCCCAATGAGCCGTTCTGCACGGCATGTGATTCGATTGCCGCAATGCTCCAGCTCTGCGCCTAATGACTGCAGTCCACGCAGATGCAGATCAATCTTCCTCTCACCGATTGCACAGCCACCTGGCTGATAGATGTGAACCTCCTTAAACCTTGCAAGCAGCGGCCCCATCAAGAAAATAGAAGAACGCATCTGGCGCATCAAATCCTCCGGCACATGCGTGGAATGGGCGCCTGACGTATCAATGGAGACCGTCCCTCCATCTTGGATCGTCCTGCAGCCCAGACTTCGCATAATGTGCTGCATGACTTCGATGTCTAGCAATTGCGGAACGTTCTCTAGCCTAACGATGCCATCGGTTAGAATCGAGGCTGCCATAATTGGTAAAGCGGCATTTTTAGCTCCTTGGATACGAATCGTACCAGATAGAGGCCTTCCACCCTCAATCACCAATTTGTCCAATGTGTCACCTCCGAGATTACCGCTCACCCACTACTCGATTTTCGGCACCAACGCTGCATGATTGTATCTCTTGAATCATCTGTTGAATGCACGCTATAAGGGCAAGCACGTCTGACGCTGTTGCTTGACCGGTGATAACAATGAAATTGGCATCCCCTATGCTGAAGAGCTTAGCGTCGCATTTCCGACAAACCTGTTAAGCAGCGCAGAGGGCCGTATGCGAAAAATGCACAGGAAAAATGCACAGGTTCCGTCATTTCACTCACCAATTTCCCTATCCCAGTTCAATCTCAGCAGTATCAATTATTCGTGACACATCCGACCCGTGCGCTCCTGCACTCATGGATACGGCGCTTCAGACCGTTCATGAATGCGCTCAGCATATTCAAGCCTCGACAGCTCTACACTGTGTGTGGATAGCTCCATCTGCATGAATGGAGGGTCGCTCCAGCATACCAATTTGCCTTCCTCGCTTCCGTGGCAAAGCCACGCCACACCATCTCACAAGGATTGTGAGCTGCCGTCAGCTATACTTAGGTTCATATTCACAAGCCGTGCAATCTTGAAGAGTGTACGACGAGGCAGCGGTCTGGGGGAATCTGTCACGATGTATAGAGTATATTATGTTCGGGCGAAACGTTGTGTGACAGGAGCCCATTCCCGATTCTTCTACTATATGACGTTCTGACAATTTCAGGACAATAGTTGCATCAAACCCTTAAGCTCGTAAATTAGGCACAAAAAAATCGGGCAAGCTTACTTGCCCGATAATCGTTGTAATTCAGCTACTACTCTTGCAGCTGCATCTGGCTTGCCAAAAGACTTGGCAGCGTCAGACATGTTTTTTCGCTTCGCTTCATCAGTCATCAACGACTTGATATGGCCGAACAAAGCTTCTGTCGACAGTTCTTTCTCGGTAATCATAATGGCTGCTCCCTCATCCTGCAAGGAGCGCGCATTCGCTTCCTGGTGATTGTTCGTCACATTTGGCGACGGGATCAAGATGGAAGGAATTCCGAGAGCAGTCATCTCTGCAAGTGAAGAAGCTCCCGCTCGACTGACAGCGAGCGTTGTTGCCGCAAGCACTTCAGGCATGTTGCTGATGTAAGGCAGGACATGCAGATGATTGCGAACTGCATCACTCGTCTGCAGCACAGCCTTCCGTGTATTTTCATAATAGTTCTGCCCCGTCACATACACGAAGTGTACATCCGGCAATTGCTTCAGTAATGGCGCCATGCCGATCATCGCTTCGTTCACTGCCTTTGCACCTCGGCTACCGCCTACGATGAGGACAATTCGGCTGTCGCTCGGCAATCCGAGAGTCGCGAAGCCGCGTGCTTTCTCCGCTTCCATCACTGCCGTTGCTCGCGGATTCCCACAATAAACTACGTTTTTTGCTTTCTTGAAATACGGAGTCGATTGCTCGAAGCTAACCGCAACTGTACTCGTATATCGGCTTAGAAACGTATTCGTCAAGCCTGGAATCACATTCTGTTCATGAATGACGGTCGGAATTCCAAGCTTCGCTGCAGCGTATACAACGGGACCGCACACATATCCACCCGTTCCAACGACTACATCAGGCTTGAATTCTCGCAGCATTTCTTTGGCCTTGCCTACACCGCGAATGAAACGCATGATCGTCTTGAAGTTTTCCATTGAAAGCTTGCGGCGAAATCCTGTAATTTCAATCGCCCGAAAATCCAAGCCCTCTTCAGGAACGAGACGGCTCTCCAATCCCTTCTCTGTTCCGATATATAAAAAAGCGCTGCCGGGATACTGCTTCTCGCATTCCCTTGCAATGGCGACTGCCGGGTAGATATGTCCACCTGTCCCGCCACCGCTGAGCACGACGCGCATGACTTTCACCTCGCATAACGTGATATATTCAGTAAAATTCCTAGTGCAGTCAGCATTAAGGTCAGCGACGAGCCACCATAACTAATTAATGGCAGCGTTATTCCCGTAACTGGCATGAGTCCAATTACGACACCAATATTAATGATCACTTGAACTGCCACAATTCCAACAATGCCTGCCGCCAGCAGGCTGCCGAATTTATCAGGCGCCGTCAGAGCAGTTCGCATACCTCGCCACACTAAGATAAGAAATAAAATCAAAACCGTAACTGCACCTAAAAATCCTAGTTCCTCTGCTAAAATCGAGAAGATAAAATCAGTTTGCGGCTCAGGCACATAGCTGTATTTCTGGCGGCTGGCACCGAGGCCAAGTCCCATAAGACCGCCTGGCCCTATAGCAAATAACGACTGAATCGATTGGTATCCAGCCCCCAGCGGATCCTGCCAAGGATCAAGAAATGCGGTAATCCGCAGAAGCCGATAGGGCGCAGCGAGCACGAGTCCAACGAACCCAGCTACCCCAACTGCAGCAAGCGACAGCAAATGCTTCATCTGAGCTCCCGCCACAAAAATAACAAGCAGCACCGCACCAACCATGACCGTTCCTGTACCGAGATCCGGCTGCAGCATGATAAGTCCGAACGCCGTTCCCATAATCGCAAGCGGCGGCAGCAGCCCCTTTGTAAAGCTCGTAATGCTCGTTTGCTCCTCGGAGAGCATTTTGGCCATGAACAGAATCATCCCGAGCTTCATAAACTCGGACGGCTGTATGCCAAACGAACCGATGCCTAGCCAGCTTCGCGCCCCACCCCGAACATTGCCGATTCCCGGAATGAGAACAACAATCAGGAGCACGAAGCAAATAAGAAGTCCAATCTTCGCATATCGCTTCCATACGCGATAGTCCGTATTCATCGTAACGAACATCGCAGCAATCCCCAGCAGAGCAAACAGCAATTGACGCTTAACGAAGTAGAACGAATCTCCATATTCCCGGAAGGCGAGAACAGCACCGGCGCTGTATACCATAATCATACCGATCGATAGCAGGGACAGTACCGAGACGATTAGCCACAAATCGGGCGCAGTGCGTGCTTTGACCATGCGGTACACCTCTATTAGGACAATGTAGGGGCTTGAACACCCCCCTACTACAGACTATGCACCGCCGCTTTAAACATGCGTCCCCGATCTTCATAAGACGGGAACATGTCCCAGCTTGCACATGCTGGTGACAAGAGAATGATATCGCCTGGCTTCGCATAAGCGTGCGCCATATCGACAGCTTCCTTCACTGCGTCGGCTGCATGATCTACATTGTCGACGACAGATATATCCGTTAAACCTGCCTTCTCGGCAACTTGTTTCATAATGTGACGCGTTTGGCCCATCGTAACAACTGCCTTCACTCGCTCTCCCATAATGGGGATCAGCTCATGGAAGTCCAGCCCTCGGTCAAGTCCACCCGCAATAAGAATAATATTGCGTTCGAATGCGCCCAATGCCATCAGGGTAGCCTTCGTATTCGTAGCCTTGGAGTTATTGTAGTACTTCACACCGTCTTGCTCGCATACGAATTCAAGACGATGCTCTACCCCTTGGAACGAACGCAGAGGCTCTGCAAGTGCTGAAGGCTCTACACCCGCAGCAATCGAAATGGCACACGCTGCCAAGGCGTTGTCCACGTTATATCTTCCTGGGATGCCGAGTTCCACGACAGAAAGAATCCGATGCAATTGGCCTGTGCCATCTGCATAGACGATCATTCGCTCCTCTTCCTTCGCCTCAAACTCATAGGATGGCTCTACGAATACGCCGCGCTCCACGCGCTTCATCGAAGATACCCACCACTTCGTCGCTTGAATATCGGATGCAAGACTACAGCAAGTCTCATCATCTGCGTTCAGCACCGCAATATCTTCGCTTCCCATATTGGAGAATAATCGTGCCTTCGAATTGACGTAATCCTCCATTGAGCCATGATAGTCAAGATGTGTCTCAGCAATGTTAAGTAAGCATGCAATGCGAGGGCGAAAAGCGCTTGTCCCCTTCAACTGGAAGCTGCTGAGTTCCACAACCAGTGTATTGTCCTCGTCCGCATCCTGAGCCGCCTGACAAAGCGGAGTGCCTATGTTGCCTGCAACAATCGGCTTCATTCCTGCAGCTTCCAACGTCTTGCCTACCCATGTTGTCGTTGTCGTCTTCCCATTGCTTCCCGTAATCCCGATAATCGGAGCTGGACTCAGCTGATACGCAACCTCTACCTCCGTTACGACCTCGATGCCGAGTTCCACAGCGCGGGCTACTGGAGGAGCCGTATAGGGGATTCCCGGATTTTTGACTACAAGCGATACCTGCTCATCGATCAAGTTATCTGGATGATGCCCGCATACAACACAAATGCCCAAAGCTTCTAATACCGAAGCTTCGGGGCACTTGTCGCGATCCTTCTTATCATTGACGGTGACAATCGCACCGAACTTGTGGAACAATTGCGCTGCGCTGACGCCGCTCTTGGCTAAGCCAAGTACGACAACGCGCTTCCCTTGATACGTTTCTGGGTGATTCATTCGTTACATCCCCTTGTTGATCCATAATCCAAGTCCGGCTAATACGATTCCCGCAAGCCAGAACGTAATAACTACTCGCCATTCCGACCATCCGCACAGTTCAAAGTGATGATGGATCGGGCTCATCTTGAACACGCGCTTGCCGCGTGTCTTGAAGGATACGACCTGAATAATTACCGACAGCATTTCAATGACGAAGATACCGCCAATAATAATGATGAGCAGTTCTGTCTTCGTTAGAATCGCTACCGCTGCAATGGCTCCACCAATCCCGAGCGAGCCTGTGTCGCCCATGAATACCTTAGCTGGATGCGCATTGAACACGAGGAACCCGAGTACTGCGCCAACCATAGCTGCTGCGCTGACCGCAGCCGATATTTCCGATGCCTGCATCGCGATGATTGCAAATGCCGAGAAGGCAATCGCACTTGTACCGGCAAGCAAGCCATCCAAGCCATCTGTGAAGTTGACCGCGTTGCTCACGGCAAGCATCATCAGGACGATGAACGGATAGTAGAACCATCCGAAATCAAGCCCTAGAGACGTCCCTGGTATCGAAATAACTGTACTGTGACCGGACTGCCACAACAGGAAGCAAATGAGTCCTGAACAAATGAGCTGTCCAATCAGCTTCTGCTTTGCAGTTAAACCGAGCGAACGTTTAAAAATAATTTTAATATAGTCATCTAAAAATCCAATTAAGCCAAATCCAAGTGTTGCGATAAGCAGCACATAGAAATCGGTATCCATCACCGAAAATTTAAGGAAAGAGAGAGCGAACGCAAGTAAGATAATTGCGCCACCCATCGTTGGCGTTCCTGCTTTTTTCAAATGAGCCTTCGGACCATCGTCACGAACCTGCTGACCAAACTTCAACCTACGAAGAAGCGGTATCGTTAACGGGCCCAATATGACGGCTAGGAGAAAAGATACACCGATTGTCATTAACATCAACTTGAAGTCCAATCCTTACACCTCCCGTTACACAACCCATTAATGATGGACACTAGTCCATTCATTAACAACTTCTTCTAGTTTCATTCCTCTGGATGCCTTCACAAGCACGGTATCGCCCGCCTGAACATGCTGCAGCAGGCAAGCCTTCAATGCTGCCTTATCATCAAATGAATAAACGGCGTTCTCTGCAAAATGTTGCAGGGCACCCGATCCAATTTCACGGCCCAGTTCGCCATACGTGAGCAATAGATCCAAGCTGCCCGGGCGTATGGATGCTCCTACTTCATAGTGGAGCCTCGCCTCATCAGGGCCTAGCTCTAGCATATCGCCGAGAATCGCAATCCGTTTGCCGCCCTGCAGTTCAGCAAGCACGTCAAGCGCAGCCTTCGTCGCAGTCGGACTTGCATTATAGGCATCATTTAACAACACCCATCCGCCAGACGTAATCGTCCGTTCAAATCGCATCCCGCTTATTTGTGCATTGCCAAGACCATGCGCAATCTGCTCGTCAGTCAGACCGAACAAGCGGCCTATTGCAACAGCAGCCAACGCGTTAATGACATTGTGCTTGCCTAAGAGCGGAAGCTCGACAGTCAACGCATTCTGACTGCCTGATGCCGCAACTGTGAATGTTGTCCCCGCCTCATGAAGATCGATATGCTCTGGTCGAACATCACATTGCATACCTGCACCGAAGCGAATAACTGACATATGCTCAGGCCGCTTCGTCGCTTCTTCTGAAAGTGCCATGTCAACGAGTGGTTCGTCTCCATGACAGATGAGCACTCCATTTTCTCGTAGTCCGCTAGTAATTTCTAGCTTAGCACGCGCAATCTCTTCCCGGGAACCAAGCTGCAGCAGATGCGCTTCCCCGATGTTTGTAATGACTGCTGCGTCAGGCTGAGCGATGGAAGACAGAAGTTCAATTTCACCTCTTCCGCTCATCCCCATTTCGAGAACTGCAATTTCCGTATCTTTCGGCATGGACAATATCGTTAACGGAAGGCCAATATGATTATTGAAATTGCCATCCGTCTTGTGAACACGATAACGTTCCGCAAGAACAGAAGCAATCATATCCTTCGTGGTCGTCTTGCCATTGCTGCCTGTAATGGCTACAGCCTTAACCTGCTGCTGGGCTAAATAAGCTTGTGCCAGCCGCTGAAGCGCCTCTAATGTGTTGTCCACCATAATGAGCGGATAGCCTTGCGGCATATCGTCATGATTGGACTGCCACATCGCAGCCGCTGCCCCATCCTTCAAGGCTTGATCCGCATACAGATGTCCGTCGAATCGTTCCCCTTGAAGCGGCACGAACAATACACCAGAATCGATCTTGCGCGAGTTCGTGCTAACCCCTTTTACCGTGCGGTTCCCATAGGAGGGATCAGAGAGTGTCCCTCCACACAAGTCCGCTACTTCTCGTAACGTCGTTTCAATCACTGAACTTTGCCCCTTATCGCTTCTTTGGCCACCAAGCGGTCATCGAAGTCAAATGTTTCCTTGCCGATGATTTGGTAAGTTTCATGGCCTTTCCCCGCAATCAATACTACATCGTGCGGGCTTGCCATTTCAATAGCTTTCGTGATGGCAGCACGGCGATCAACGATGCATTCATAACGGCTTGGATCCAAGTTCACTTCATGAAGGCCCGCTACAATATCCTTAATAATCAAATCAGGGTCTTCCGTACGAGGGTTATCGGAAGTTACGATGGAATAATCCGCGTATTTCGCCGAGATTTTGGCCATCAGCGGACGCTTCGTACGATCTCGGTCTCCACCACAGCCAAATACACTGATGACACGTCCTTCAGCGAACTCCTTCACCGTCTGCAGCACATTCTCCAGTCCATCCGGTGTATGCGCGTAGTCCACGATCACGGCAAAGGATTGTCCTGCCTCAACAGCTTCTACACGCCCGTCAACTCCAGCAACACTTTCAAGGCTCACACGAATCGCATCCAGTTCGATGCCTTCAATGAGTCCTACAGCAATCGCTGCTAATGCATTGTATACATTGAACTTACCAACCATACGCAGCTGAATGTCTGCCGAGCCTCTGAATGTATGAACTGTGAAGCTCGTTCCTTTTGCCGCAATCCGAATATTCTCGGCACGAACATCCGCCTGCTCTGTCATGCCATACATGATCGTCTCAGCGGTTGTCATGCTTGCGAAGTATTCAGAAGCCGGGTCATCTGCGTTGAGCACCGCATAGGAGCGATCTTCCTCAGCGTCAGAGAATGTATTGCCTAGCCGTGAGAACAACAGGCCTTTGGCTTCACGATATGCTTCCATCGTCTCGTGATAGTCCAGATGATCTTGTGTTAAGTTCGTGAAGACAGCCGTACGGAAACGGCAGCCTTGTACACGTCCCTGTACGAGTGCGTGGGAAGATACTTCCATAGCCACGGCATCTACACCCTCGTTCACCATGTCATGAAGCGACTTTTGCAGTTCGAAGGCATTCGGAGTTGTACGCGACATTGGGAACACCTTGCCTGCATAACGCATTTGAATCGTTCCGATGACACCTGCATTTCGCTTCGCATCATTCAAGATTTTTTCAATCAAATACGTGGTTGTTGTCTTACCGTTCGTTCCCGTAATGCCAATTAGATTCATACTGCGGCTAGGTGAACCATAGAACGCATCTGACAGTACTGCAAGTGCATGTCTAGCACTCTTCACAATCAATTGAGGAACTGGCAGTTCCAATTCACGTTCTACCACAAGTGCAGCTGCACCAGCTTGAACCGCCTGCTCTGCATAACGATGACCGTCTTCGGCCGTACCAGAAATACAGAAGAACAGATCCCCCTGCGCCACATGGCGTGAATCCATCGCGAGTCCTGTTACGACTGTATGTTCGTCTCCCTTGCACTTCGCTGTCAGCATTCGTGAGCAAGTTTCAGCCAATTGCATCTGTTGCATGAATTATTCCTCCGTCTCTTTCTCTTCTCCCATATAGATTCGTATCGTAGATCCTCGATCTACACGGGTTCCGGGCTTAGGCGCCTGATGAATAATGGTGTTGCCCGTACCGGATTTGGCTAATTGAAAATTCATATTCATATCTTCGTAGATATCAGTCAAGGTCTTCCCTACTAAGTTAGGAACGACAACAACCGGCGTCTCATCGAAACGATACTTGCGAGAAACTTGTTCCTTCCGCGGTTCAACGCCCATATAATGGAGCGTATCTTCCATAATCCGCTTCACAATCGGCGCGGCTACAAGACCACCGAATTGTATGCCTTGCGGATTATCAACTGCTGTATAGATAACAACCTTCGGGTCATCAGCAGGTGCGAAACCAACGAACGATACAATATGCTCGTTCGGTGAATATCTGCCATTGATAACCTTCTGTGCGGTACCTGTTTTGCCACCAACGCGATAACCATCGATGAAAGCATTTCTCCCCGTACCTTGAGCAACCACATGTTCAAGAGCATCGCGCACCTTGCTTGAGGTCTCTGGACTGATGACTTGTCTGACCAATTCCGGCTTAATATCTTCAACAACCATCCCTGTCTCCGGCTGAATGAATGACTTCGCCACATGCGGCTTGAACAGCTTGCCTCCATTGATGGCCGCAGAGACTGCCGTAATTTGCTGAATAGGCGTGACAGATACTCCTTGTCCGAACGCAGTAGTGGCAAGCTCAACAGGGCCTACCCGGCTCAGCTTGAACAAAATCCCGCTTGCTTCTCCACTCAGGTCAATGCCTGTCTTCTGTCCGAAACCAAAGTTGCGTATGTAATCGAACAATGTCTCTTTACCCAGTCGATTACCAAGTGCAACAAAGCCCGGGTTGCACGAATTTTGGACGACTTCCAAGAAGGTCTGACTGCCATGACCCCCGCGTTTCCAGCAGCGCAGCTTCGCTCCACCGACTTCTACACGTCCAGGGTCAAAAAAATGTTCATTGTACAGATCAACCTTGCCCTCCTGTATCGCGGCAGCAAGCGTAATGATCTTGAACGTAGAACCCGGCTCATAAGTCATCCAAATAGGCAGATTGCGATCATATACATCAGAGGGGAAGTCCTTGTAATGAGCCGGATCGTAGCTTGGCTTGCTTGCCATTGCCAAAATTTCACCCGTATTCGGATCCATGGCAATCGCCAGCGCCTGATTCGGCTTCAATTCCTCCATCGCACGATCAAGTTCCCGCTCCATAATTGTCTGTATCTGCTTGTCAATCGTCAATTGCAAATTTAATCCATCTCGGGGAACGATGTACTTTTCTGAGGAATTCGGCATCTGATTGCCGCTTGCATCAGACAAATAAGCGATGTTGCCTCTCAAGCCGGTTAATGCAGAATCATACCTCTGCTCAATACCTGTCAACCCTTGATTGTCTATACCAGTGAAGCCGAGTATATGAGCCGCCAAATCGCCATAAGGATAATATCTTTTATTATCCTCTGCCACGACGATCCCCGGCAAGTTCAACTCCCGCACTTTTTCCGCTGTTTCAAGCGATATTTTACGACCGCCGCCCTTAATCTGCTTCACAGACTGCCCTTTCGCAATCATGCGCTCTACAACTTCCGTTTTCATCCCAAGGAGAGGTGCAATTTGTGCTGCAGTGGCTTTCTGGTCTTCAATTTGCACAGGAATAGCCCATATCGTTGGAGAACTGATATTGTAGGCGATTCTTTCGCCTTTGCGATCCAGTATCTCACCGCGCTTCTGAGAAATAGGAATCTCCCTCCGCCACGAATCTTCTGCCAGATTCGCCAGATCTTTGCCCTCCCACAACTGCACATACGCCAAGCGGACAATGAGCGCGATAAATCCAATCGATATGAGCACCATTCCAACGATTAACCTCTTACGGATCGTCACCCCTGTAACCTTCATATATACCCTCCCTCGTCCGACATCGGTTCATAAACAACCTATTCGGGACAACCAGCGGATAGAACAAGCTTCAAGAGGATGATCCGTAAGCCTACACAAGACCACTTTTTTCCTTCTCCGCCTCACACCTTACGGATGTTTCGGCTCCAATTTAATATGAACGATACGTGCCCCATTTTCATTGGTTTCTTTTTGTTCGGTGACGTAGCCTTCTCCATCAACACGAACTTCC
Organism: Paenibacillus wuxiensis; assembly: GCF_040195695.1. Lineage (NCBI taxonomy): Bacteria > Bacillati > Bacillota > Bacilli > Caryophanales > Paenibacillaceae > Paenibacillus > Paenibacillus wuxiensis. Next base: position 354,284 of record NZ_JBEFZI010000007.1, on the reverse strand, counting down.
CAACCGAGCATGGAGGTGATCTCCATGACATCACGCAGCGATTTGCCCTTAAAGTTCGGCAAAGGCAGCTTATCAGGCTCGTCAGTAAGCAGGTATATCCGTTGGCCGATTGCCAATGGCTCGCCTGGCGCCGGATATTGACGCTTCACTTTCTGCCCTGCTCCAACCGTCTCGAAGACGATGCCTTGCTCAGCCAATCGCTGTTTGGCATCGTAAGGCTTCAGGCCCTGAATATCAGGTGCCTTAACGGTTGTTGGTGCACCCGTCTTCTTGTCACTGCCCTTTTCTTGGCCGGAGATTGAAGAAGGAACACCCATGTAACGCAGCGACTGCGATACGATCTTCTTGAACATGAGCGGCGCTACAAAGCCGCCACCTTCCCAATAATCCTGCGGATCATCCACAACAACCAAAAGAGCAATACGTGGATCCTCAACAGGAGCAAAGCCGACGAAAGATACTACCGCACGAGTCGTGGCATATTCACCGTTAATGACCTTCAATGCTGTACCTGTCTTGCCGGCAACGCGATATCCTTCGATATACGCATTTTTACCTGTACCAATCTGCTGATCCGCAACAACCTGTTCCAAATATTCACTTACCGTTTTTGCAACGCCTGGGTCGATTACTTGACGAACTACCTCCGGCTTGCGTTCAGTCACTTCACCCGTAACGGGATCATGAACCTTCCCAACAATATGCGGTTTCATAAGCTTGCCGCCATTTGCTACAGCTGCCACTGCCATAATTTGCTGGATTGGCGTAACTTGAACCTTACCGTGTCCGTACGATGCCGCAGCCACGTCTGCCGGATATTCAAATCGGATAAGACCATTGTTCTCTCCGGGAAGTTCAATGCCTGTCGGTTTGCCAAAGCCAAATTTCTCAATGTACGCCTTCAAGCGATCTTCCTTCAATTGCTCAAATCCAAGTTTAACGAAGGCAACGTTACTGGATCGCTTAAGACCTTCGAAGTACGTAATTCTCCCCCATCCATCACGGTTAACGTCGTGGATGAGCCGTCCTCCCGCATAGATGCGTCCAGAAACGAATGTCGCATTCGGATCAAAGATGCCTTCCTGCACAGCCGCGGCCAGTGTCACAATTTTGAATGTTGAGCCCGGCTCATATCGAGACTGAACCGCATGATTGTAAAAAGCTGCAATGTCCTTAGCATCCCAATACGTATTCGGATTGAAATCTGGCATATTCGCGAGCCCCAATATATCGCCAGTCTTCGGATCTGCTGCTATTACCGTCATGCTATGAGGAGAGTATTTATTGTACACCTCACGCATTGCATCTTGAATATATTGCTGAATATTACGATCGATAGTGAGGTATATGTTGTCTCCATCCTTAGATGGCTTGTATACTTCCGAAGCCTTCGGCAGCTTATTACCCATCCGATCTTTCTCATATTGGAGCATCCCTGCAGCTCCGCGCAGCTGTTCGTCATACAGCTTCTCAATTCCGCCGATCGGATTGCCCTGCTTATCTGTATAACCAAGCACATGCGACGCCAATGATTCTTTCGCGTAGAAACGCTTCACCTCAGGCAAGAGGTAGAGTCCGACATCTCTCAATTCTGTCGTCTTCTTCAACTCATCTGTGAAGTCTCTTAGCTTCTGTGCAGTCTCATCGTTCACCTTCCAGCCTTCACTGCGAACTTCTACCTGCGCATAGAACTCATCCTTGTCTTTCTTCTTGCGGACGAGCTCATACAATTCGTTCTCAGGTTTCTTCAGTATGACGCTCAGTTTTTCTACGATAAGCCGCTCTACATCAATATTCTTCTCAACTAACTTCTTCGAGGTGCGCAGTTCCTGAATGATCTTAGGGCCGACCGCTACTGTGTATGCAGGTGCATCCATAGCAAGCACTTCACCATTCTTGTCATATATCGTGCCTCGAACTGGGGTAATCTCCTTCTTCACAGCCCAAGACTGCTTGGCTTCCGCCATCCAAAATGGCTGATTAATAACTTGGTACCAAAACAGTCTCCCAATAATGACAATAAAAAAGAGGGTGAATAAGCCCCCGATCGTCAACGTGCGCAACTTAATTCGTTTGACCATCTTCATCCCTCGTTTAATCGTTTCCTACTTGTTGTTTGTATACATCAATTTCAGATAATGTCTCAGGGAAGCGCAAACCATTCTTTCTTGCTTCGCGTTCAATCCGATTCCAATCGGACAGCTTCTCCTTCTCCACCGTTAGCTCCGACACTTCATTCGTCAGTGCAACCGTTGCCCGCTTCGTTTCTTGAACCTTCAGGTTCATGTTGTAAATATTGGCATACCCACTAATGATGAACAAAGCTACGCCCGCGCAGAAACCGATTGTGCCCAAATAAAGCAGCTTCTCTCGAGTAGGTAGAGTAGATTTCCGGGTTACCTTCTTCTTCGTTTGACGATATCGAGGCTTCTGCTGTGTCTGTTTCTCTGGACGCATCGCCAGGTTGCCGCGCACATAGGCCATTTATCTGCTCCCCCTCATCCCAATTTTTGAGCAACACGCAACTTAGCCGAACGCGACCGCGGGTTGTCTGCCAACTCGTTATCATTCGGGGCAATTGGTTTGCGATTCACTAACGACAATACACTTTTGTGGCCACATGCACACATTGGCAAACCCGGTGGACAGGTGCATCTTCCAACATACTCATTCATAATATGCTTACAGATCCGATCTTCCAGCGAGTGGAACGTAATTACGGCCACTCTTCCTTCCGGCTTCAAGCAGCGTACCGCTTGATGCAAGGCATCTTCAAAAGCGCCAAGCTCGTCATTAACAGCAATTCGGAGCGCCTGGAAGCTTCGCTTCGCAGGATGTCCGCCTGTTCGTCTTGCAGCAGCAGGAATACCTGCCTTCACCAGCTCTGCGAGTTCTCCGGTCGTCTGAATGGGCTGCTTAGCACGAGCTGCCCCAATCTCTCTGGCAATCCGCTTCGAGAATTTCTCTTCCCCGTATTGATATAGAATTTTCGCGATATCGGCTTCTGACCAGCCATTGATAATATCGTAAGCTGTCAATTCGCCATTCTGATCCATACGCATATCCAGCGGCGCGTCATGGTTATAGCTGAATCCGCGCTCTCCTTCATCAAGCTGAGGCGATGATACGCCAAGATCGAATAGGATCCCATCCACTTGTGGAACTCCATCCACCTGCGGTACACCCGCTTGAATCAATGCTTCCTCCAAATGGCGGAAGTTGGTTTTGACAAGCGTTACGCGATCCAAATAAGACGCAAGCCGAACCTTCGCATTATCCAACGCCCAATCGTCCTGATCCAGCGCAATTAGTCTTCCGGCAGATGACAGCTGAGAAACAATTCGCTCGCTGTGTCCAGCTCCTCCTAGCGTACAGTCGACATATATGCCGTCAGGACGTATTCGCAAGCCTTCTACCGATTCTTCTTTCAACACGGTAATATGATGAAACAACGCAATACCTCCCAATTTCGGTTCCCATCTAGCTGCGATGCGTTATGATAGTCCTGATGTTCACCTAAAAATTAAAATCAACCAACGTCTCCGCAATTTCGTTAAATGCGGATTCCGACTGCTCTACATATTGTTCCCAAGCATCCTTGCTCCAAATCTCTACCCGATTCTGGACACCGATAACCATGCATTCTTTTTCCAAATGTGCATAGCCGCGCAAATGGGAAGGGATTGTAACCCTACCTTGCTTGTCCCATTCACATTCACTTGCCCCAGAAAAGAAGAAACGGGTAAAGGCTCTAGCATCAGCCTTCATTAAGGGAAGTGCCTTTAACTTCTGCTCAAGTGCTTCCCATTCATTCATAGGGTAGACGAAGAGACACTGATCCAACCCTCGAGTCAGTATAAATGTGGTTCCTAAAGAGTCACGCAGCTTAGCAGGTATGATGAGACGGCCTTTGTCATCGATGCTATGTTGATACTCGCCCATGAACATCAGCCACCACTCCTCCCCCTAAATCCACCACAGTACCCCACTTTCCTCCACAACGAATGTATACTTCGCCATAAAAGAAAAAAATCCTGCTAGAAAGCAGGATTTTATTGCGAAATAGGCCTATATAAATTTTGGATATGTTTCCATTAACACATACAAAGACAGGACATCAGCATGCCTAATCATGCTCTTACCTTCTATCTTCGCCATTGTCTACAGCCGAGTTGCCTGTGTCACTCTGCACTTCAGAAGAATCCGCAGCCTTGTCTTTACTTGCGTCTTCTAATGCTGCCTCTGCCGCCTCAGCATCTGCTGGTGTTATTGATCCCAACACATTCTCCCCGGTATTCCCGCTCAAGTTTCCATTCCTTCCTCTCTTCTTTCTGGTGATAAGCCAGATCGGAGTTCCGATAATGAGCAGCGCACAAAGAAAAGGAAGCAGCGCAACAAGCACGAGAACAATAGACTTCACACATTTTACAAGAGCGTCCCAACTGCCTACAAGGGTATCCGCAACTTGAGTTCCAAATGCATCCTCAAGCGCTTGACCACGCTTCGCTTTAAGCCGTTGAACCATATCCAATGTAATCGTGGACATCGCTACATTGTTATCATAATATCTCATTTTCCCCACAATTTGTTCAATTTCCGATTGTACATTCCCCAGCTCATTCGAGAAGTTTAATAAATCTTCCGATTTCGTGGCCTTCTCCATGAAGGACAGCAGTCTTGACTCTACTGTGCGGCGCGCCTTAAGCCGCGCCTGTAAATCAACATACTCCTCGGTCACATCATTAGCCGAATATTGACGAGTATAGGAGATCGACTCCCACTTGCCTAGCTCATCAATGAACGATTGAAATCCAACAGCAGGAATTTTAATGACATAGGATCCGCCTCGCTCGCTGTCTGTCGCCTGATCCGAAAATTGCAGCACATAGCCTTGTGATTGCGCAATGAATCGATTCAGCTTCTCTTTCACAGCCCCGTAGTCGGCAACTTCCATGCGAAGCTGCGCTTCATAAATGAGCTTGCGATCGGTCTTTACCTGCACTTGCTGCCCCGCACCCACCTGTAATGGTTCCTCTCTACTTACAGCAGCATCATTACTAGTCGCTTCCATCTGAGCCGCTTCTGGCGCTGTATTCCCCGCCATTTTTAACCCTTGACTGTCTGATGCCGAACTACAGCCACCAAGAAGCAGCAACAGCAGAAGCGACGCCAGCACGACTGTTTTCCATCCCCAATTTCTCTTTTTCATCCCGTATGCCCCCTCTATCATCTTGGCATGGATATCTTGGATGTAATGGCTTTGTTCTCCATACTCAATCAATAGACGAATTGCCAGGAAATATGTTGCATAGGTAAGCTTCATACCCAAAATAAAACCGCCACTAGCCTATCGCTAATGGCGGTTCTTCCTTCTTGTCTGATACAGGCTTCATCGCTTCATTCCATCAGTGCTCTTGCCAGCTCTCCAAGTAAGACTTTTGCTCGCTGCTAAGCGTGTCTACGGAGATTCCGAGCGACTCCAGCTTGTAGCGTGCAACTTGCTCGTCAAGCTCATACGGCACATTGACAACTTTTTTCCCAATGGATTGATATTGATCATTTACATATTTCAAGGACATTGCTTGAAGCGCAAATGTCATATCCATAATTTCAGCTGGATGGCCATCCCCTGCAGCCAGATTGACTAGACGGCCTTCAGCCAGCAAGTAGATGCTGCGGCCATCTTGCAGCTTGTATTCTTCAATGTTCTTGCGTACCGTACGTACAGATGTGGAACGAGCCTCAAGCTCAGGCTTATTCACTTCAACATCGAAATGTCCAGCATTGGACAAGATGGCACCGTCCTTCATCACGTCATAATGCTCACCACGGATGCAATCACGGTTGCCTGTGACGGTCACAAAGATATCTCCTACACGAGCGGCTTCGATCATCGGCAGCACTGTAAATCCATCCATGTAGGCTTCTACGCCTTTGATCGCGTCCACCTCGGTAACAACGACATTCGCGCCGAGACCTTTGGCACGCATGGCAACACCCTTGCCGCACCATCCGTACCCGACCACGACCACCGTCTTGCCGGCTACAACCAGATTCGTTGTACGATTAATGCCATCCCATACCGACTGACCAGTACCATAACGGTTGTCGAACAAATACTTGCAATACGCATCATTAACGGCAACCATCGGGAATTGAAGCGTGCCATCTTTCTCCATCGCTTTCAAGCGGAGAATGCCTGTAGTCGTTTCTTCCGCGCCGCCTCTCACTTGATCACGCAAGTCAGGGCGCTCAGCGTGCAGAATCGAGACCAAATCTCCGCCATCGTCGATAATCAAATCAGGCTTCGTCTCCAATGTGTGAATAAGCAACTGCTTATATTCTTCCGGATCTGGGTTGTACTTGGCGTATACAGTAATGCCGTCTTCAACTAGCGCAGCGCATACATCATCCTGCGTCGACAACGGGTTGCTTCCTGTTATCGTTACATCTGCGCCACCAGCTTGAACGACCTTCGCCAAATAAGCGGTCTTCGCCTCCAAATGAAGCGATATTGCTACTTTGAGTCCTTTGAACGGCTGCTCCGCCTCAAATTGTTCCCGAATGCGGTTAAGCACAGGCATATGCGCTTGAACCCATTCAATTTTCAAATGACCTTCTGGTGCCAATGCAATATCTCGGATGATGCTCTTGTTTGCCGCATTTGTATTACGAGTTGGTGTATTACTCATGGACAGTTCATCCTCTCCCATTTTGGATTAAGAAGCCATTTCATGATCCGTCTTGATTTCAGGAAATCGGGTCTTTCCAGCTCATGCTCTTAACATAGCTTATGACAATAGGGCGATGCGATGTTCCCCTCTCCATACGACAGGAGCCTCCATCAACATCGCAAACCAATTCTCACCGTAACGGCAGGCATACCCCAGCATATTCAATACACGTTCCTGTGGTTTGCCAAGCGGATGAAGGGAGACATGCAGCCGTTCCCACTGCCGCAAACCTGATTCATGCTGCTTCGCCATCGCGTCCTTAGCACGGTGATGAAGGAAATCAATCTGTTCAAGTACTTTATTATGATTCGTAGCACCAAGTTTCCCAAGTGCAGGAAGCGATACGACAAGGTCCTCCAGCAGCTCCGTATATCTGGTATCCACTTCTGCACGCAGCGTCTCGAAGCGTTCATCCAAGTGAAGTGCATCCTGCGCTTGCAGCCACGAAGCTCTTCTTGCTTCGTAATGATACACAACATCTTCAACCGACAACTCATACTTATCCAGAAGCTTATTTAGTGTCCCCTCAATACAAGTAAATCCCATGCGTGGCCATATGATTGGCATTCTCATGCCCAGCTCTCTGAATGCCTGCTTCGTCTGCGCCCAGTAAGCAATTTCTCCTGGTCCAAGCACGGTAGCCAGTACTGGGAATAAATAGTCCTGCATAAGCGGTCTCGTCAATACATTATTGCTCAGCTCCTGCGGTGAATTCCGTGCGATGTCCAACATCTGCTCCATCGTGCACGATATTCCTTGGCGATGATTGACGAATTGCCCGTTCTCCTTATGCAGCAAGTGTCGCTCCCCGTCACGCACGAGGAACACATTCGCGCTGTGTTCGGAACGTATCGCCTGAGGGCTATAGCCATAAGAAGCAAGCTGCTGCTCACTGGTGTCGTAAGCCTTCTCCAGTCGGTCATTGTGCTGGAGAATCGCCTCGAACATAGGCGCTTCAAGCTCGCGCAGTCCGTCATCTGCCGAATCGATGAGCACCAGTCCATATTCACCAAATAGTCGGCCCATAGTCGCTGCGAAGGAATCTGACAGCGTGGCACAAGTAGCCACTGATTCGCGCAGGTGCTCGAGCAGCCCTGGTGTAAACTCCGTCTTGGGCAAGGAACTCTCTAGCTCTGTAAGAACCGATTCCCATGCAGCAGCATCCAGCTTCACATGGCTCACAGGGGCACGACGATCACCTGGCTTCTCCATTCGTATACGCTGTACAGCAGGATCGGAGGTTACCACATACGTATGATCAACCTCATCAAAATCATGATCCTCTCCAGCAATCCAGAAGACAGGAACCACTGGTCTTGCTAATTTGATTTCTGCTTCTTGCGCCATTCGAATAATGGAAATTGCTTTATACAGAACAAGCAGCGGACCCGTAAACAAGCCGCCCTGCTGTCCCCCTACAACGACTAACGACCGCTCATCCTTCAGTCGTTCTATGGAATCTCGTACAGCTTGGCTGTTATTGAACCGCTCATTATAGCGGGTAAGCACATCGGCCAAGCGTGTGCGATTCACTCTTAGCTGTCCTGAACGCTCCACCCAATCCGCTCTCTTCTCCCAATCCAAGTCCGGATGATATTCGTAGAACGTCTCGACAACAGATGGTTCGCGTTCCATGTACTGTACGGTCAGCGGTTGCTGAACCGGAATAGATAATATTGGCCATTTCAAAGATAGCCGCCTCCCTTTTTGCCTCGTCTCGATTGTACACAATGCGGCTTCTGACCGTCAAAACAAAGATTATGTATTCCATTCCTTCATGCACAATTCAACAACTAGCTGCCATCATCCATTGATATTGACGCATGAGTCCTATCAATAATCTACCTTTATGAGTATAGCTTATCCTACATGCTTGCCGAATAAATAATTATTCCAATTAATAGCAAGAAAACGTACAGTACGCCAAGCAAGAAGAAAGTTATTCGCCAAATGACACGAATCAATTTTCTCGGATCCCACCTGCCATACTTCTGCTGTTGCAACCCACCGATTAACCCTGCTGCGATTAACAGAAAGAACAGTATCCAATAAAATCCTGCCTTAGAATCAAACAACGTATTATATAAACCGCCTACCGAGGCAATGAGAAACACCGTCGTTATATCCATTGCCAGCTTAATTGCCCTCTTCTTCGGTTTAAGCAGCCCCCTACCAATTAGCCAAGTAATAAGAAATGGGAAGAAGGGCAGTAAAGAAAGCAGAACGAATCCGTCAAACATCAGTTGAAACATATTCGGGTAGACTCACTCCTCTCAACAAGGGATCAGCACGGGAAATGTTATTCGCAACTTGCTAGAATAAGACGGTACATCATACGATGAAGCGGTACTGCAACCTCATATCGATCAGCCATTCGGATAAGTGCCCCCGTTATTGCCTCTATTTCTGTCCTTCTTCCCGCTTCTACATCTTGAAGCATGGACGACGAATTGGACGAAGTCATCCGGCACACCTGAACAACCCGCTCCCAATCCTTCTCTTCATCGATGGAAATATGAGCCGCTCGGTATACCGCAGCAGCCTCACCGAACAACTCCTTCATTAAAGACAGCCTGTCCTCTTGCAGCAGCAGTTGACCGTTCTTGATGCGTAGCACAGCCGTTAATGGGTTAATAATGACATTGACAAGCAATTTCTGATAAACCATACCTTCGATGTTGTTCGACAAAAACGTTTGAAATCCTGCATTTTCTAGCAACTTCTTTGTTGACAAACATAAAGAATTGACTAATTCCTTCTGTTCTGTTCGGCTTCCAGCAGGCTCCCAGATGCCAATTGACGTATGCCCGTGCCCCGTATGTACAACCTCATTGCAATTTACTCGCTTAGCCGCTTCCGTTGTAACCGCCCATATTAATTGCTCGTGCGGCCATATCGCACTAAGTGCTTCCATATGACCAACCCCATTCTGATAGCACACCAATGAAGCTGTCTGCTCTCTAGGAAACTTCTCTAACTGACTAAGAAGCTCAGAATCAATATGTGTCTGCTTCACGAACAACCATATGCTGCTCGCTCTCATACCTGTCCGTTCAAGTACTTCTCCTGCTTCTGCCAACGGATACGCATGTACTGGATAGATATGGGCCTGCCTCCCATCCAGATCCTCGAGGTGAATCCCTTGACTACGAATTAGCTCCGCCTGCTCCGGAGTTCGTGTCCACATCCTCACCTTCGTATTGCTGCTATCTATTGAATTACGTGTTCTCATCAGCATCGCTGCATGAAGCAGCCCCAATGACCCCCCGCCAATAATATCGATAACCATATCAGGCACCTTCCCTTGTGTACAAGTATCTATTTGTTATATCAAACCGAATGCAAAAACACAAAAAAGCGCAAAGAGTGAGCAATGCTCTCCCTTCACGCTTTCTGTAAGCGGATGGAACTATTCAATTCGCTCTAGATTGCCATTGGCGTCCATCCGAAAGCGAGTTTTGGAGTCGTCCTCTTCTTCACTTAAAATCGCTAATCTGCGAGCACGATCCATAATTTGAATGAGCGCCTTATAATCATCATTTACCGTACGGTAATCCGTTTGAACGGCATTCACCTGTTTGGAGAGATACTCATTCTCTTCACGCAGACGGTGATACTGCTCTTCCTTCTCATGCAGTTCTTTCTCCGTATGCTTCAATTGACGCGACAGCTCTTGATAACTGTTGCGCCATTGACGCAAGAAGCGGATCACCATATCCATGGAAAGTGATTCTTCGGTAATGAGCTCTGGCTTAAGGCCGACTTCTTCACTGTCCGCCAATGCAATAGAGGCCACCTGTGCACCAATAGGCTGCTTTTTCATATAGTTTCGCTTTTGACGCTGTGCTTTTGCAAGCTGAATGGCAGCTTCATATTTTTTACGGACACAGCTATTCCAGCGGAATCCGCAAGCCGCAGAGGTGCGGCCAATCTTTTCCCCTACTTCTTCAAAAGCAGCTAGCTGGGTACTTCCTTCTCGAATATGTCTTAACGTCACTTCTGCCAAAATCAAATCATCGTCCGCTGTCCACGCATCTTGTCTAATTGCTGTCATGCGATACCCTCCTAACGACACTCATTCAATTCGGTTGTATACAGCACCCACGCCATATGCATTGAAGCAAGTGACGAAGGATGATCAGTCGGTAATCAACCGCTTATTCCATCTCTATGCCCATGGTAGAGTTCATAGAATCTATCGGATACTAAAATGTATATCCATTTTTTCTATGAATCATACGTATGCCTGTCCATACAATAGATCACAATGAAGGTGAGATTCCGAAAAAGTTCGTTAATCCATCAAGATTGGCAGTTTACACCAGATGGCTAGAACGCTATAATGTCAATAGTAAATGTTGGGTTGAACGTAACGAGAGGGGGATGAATCGTGGCACGGATGTATCGCGTACTCGGCTTCTGGACATTAGTAATCGGTCTGATGGCGTTCGCAGGAGACATGATTGAGATGGCGCTCCTATTCTTCATGCAGACTGCTTTTTTTGTGTTGCTGGGTTACTTGAAATTGTCCGAACGTACATATACAATGCTGTTTTGGGCGTACATGGTCGTATGCTTCAGCGGCTTTTCGTACTGGAGCGTCTTTGTTATGAAAAACCCTTACTAAGCAGCATCACTGTCTGTTGACTTGTTGCGGACGGATAATGAATGAAAGAATGAATAGATACAGAAAGAAGCGTCAAGAGATCGGCGATCTCATGGCGCTTCTTTTGTGTTGAATCTTATAATATTCCAATTTCCGATTCCGAACCGCAAGACAGCAGGAGTACATGAAACCGTTCACTCATCTGATCACTCAGCAGCAATTGTCGAATGGCACGATTGCGACGCGCTTCCGCACTGAACGGATCTGGGTTGGTATGCTGCTGCAATTCATTTAGCAACCCCTGTTCGAGTAAAAATGACTTTTGTGTCATATAACCGATGATCGCAGCATTCACTTGCTTCGCAACACGCTGGCAAATATCGAAATCCACCATCGACGTGATATCTTGCTCGCCAATATGAATCCAAGGGTTGTCATGAGCCTGATGACGATGGTAACACATCAGTGTCCCCTCCATCCGATGTGCTGCTGTCAGCTCATTCGTTCCATCCCCATAATCAATAAATATGAACTCTGCTTCCCCCACCTGACTTAAAATTGAGGTCATCCAGGCCGTCATCGCAATCCCCGCATCAAAAATTTGCTGATCCACAAGTTGAATTTCATGTTCCTCTAGCCATAGGAGAATATCTTCCGTTGCGGGCAGCCATAGCGGCATGAATTGCTCCTTCTCCTCATCCCACTTCACATAGCACTGTTCATACCGCCCATCATGATGCCGGATGCGCTCGACTGGGAATGCATCAAGCAGTTCATTGGCTACAACGAACAGGCGCCGTGTAGGAGCCTCTTGTTCAAACACCTGTTCATCCCACCATGTAATTGGAACCCGCTCTCCTCCGAGCAATTCGGATACTAGTCTCTGATGATGCGGGCTTCTTTCCACAATGACATGCTTATAGCCTTCGAAGCGATCATACTTAAGCCGCTGGCTCATCTGCAGTGCGAGTCGTCCTGTACCAGCTCCCCATTCTACCAGCGTGATGGAATCAGCATCCCAGCCACGCTCCCTTGTGCGTCGTTCTACATAGACAGCAAGCATCTCAGCCATGATTGAGCCGATATTCGAGCTTGTATAGAAATCGCCATTACGCCCGATCTTCGGTCGTTCTGACATATAATATCCGTCTGTTGCGTGATACAGACAGGTGCCCATAAACTGCGAGAAAGGGATGCAGCTGCTATCGGATTGTTCAATTTGGTTAATTAAGTATTGAATGAGGACGGGATTCGGCTGATAATGAGACATACAGTCCTTCCTTTCTATCTATGCAGGTTCAATAGAAGTATCTTGCTAAGTCATGCAAGTATCATCCATGTATACAACTCTATGTACACAACCACGAGTTCAGGTCATGTCCAACCCGATCTGAACATACGATAATGTTGTGCAACTATTTAAGGAGGTCGCCTCATGACCATAACGACACGCGCATGGCGCTCGCTTATCGGACTTCTACTATCGATGCAGCTCATCGCGATCGTTCCGTGTGCGACAGGTGCGGAGCCAGCTTCGCCTGTACAATGGAGCATTCAGCCTACCGCTGAAGAGCTACAGCTGCTTCAACAGAGTCTCTCTATCACAGAACTGGATAAGGAGATCGATCGTATCTCCGTTCAGGAAGCATCGACAGCCAAAGAACGTTCACGAACGGAAGCTGAGCTTCAGACCCGCGAAGCCGCCTTGGAACAGAAGCGAGAACAAGCCGGTCGTGTGCTTCGCGCTTATTATATTGGAGAACGAGACATGATGCTCCAGGCTGTTCTCTCTGCGGATCAGCTGCAAGATATGTTTCAGTTATTCGAATATTTCCAGATCCTCTTCCAGTCTGATCAGGACATTATGAATGACTATAAGGAACAAACGAAAGCCTTGCGTCAGACAAGAGATCAGCATATTCGTCTGGAAAGGGAGCTTTCAACGGTACGCACTCAGCTGATTGATCAGCGCGATCGGCTCAAGCGGCTGCAGCAGAAGCTGAACGCTGACATATCGGCCAGCAGTGATCCTAAAGCGATGAATGCACTTATACAAGAGTTTACAACTTACTGGCAGAACGTTGGACTTTATGAAGTTCGTCATTATTTCCGAGCATTGGCCAATGCGATGAACAAGCTCCCCGATTTTGTCAAAAATAGTGGAAGCCTTAGCATCGAGGGTACTAATTATACGATCACAGTCAAGGAAGAACAACTCAATCAGTTTCTCCGTGAGCAGGATCCCATGTTCGAAACCTTTGCATTCCAATTCAAGGAAGGCATGATCGCCGCTGAAGGCTCGCGCTCTGGCATGAGCGTACGTATCGAAGGGCATTATACGATAGAATCGGAACCTGAGAATCGAATCTTGTTCCATGTTGATCGAATGTTGTTCAATGGGCTTGAACTGCCCGAGTCGACGCGTACAGAGTTGGAGCAAAAATTCGATCTTGGCTTCTACCCGAAGCAGCTCGTATCTTTTATTGAAGCCAAAGAAGTGACAATTGAAGACAAAAGCCTTACCGTCAAGCTGGCGCTCAGCTGGTAAGGCGGTAAGGCTAGAACTTCTCCTCGTTCAGAGAATCAGCAGATGGCCGTATCCAGTGCATTGTACCATGGATGGATACTCAATCCCGCTATCTGCTGATCGTGCTTGAATGATTCCATTCCTTCTGGAGCTGCTCCGTTGTTGCAGCCCCCTTCAGCCAAAGCTCAGCTGTCCCAATCCATCCATAAATCGGTTCCATTGCATGAAATAACGCTGCTCCTTGATTGGCTTGAGGCAGGAACATATCTGGCAGCCAGCGACGGATATCTCTCCAGCGATCTATGTATGCTTGTTCGTGAGCAGGCAGCACAGACAATGTATCGTACCATTCTCGCTGAACCGCAAGACTTGTCATATAATCAATCCATTGCCTTGCCTCCGCTTCATGCTGTGAACTGGAAGCAATCATATAGCTTCTGCTTGTTGCCCACTGCCCAGCAGGAAGATGTACATCGGCTGGCGCTTCAATCGCTAGCGGTTCACTAACCTCGGCCACTGCTTCCGAATAGGGAACGATCCCAAAGGCTACTCGACCGGCACGCAGCAAATCCCACGTATCTGATTTGCTCGCTTTCTCTCCCCAAGGTATAAAATGAGCTCGATAAGACTCCAGCTGGGCTAACTGTTGGTTCCACTTAAGACCGGATCCTTGCGCATTGTCGGCAACTCCCTTCGCATACCAATCGGCACGCATCAATGGCGCTTGATTCACTTCCGGCCGTAGCAAGCCCAACCGCCGAATTAACGATAAGAAGGCTTCCTTATCTCCATCATGCCAGGCAAACCAGGCTTGAGGCATAGCACGCAATTCTACAGCAGCTGTACCACGCTCAAGCAGAGCAGAAGCCCCCTCCTGACTGCTAGGGTCAAGGATCCTCTTCCACTCCTCCCAATTAGAAGGCAAGGATTCTTTGGTTCTGCCGGCCATTAATTCCTTGTTCCATACCAGCACATAAGGATCAATCTGAGCAGGTACTCCCCACGTATACCCATTCCACTTCAGTTGATTCATTAGCCATGCCGGAGAGGAGAAGCCAGCATTCGATGACTGCTCAATCGGCAGCAGCCACCCCTTTTTGGCAAAGCCCATTACGGAAACACTGTCTGACAGCATAATGTCCGCACTATATTCCTGAACCAGCTGATTGAACCATTCAGCATCAGTCAATTTATCTGTCGTATTGACAAGCTCTACATAGATGCCCGTTTCGTCAATAAAAGACTGATTGGCTTGATTGAGTTGGATAAATGATATAGGTGACAGGTTCACCTGCACTCTTAGCTGCTTCCACGTTTCTGGACTCTTCTTCGCCTTAGGCGGGCGATTGGCTACCTCATTCGTTGAGGGCTGTGATGGTACGAATAATTGATCATCTATATGAAATTGGGACAGCAAGAGTAACGAAACGAAAATCATAATAACCGCAACTAGCAGCTTTTTTAAGTTCGGCACTCATTCTCCTCCCACGTTACCATTTTTGACTTTTCCACATCCTTATTGTAGCACCGAACGCACTAGCTGTCCCTATCTGAATGCGTCATTAGAGCAAAAAAATAAGCCCCTGGGACTATCCAGAGGCTCTGAGGGCTGTCGCTCACTAATGACTCTATAGGAGATCAGCTGCAAGCTGAGCGAGTCGGGAGCGTTCTCCCTTCTCAAGGGTGACATGGCCGCTTACACTTTCTGTCTTAAACCGTTCCACCAGATAGGTGAGACCATTGCTTGCTGAATCCAGATAAGGATGATCAATCTGAGCCGGATCTCCCATGAGGACAATTTTACTTCCTTCCCCGACTCGGGATACGATTGTCTTCACTTCATGTTTGGATAAATTCTGAGCCTCATCAATGATGATGAACTGTCCCGGTATGGAACGGCCACGAATATAAGTGAGCGCCTCAACTTGGATATTGCCCATACCCAGCAATATTTTCTCAATGTCCCCAGCTTTTTTCGTATCGAACAGAAATTCCAAATTATCATAAATCGGCTGCATCCAAGGCCGAAGCTTCTCTTCCTTCTCCCCTGGCAAATACCCGATATCCTTCCCCATTGGCACTACTGGCCTTGCAATGAGAAGCTTCTTATACTTGCGCTCATCTTCCACCTTCATGAGGCCAGCTGCAAGCGCCAACAACGTCTTGCCTGTACCTGCCTTCCCTGCCATAGTGACAAGGGGAATATCGTCATTGAGCAGCAGCTCAAGCGCCATACGCTGCTGAGCGTTCCGTGCAGTAATGCCCCACACGGGATCATTACTGAGAAATAGCGGCTCAAGCTTCTTGGCGTCTGCGCTTACCTTGAGCAAAGCAGACTTACTCGTCCCCATGTTATCTTTCAAGATGACGAATTCATGCGGGTGAAATGACATATTGACATTTAAGCTGCGGATGGGGAGATGCCGGAAGGAATAAAATTCATCGATCACCCCAGGATGAACGAATAAGGTGACGCAGCCATTGTACAACTCATCGCCAGATTGTACGGTGCGATCTGACATATAGTCCTCTGTATGCAATCCCAATACATCTGCCTTGATTCGTACAAGCACGTCCTTGCTTACTAGAATGACAGTTGCTGGCTCGGATTGCCGTTCCTCCTGCTCTAAATGATAATTCAATGCCACAGCCAAGATCCGATTGTCATTCGATACTTCCCCGAACATCTCCTGTACTTTGACAAAGCTGCGATGATTCAACTCCACCTTCAACGTTCCACCGTTGTGCAGTTTAACCCCCGAATGAAGATGGCCTACATCGCGAAGCCCGTCTAGCAAACGGGAAACAGTACGGGCATTGCGCCCGATTTCATCTGCATTTCGTTTCTTCGAATCAATCTCTTCCAGTACAACTGCCGGGATAATCACTTCATTGTCGCCAAATGCAAATAATGCGTTCGGATCATGCAGCAACACATTCGTATCCAGTACAAAAATTTTACTCATACGATCTCCCTTTCAGTTCGCATGCCCGTACTTGCAACACCAGCGGACAGCCGCGCTCGGTGTTACATAAAAAATGCAGGCACCGCTCACACTATAGTCAGTACACATGCCGCACTACTTATTTGACCAACGAACAAAGAAAGGAACGATGAATTCATGCGTATGTTGCTAATTGCCATGCTTGTCATCGGACTCATCGCCGGATGCGGCAACGCGAATAAGCACGCTGCTACGAATAACTCCTCCAATCAGGTTAAGGCGAGATCGACGAATAATGGAAAACCGGTCATTCACGATCGGGAAGCCGTTCGCGAACACTTAACTGCGCTGGCTAGGAAGGTGCCGGGGGTTCGCAACGTTAACTGTGTCGTATTCGGCAATACCGCAATTGTCGGGATTGACGTCGATGCGAGCCTAGAACGCTCTCGAGTCGGAACTGTCAAATATTCCGTTGCAGAGGTTCTCAGCAAAGACAAATATGGCGCCCATGCACTTGTTACCGCAGATATCGATTTGAATCAGCGTCTTCATGAGATGGCGGTTGATATTCGGCAAGGCCACCCTATTTCTGGCTTTACAGAAGAACTTGCAGATATTATGGGCCGCATCGTGCCGCAGATGCCAAGCGACGTCCAACATATTGATCCATCCCGAAATACAGACCAGCCTAAACTGAAAAAACAGATGTAGCTGCATGATTGCCGAACGGCCGCGTGAAGACCGGACAAGCATATTGACGCACGAAAAGCCTAGTGGGGTTCCACTAGGCTTTTCGCATGAAGACATCGTCATATTCATGATCCAGCATAACAGCTGCAGATGGGCAATAGGCCGTCCCGATGTCTGTTTGATCGGATAACAGATGAGACCCTTGGGACATCTTATGTTGCAATAAGGGATTACTCATCATCAAAGCTTCGGACATCACTCAGACCTCCTCCACATCATAATTGCAGCTTTACTCTATTATATTAATGATGCTTCAAAAATTGCATACCCTTATCCACTTAGGAGCCAGGTTGGGTTGTATTCGCATGCTGCGAGTCCGCTCCGCCTTCTCCGGATAAGGTTGATTTCAATGATTTGCCGGCAAGTACATCCTTAATCGCCTGCTTGCCCTCTTCCAACTTCACCGTGTCCGGATAGATGTACGGGCTAACCCAATTCCCATCTACTGAAATGTAGTGAATGTTATCGCGGTTAATTCCTAAGTACGTAGAAATGGAACTGCGAATTTGGTCCGGTGTCATATCAATTTTAAAGTTATCAGCCATCGCATCAATAACGCCTGTTACCTTTGTTAGACCGCCAAGCGATTGCATGTTGCCGACGATTTCCTTCAGCACTGCATTCTGGCGGACGTTGCGATCCGCATCTGTCGTGCCCTTCGTCATTGGACGGCAGTTCGATTTGCGGTAGCGAACGAAGTCAAGGGCGTTCTTGCCGTCGAGCGTCTGTTGGCCTGTCTTCAGCTTGATATGGGTTCCATCCGCATTATCGTTATAGCACATGTTCTGATCCACGTTCACGTTGACGCCGCCGACTGCATCCACGACATCAGAGAAGCCTTGGAAGTTAATCACTGCGGCATAGTCGATCGGCATGCCCATATACTTGCCAAGCATCAGTTTCATCTCATCTTCTGGAGTAGCGCTGTCCAGCTTGCCTTGCTCCTTAAGTGTGAAGAACTTCGGATAATAATGATTTAGCTTATCCGGATGATAACCGGGCAGTTCGAAATACGTATCACGCGGCAAAGAAACAAGCACCGCTTCCTGTGTTTCCGGATGCATTGCGCCGACCATGACAACATCAGTACGACGTCCAGGCAGCTCTGGCCGATAGTCGATACCGAGCAAGATGAAGGAAAAAGGCTCCTTGTTCGGTGAAAGCGTATCTTGCACCGTTGAACTGCCGCCGCCCTGTTTAGCAACTGTAGAAATATCGTTCAACTTGTTGTTCGCATACCAAGCAAAATATCCGACAATGAATATAACGACAACAGCTGCGATAAGCGCGGTGATAAGGGTCACCTTCAACCATTTCGGCATCCCTCGCTTCTTCGTGGAAGACTTCCCTTCGGAGGGCTTCCTCTCAGGCGACTTCCGCCGTTTCTGCTTCGTTCTAGGTGGCAATGGTGTCGATGAATTCATATCTTACCTCACTTACTCATTGTATTTCGGATTCGCTTCGATGTCCTGCCATAATCGCTCTGCATCTTCGCGGTCGAATACTTCTGTACTCATTTCTTCTTCCCGCCAATACGTAATGACATATCGCTCATCCGATCCATCCAAGCAAGCCTCGAAGGAGGTCAGTTGATGATCCTCCTTCAAGATTGTCTCAAAAAATTGTACCGTCTCCTTCGCTGCCCCATCATCCGGGCGCTGCTCAGACACAATATGAATTTGCAGCCAATTGAATAGTGCAACTTGCAGCTTCATCATCCGGCCTTCTCTCCCCTTTGCGTGTCGGTGATGGTGATAACGATGACGCACAATCCATTAGTTCTTTGAATCTGTCGCCTTCTTGCGGCGAGCTTCCATAAAATAGCGAATGCGTACCATGAACATCAAAGCGACCGCGACAAACAAACATTGAATGATTGGCAGCTTGTCTATTTGAAAGATGAGCAGAACAAACGCACCCAATCCCATCAGCAAATAGATCAGTACCTCCTTCAATATCGGGAGTTTCTGCACACGGAAGACTTTATTGAACACATACACGATTAACAGATAAATAAGCGCATAACTTACAAAGGGATGGGAAGCCAACCATTCCTGCATCGTAGACGCTCACTCCTTTGCCAAAGTTGTCCAAATCCCATTATACATGGGATTCGGATACTTTGCGCGTCTTTTCTGCGCGTTCACGCTCGCTTTTGTTCAGTATTTTTTTGCGCAACCGTACAGAAGACGGTGTAATCTCGCAATATTCATCATCATTCAAATACTCTAAAGCTTGTTCCAAAGAGAATAGAACAGGAGTTTTCATCTTGACAGTATCGTCTTTGGTTGCGGAGCGAACGTTCGTCAACGCCTTCTCTTTACAAATATTTACGACGATATCGTTGTCGCGGTTGTGCTCACCAACGATCATACCTTCATAAATTTCAGTACCTGGGTTTACGAACAACGTACCGCGATCTTCAACGGACATAATGCCGTACAGTGTTGAATTTCCTGTTTCTGTCGATACGAGAACGCCTTGGTGACGTCCGCCAACTTGACCGCCAGCATATGGGCCATAGCTGTCAAACGCGTGGTTCATGATGCCGTATCCGCGTGTCAGCGTCAAGAAGTACGTGCTGTATCCGATAAGACCACGTGCAGGGATCAAGAACTCCAAACGCACTTGGCCATTGCCATGGTTAATCATGTTGACCATTTCTGCTTTTCTCGTTCCCAAGCTTTCCATTACCGGACCTGTAGCTTCTTCTGGAATGTCGATAAGCAAGCGCTCGATCGGCTCCGTCTTCTTACCATCCACAACTTTGATGATAACTTCTGGTTTCGAAACTTGCAGCTCGTATCCTTCACGGCGCATGTTCTCAATCAAAATACTCAAATGCAATTCACCACGACCCGACACGATAAATGCATCCGGGCTGTCGGTCTCTTCAACACGAAGGCTGACGTCTGTCTCCAGTTCCTTCATCAAGCGCTCGCGCAACTTACGTGATGTAACCCATTTACCTTCACGCCCTGCAAATGGGCTGTTGTTCACGAGGAACGTCATTTGCAGAGTAGGCTCATCAATATGAAGAACCGGAAGTGCTTCTGGATTCGCCGGATCTGCAATCGTCTCACCAATGTTAATATCCTTAATGCCCGCAATGGCAATGATATCGCCCGCTCCAGCTTCTTCTTGCTCAACACGCTTCAACCCTTGGAAACCGAACAGCTTCTCGATGCGTGCCTGCTTCGTCTTCCCTTCACGGTTAATAACCGCTACAGATTGACCTTGACGGATCGTACCACGGTTCACACGACCAATCGCAATACGTCCCATATACTCGTTGTAATCGAGCAAAGTAACGAGGAATTGCAATGGCTCTTCTGGATTTTCAGTTGGTGCAGGGATGTGGGAGATGATCGTCTCATACAACGCCTGCATGTTCTCTTCCTGTTTCGCAGGATCGGATTCCATGCTCGATGTACCGTTAAGCGCAGATGCATATACAACTGGGAAGTCCAATTGCTCATCATTCGCATCAAGCTCGATGAACAGCTCAAGCACTTCGTCGATGACCTCTTCTGGACGAGCATTTGGACGGTCAATTTTGTTTACAACAACAATTGGCGTCAATTGGCTCTCAAGCGCTTTGCGAAGTACGAACTTCGTTTGCGGCATGCAGCCTTCAAATGCATCCACGACGAGCAATACGCCGTCAACCATTTTCATTATGCGTTCTACCTCGCCGCCGAAGTCAGCGTGGCCTGGTGTATCTACAATGTTAATCAGATTATCTTTGTACGTGATGGCTGTATTTTTAGCCAGGATCGTAATTCCGCGTTCACGCTCCAAGTCATTGGAGTCCATTGCGCGTTCTTGAATAGCTTCATGCTCACGGAATGTACCGGATTGTTGAAGCAGTTTGTCTACCAAAGTCGTTTTCCCGTGGTCAACGTGTGCGATAATTGCGATATTGCGAAGTAAGCTTCTGTCTTGCATCGTAAAATCTTTCCTTTCTGGGTGTGGAATCATACCAAAAATCCAAATCAAGCTAACCACGAATAAAGCCGCCATAGAGGGCGGCATCTATTCCTACGATAGGTCATTCTGAAGCATGTTAGCACGGACACTTCAGAACTTTACGCTTACATGTTCGCCAGCTAGTGCTTCCATTAACGGAATCGATTTCTGAGTCCGCCAAATGCAAGCCCTGCTCCGGCAAGTATGAGTGCAACGGCAATCATATACGTACCAATTGCAAATACGAGCATCAAGATCAGCATGGATACACCGACCCCACCGAACAACAGCGCGCCTTGCCATGCGCCTCTCGGATGGTATGGATCGTATGCGTAGTATCCATACAGGCCCACGCCAATCCCAATGAGAAGCAGTGGCCATAAATACCCGAACAGTCTCCAATTGATCCAGTGGCTTAGCATGAACAGGACGCCATACATCGTCAGCATACCTGCTGGAACCATCATTACAGGCGGCAGGATTGCCATTCGTGCAAATACATACAAGGCAATACCGATAAGGAACATGAGGAGCGGCCACATCGTACCGCCGATGAAAGCAAACACTCCCATTTTCCCAAGCAAAATGAATAAGCCTGCAGCCAATATAGCAATGCCAATCACTTGTTGGTTTCTAGGCATAGGTCAACCTCCATGTCCAGATTTCTGATTCGGACACGATGTGACGCAATTCGCGTCGTTTTTTACTTTTTCTAGTGTATATGAAAGTTCGTAAAATTACTACCTGCTCCTTGAAAAAAACACAATACCCTTACCAAACCCTCCTGAGACTTCCATAACCGCCCTCTATTCATAATAGAAAAAACCTGCCATCAGCGTACTTCGGCAGGTACAAAGCATCTGTTCCGATTATCTATTGCAGAAGATCAAAAAGAGCTAATAACGTACCTGGCGCCGAAACCAAAATCCGAGCAGCACGACGAGCGCAAGAGCGATCCACGGGAATCCGTAATGAAGCTTGCTCCACATGGCAGGCAGCCATACCGCCAATCGTTCATCAGACGCAATCATCTCGCCCGCGGTATAGCCAAGTATCCCTGCACCCGCATACAGAAGCAGCGGCATTTTCTGAAGCCATATGCTGATGAACCCGCTTCCCCACACAATAATGGGAATACTTAGTGCTATGCCGATTGCAACAAATGCCAGATTTCCCTTGGCTACCGCTGCAATCGCCAGCACATTGTCGAGACTCATGACCACATCGGCTAATAGAATAATTCGAATAGCCCCCCATAAAGAGTGGGCCTCGTTATCCCGCGTATCTGCAGGCTCCTGTTCAGCAATCAGTTGAACCGCGATAACGAACAACATAACCCCTCCCGCAGCCTTCAGGAGCGGAATGTTGATTAACCATAATGCCGCTACAGTCAGCACAATGCGAAGTACAACCGCGCCTGCGGCGCCCCACCAGATGGCCTGCTGCTGTTGTTGCCTAGGCAAGCGTCTGCTCGTCATGGCAATTACGACTGCATTGTCTCCACTAAGCACCAAGTTAATCAGCATAATCTCCACTAACAACCATATCGATTCCACAGCCCGTCCCTCCCCTGTAGTTAGGTCTATGACAGAGGAGGCCGAGCTATTCCGCTATTCGCTAGCCAATGCGCAGAACAAGTCAATCCAATTGTTTAGAACCAATCTCCAGTTGCTGGCGCTGCCGGCCCAGCAGACTCATCTGCTTTCTGTACAACCTGAGCAGGCTCATTCGCATTCGCTACCTTGTCTTTGTCTTTACCCGACAACACGATTGCATCATCAGGCGAGCCACCCGCCTTCAGCAGGATCGCTTCCGTGTTTTCCACAGCAGCTTTAATGAGATCATCCAGCTCGGGGATAGAACGTTCCGCATGCTCAACGATATTCAAATTCGGATTCGTCGCCGGCGATTTCGGAATGAATAGAGTACAGCAATCTTCATAGGGAAGAATGGACAAGTCGTAAGTTCCGATATACTCTGCTTCACGAATGATCTTATCCTTGTCCACCGTAACAAGCGGACGAAGCAATGGCAGATCTGTCGCACGGCCGATGACATTCATGCTGCCAAGCGTCTGGCTCGCAACTTGACCCAAGCTGTCTCCCGTTACGATTGCCAGCGCATTGCGCTGCTCTGCAATTTGTGTGGCAATGCGCAGCATGGCACGGCGCATCAGCGTAATAAGCAAGTTATCATGTCCACTCTGATGAAGGCGAGTCTGGATATCTGTAAAGGGAACCATATGCACACGCATCCGTCCTGCATAGTTCGCAAGCACTTGAGCAAGATCGAGCACCTTCCGCTGCGCCCGTTCACTTGTGAACGGATAGCTGTGGAAATGAATCGCATCCAGTTGCAGCCCTTTGCGCAATGCTTCATAGCCGGCAACTGGACTGTCAATCCCCCCAGATAGAAGCAGCACGCCGCGGCCGTTGGATGCCAATGGGAAGCCTCCCGCACCTTGTACAACTTCGCTATACACATAGGTCCATTCTTCTCTAACCTCAACGCGCAAATCAATTTCAGGCTTGCGCACATCGACCTTAAGCCCCTCAAACTCGCGTAGCACAGGCGCACTAACAAGGTAATTCATCTCCTGGCTGCCATGCGGGAATCCCTTCCAAGCACGCTTCGCAGAAACTTTAAAGGTTGTCCCATCCGCAGGATTCATCTCACGGATTAATTGGACGGCCGTTTCAATTATCGGCTCTAGCTCAGAAGGAGTTCGTTTAACTGGACTAATGGACACCACACCGAACACATGCTTGAGCACTTGAATCATTTCGTCTAATGGCTCACCATTCAGCTCAACATAGAGTCGACCGTATTCTTTAATGACTTTAGCATTAGGAAAAGGACTGAGCATTGCATTGACATGCTGGTAAGCTGCCTTTTCAAACTTGCTGCGGTTCTTGCCTTTAATTGTGATTTCCCCATAACGAAGAAGAATCATATCGTATTCCATGATTTTCTCTTTCCCTGCCTTTCGCTTGCTATCGATTCCAATACCTATATTATCGCTGCACAAGAGATTGCAATTGTTCTGTCATTTGCTTGAAACTCTGTACAAGCCGCTTCAACTCATCCTCAGAGCAGTTCGCATCCAGACTGATGCGGATTCCGCTTGCAGCAACTTGAGAGTCATGCGTCATCGCCAGCAGCACACGGCTGGGCTTATGGAGCTTCGATGAACACGCGGATTGTGTTGAGACAATAATGCCACGCTGTTCGAGGGCGTGAACCACAACCTCTGATTTCATTCCAGGGTATGATACATTGATGATATGTGGAGCGCCATATGGAACAGCAGGACTGTTCACAACAAGCGGCTTCATCTGTGACAAATGCTCAAGTACGAATTGACGCAGGCGAACAAGCTTGTCATAGCATTCAGACTGCCCTTCGACCGCTAGTCTGACCGCCTTAGCAAGCCCTACAATGCAGGGGACATTCTCTGTACCAGGACGAAGCTCCCCCTCTTGAGAACCTCCATACATTAGCGGCTTCAATCCGACTTGCTTCCGCTTAACGAGCACACCAGCCCCACGTGGCCCTTGAATCTTATGTCCCGAGAGACTATATAGGTCTACACCCCATTCAGCAAGACGAACGGGAACCTTGCCCAGGCCCTGCACCCCATCCACATGGAACGTTACTTTTGGGTAGCGGCGCAGCATATCTCCAATTTCTCCAATAGGCTGTATAGCACCCATTTCATTGTTGACGTGCATGATACTAACGAGTACTGTATGAGGCCGAATTGCAGCCTCCACTTCGTCAGGACGAACTCGGCCGTTCTCATCCACAGGAAGGTAGGTAACCTCAATCCCCTCCTGCTCTAACTGCTGAACACATTTATATACGGATGCATGTTCAACTTCAGATACGATCATATGGATTGGCTTGCCTGCAGCTTGATAGGCCTTCGCAATTCCGAATATAGCAATGTTATTGCTCTCTGTCGCCCCTGATGTGAACAGTATATCTTCAGGCTCCACTTCCAGGGCGCGAGCTACAACCTCGCGCGAGCGTCGAATAAGCTGCTCTGCTTGCCCCCCAGCACCATGAATCGATGAAGGGTTGGCATACACCTGCCCCATCACCTCCGCAACCGTCCGAATAACATCCGGATGGGGGGGAGTCGATGCACAATGATCGAAATACAACTGAGTTGCGCTCACCACATTCCCTCCTCATGACAACAAAAAAGATCAAAATCGGATCGAGGCGCAATCGGCTCCTCACCGTTGTTGATCTCATGTACGAAATAAGATGTTACTTATTTTACACGTTTCAACATAAAAGCACCATCCCTAATCCCATGTTCTTATCGATCCTTCATGCAGCTAATGCTCCCTTGCTCCCCATATAGAAAAAGCCTGATCCGGGGCAACTTACCGGTTCAAGCTTGAATACTCACTTATGATGACATCGTTATGAATTGGACAAGGACGGCTAATAACCCAGCAACGGTCGCAAAGATTCCAGATGAACGACTTCCCTGCAAGTAGGCAAGAACACCTAACGCGGCGGCTCCAATCCCCATCGGAATTGGAAATAGAAAGAAGGCGATAATCGAGAAAATAACGGCCAGCATGCCAATACCCGACCAATGATTGATCTTCGAATGCTGTGTTGCAATGCGAAGCGTGTCTGAGAGAGTTCCCGCTTCTTGCCCAAATTCTACATCCTGCTGCTGTTCTCGATTTCTCGCGGTATGACTTCTAACCCGGTGCCGCTTCAAACGGCGTGAATTGCGTGCTTTGTGACCTGACATCACACCTCACTCCTAGCTTCCGTTCAAGATCATTTGGGCACAAACGTCTGACAGCATGTTGAAGAGGACTTAGAGGCTGTATCCTTATGATCGCCTCGGAACGATTCGTCCGCGAACTCTGAATTGGCCTTTACATTAGCATGTGCATCAATATCAATCATAATTTCAGAAGCTTGACAGCGAAAATCCCCCCAAAATTTACAGTTGGATACGCTGCAGCGAACTACAGGTTTTTCACTCACATCCATCACCTCCGTGTTATCAGCATGTCCTAGTCCGTGATGTCATATCCTGCTCTCTTCCTGCCATGATCTAACGAAAAAGACGCTCCGTGGCATAAACGGAACGTCTTCGTAATTGATATATTTGGAATTCCTTATTTCGAGCCTTGCATACGACGCTGCGTTAAATAGTCACTCTCATAATAGGCCAGCTCATCGCGGAGATCTTCGAACAGCTTCACAACCGACAGAACAATATCCCTCGCTGCTCGAACAGGCTTCTTCCGGAAACGAATTGCGTCTTGACCCGTATACGCGTATCGACCATCCTCTGAATAACACTCATTCTTCGGGTAGAAGAAGGCATTCACACAATGATGATACACTTCGTACAAGCAGCGCTCGCCAAATGCCGTATCAAAGGTTGCTCTTCTTAACGCAACACCCAGCCGTTCATAGCTCTGCTCCGTGAATACGAGCAAATGCCGAATATCCGTCAGGAATCCTTTATAGAAACTAACAGTCTCGTCTTCCTCATTCCCTTGAACAAGAGCAGTTAGCGAATACTCATTTAAAAATTGCTCAAGCTTATCAATCGCTTCCTTAAGTTTGTCCTTCGAAACTTCGCATTGCTGCTTCACATTGGATGCTGGCATGAAAGCTCCCCCTTACCCCATTCGTCCATTTGGAATTTCAACTCTTCGGGCATCCGATTTGGAATCATTTTCATTTCCCCTTCATCCTACCACAATCCGATCATGATGGGTATCATTTTCCGCCGCGTCCCGAATAAATTCGTGTACCAATTCTCAACCTATAAACAGGTCTGTTCACGATACGATATCTGCAGCCGAGAGGCGCTTGATATCAAAAGACAGGACAATTAGGAAGGAACGCTAGAGGAGGAAGTTGTATGCAGCGACGATATGTGGTTGGAATAGTTGCTCTCTGTGCAGCCGTACTTACGATTCCGCTATTGTGGGCTCCAGATCGCCATCCCGAGCCAAGGGGCATGACGACAGCCGCACACGAAGAGAGCATGAAAAAACAAATCCTGAATCAGGACGTTACACGCACAAGCCGGATGTTCGCCATTGATTCCAGACGTGATCTGGAAGATGCGCTTGCCAATTGGGGAGCCAAGACTCATGCCCAGAAGCAGGATACCGTTCAGCAATTTATGAAATCCCATCCCCACTTCGTGTACATGAAATGGGTCGAAGGTGGTTCAACCGCTTGGGAGAAAGGAAATGTACCGAAGGATGAGCGCTGGGACGCCAACAAGCAGCTCGAGAGTTATGTTCGGACTGCTACCATGAACGTAACGAAGCAGCAGTCATATTCCTCTCCTGAAGTGTTAGTGAATGGGAAAAGCCATATGGTCATTGGCATTGCCTCTCCCCAATCGCAGCAGGGGATTGTCGCAATCGTGAATCAAGATGTCATCCAGACCGTACGCAAGCATCAGCAAAAAAATCTTCGACTTGTACCTTACCCGCCTGAATCCAAGTACCGTGTCAAGTCTGTCGATTCCAACTCGATGCGGGATGTAAAGGTTCAAGACGGAGAAGATAACGCCGGCACAAGCCATTATTATGAGAATGAAATCGTCGTGCGCTTCCGTTCTGACCCCGACTCCATTCAATTGCAGCGTATGATGCGGGATACTGGGTGCGCACACCCGCGCAAGCTCGGTTACACGTATGTGTTTCGTTCTCATAAGATGAGTGTTAAGCAATTAACTTCTTATTTCAAACAATTCAATCCGATATACAGTGAGCCTCATTTTCTATATATGACAAATGAGAAGCCCTCACCAGTTCCATCGACTCCTTCTTCTCAAGCTCGCCCCAAGACATTGAATGAACCGACACAAGGGGATGCTGCTGAGGAGCCAAATGATGCGTTGTACAAGGCTTATCAATGGAATTTGCCGAATATCCATACGAACCGAGGATGGATGACGAGCAAAGGGGCCAAAGATGTCATTGTGGCGGTTGTCGATACCGGCGTCGATTCCAATCATCGTGATTTGCAAGGCAAGCTGCTGAAGGGTTATAACGTCTTTGATAAAAACCAGCCTCCAAAAGATGAAGTCGGACATGGTACTCATGTAGCCGGCATTATTGGCGCTACTGTCAATAATGGTGAAGGCATTGCCGGGATTACATGGTACAATCCGATTCTTCCAGTCAAAGCGCTTGACAATAACGGATCAGGTACATCGTACTCTGTTGCGGAAGGAATTATTTGGGCGACTGACAATGGAGCCAAGGTCATCAACATGAGCTTAGGCAACTATGTCGATGGCGCATTTCTGCATGATGCAGTCAAGTATGCCTATGATCGCGATGTCGTGCTGATCGCTGCAACGGGCAATGACAATACCCGGCGTCCTGGATACCCTGCTGCTTATCCAGAAGTATTTGCCGTATCCGCTACGGATGCGAATCAGAAGCGCGCTTCCTTCTCCAACTACGGCAACTACGTAGATGTTGTGGCGCCCGGCACG
This sequence comes from Paenibacillus wuxiensis, assembly GCF_040195695.1. NCBI lineage: Bacteria > Bacillati > Bacillota > Bacilli > Caryophanales > Paenibacillaceae > Paenibacillus > Paenibacillus wuxiensis. Next base: position 325,243 of record NZ_JBEFZI010000007.1, on the reverse strand, counting down.
TCGATTGCAAGCACGTATCCGAACAATCAATATGCGGCATTGTCAGGCACTTCAATGGCTTGCCCGCATGTATCCGCATTGGCTGCACTTATTCGCTCCGTGAATCCTTCGTTAAAGAATACGGAGGTGTACGATATTATGCGGCAGAGTGTAGTCGACTTAGGAACACCGGGTAAAGATATGTATTATGGCTATGGTGAAATTGATGTCGCACAGGCCCTAAGCCTTGCAGAGCAAGGAACAACATCATTGTCGCTGCTTCCGCAAAATATTGCACGCGAAATCAAGCGCACGATTGCTCAATATGTGAAGCGTCCATCTACGCCATCTTCAATAATCCCCGCTTCCCAGCCGTAAACGACTTATTGCCGTGGGATGGGACATAAACCAAAAACCCCCGCACAGCTTGTGTGCGGGGGTTATCTTATAGGCTTCGAACAATAAGTGTTGTAGCTCCGGAAAGTTTGCCGTAAGCCGGGTTCTGTACTGATCGTGGTATTACGGGAGCTACCCTTCCACTACAAAGTGACAATCATCTATCTAGACCGTACATTGCTGCACGGTTCAAGCGACCAACCCAGACGCACCTCGGGCTAAGGCTGCCCTTGCGGGCATGCATCTCATTAGGTCTTGCTCCAGATGGGGTTTACCAGGAACGAAGTCACCAACGCTCCTCGTGGTCTCTTACACCACGGTTCCACCCTTGCCTGTGCTGCCGAAGCAGCCATCGGCGGTCCATTTCTGTGGCACTATCCTTCAGCTCGCGCTGACTGGACATTATCCAGCACCCTGCCCTATGGAGCCCGGACTTTCCTCTCGTGACCAAGTCACCAGCGATTGTCTGTCAAACTTTCCGTCAACATTCGTTAGTATACAAGTTTCGCGCAAGAAACTCAACCGTCAACTTTTACAAAAACTGAAATGGCTCGGTATTTGTGGAAGAAGCTACGAATTGCGTCGATACTCCCTTGTCAGATGCCACCTGCTGCAGGCGTCCTGCGACATCCTGCTTCATCATCTTCTCTGCATTATGGCCCGGATCAATTATTGCAAGACCTGCAGCGAGTGCATCGTGGGCAGTGTGGTAATCCACATCTCCCGTGACGAGCACATCCGCTCCGTGGAATATCGCATGATGGATATATCGGGCGCCTGAACCGCCGAGGACAGCAACCTTGCGCACAGAACGATCCAGATTGCCGACCACGCGTACATTCGATACCTCGAAGCTGCTCTTCACCTGCTCTGACAATTGATGAAGAGTTACAGCTTCAGTCAGCTTGCCTACTCGGCCCAAGCCATACTCTGTTCCTTGAATATCTACAGGGTAGAGATCATAAGCGACTTCCTCGTATGGATGCGCCTTAAACATCGCTTGCAGCACACGGCTTCGAACCGACTTCGGAATAATTGTCTCAATTCGTACTTCTGGTACATTCTCCAGCTTGCCCGCTTGTCCGATATGCGGATTCGTGCCGTCGCCAGGCTTGAACGTGCCGAAGCCTTCACTATTGAAGCTGCAATGGCTGTAGTTCCCGATGTGCCCAGCCCCGGCATCCAATATTGCAGCACGGACTTCATCTGCATGCGTCTGCGGTACAAATACAACCAGCTTGTGCATCTGCTCCTGCTGCAGCGTTTCGAGGACACGGACATTCGTAAGCTGGAGGCGTTCCGCCATCAAATCATTCATGCCCCCTACTGCCACATCGTAATTCGTGTGTGAGATGTATACCGAGATGTCATGCTTGATGAGCTTCTCATATAATCGGCCGGCAGGGGTATCTGTCTGTAAATGCTTCAAAGGTCGGAAAATGATTGCATGGTGAGCGATAATGAGGTTCGCTTGCTGAGCGATAGCTTCCTCCACGACCTCTTCATTCACATCGAGTGCAACGAGTACTTTCGCTACTTCCTTATTTAGCGAACCTAGTTGAAGCCCAATTCGATCATCTGGTACAGCCAATGACTTAGGCGCCAGCTGCTCCATCCACTGAATTATTGTTGACCCTTTCGCAAACATTCAATAATCGCCTCCAGTTCCGCTTTGTTCTGAACGAATACTTCTCGACGCTGCTTCGCCTCTTCACTCTCGGCCTGTTCCATCGTACGCAGTACACGCTCCCGCTTCGCTACTTCACGCTTCCATTTCTCAAAGAATACATCTGTAGGAGCTTGCGACAGCAGTGGGCCGAATTGCAGCAGCCACTCCTCTGACAGCGTCTTCCCACATAATAAAGGCCGAGTCTCGTACAGACGAGCGTTATGTGTCTCTGCTGATTCGAACTGGCGCTCTGCAAGCAGAACCTCATAAATTTTGCCGTCTTCCTCTAAAATATGCTCCTTAAGCAGTGCCCAGCCTTCCTTGCGAAGCCAGCGACGAACGGTATCCTCGCCCACATTCGGCTGGAGGATGAGTCGCTTGACCCCCTCAAGCTTCTCAGGTTGAGCTGATAAAATACTGACAATGAGGCTCCCCCCCATTCCAGCGATAGAAATGCAGTCCACCTCATTAGGCTCCAATACGGCAAGCCCATCACCAAGCCGGACCTGTACAATATTCTCCAAGCGAGATCCGAGCACTTGGCGTCTAGCTGCTTCATACGGACCTTGATTCACTTCACCTGCGACGCCATAAGAAATAATGCCTTGCTTTGCCAAATAAGATGGCAGCAGCGCATGGTCAGAACCGATATCTGCAAGTTTGCTGCCTTCAGGCACCCAATCCGCAATCCATTGTAGTCGTTTGGACAGTTTGATGTTCACGAATCCATTTCACCCACTGTTGTCTAAAGTAATATCCCATGTAAAACGTAATAAAAAGCTTCATTAGCATAAATAGCAGAACCTCGCCACCAGCATTAAGCTTCAGTACGATGACCCTGCCAAGCCAAGCGGCCTCAGGCATATGCCAAGCAATCAGGGAAGCTATCAGCAGCCCTGCTGAAGCTGAAGGAAGAACACTGTGCATCACCCAAGCCATCCAGATGAATAATAAGCTCTCTGGAAGCCACAACCACTGCGTCTCAATGAGCGTAAGTTCTCCCCCCATTGAATAGAGAATTACCGCATAGGCGATCGCCAGCAGGAGCCAACCGAACCCCTGCATTCCGCCGCGCCGCAGTAGCAATCCTGTTATGATCCATAAGAGCCCTGCTCCAATCAGCCACAGCGCCACGCCATACCAAGAAAGCCATTGATGCAGCATGAGAATGGCAAGCGCGCCAAGCATGCTTACAGCGTTGCCGAGACTTATAAATACCGCGATTTGCACTTTACTTTTCTTTGCCGCATACTTTGAATTGAAGACGGCAAGCCCATAGTTAATAAGGGCAAATAAGGCGACAGCCCCAATTTGCATTGGAATGTCAAAAGCGGTAAAATGAAATCCAGCAGTACAGAACAAACCAGAAATGATAAATAACGCCAGCCATTTGGCGGCAGGAAGATCGGCCAGCCATTCCGCGAAGCGTCTGTTAGATACCACAGACGGCTCAGCTGCTTCTTTTGATTCTGGCAGTTGGTACAATTGAGCAAGGAATTCGCAATAGCGTTCCGGCAATAATCGATTATGTCTCCAACGTGCAATTTCCTGCGACATCCATTGGCGCTGCTTCTGATCCATGAGGCTTGTCACGCTCCTGTGTGGGAATGCCTTACATGGCGACAAAAGACCTTCCCCACGCATACTGCGCGCAAGAAGGTCTCGTCGTTAGCCACTATTCAAGAAAATCTTTAAGTCGCTTGCTGCGGCTCGGATGACGCAATTTACGAAGTGCTTTCGCTTCAATTTGGCGAATCCGTTCGCGTGTGACACCGAATACCTTGCCTACCTCTTCCAAGGTGCGAGTACGGCCGTCATCGAGACCAAAGCGCAAACGAAGCACATTTTCTTCACGTTCTGTCAATGTGTCAAGGACATCCTCCAACTGCTCCTTCAACAGCTCATATGCTGCCGCATCAGCAGGTGCCAATGCTTCTTGATCCTCAATGAAGTCTCCCAAGTGAGAATCGTCTTCTTCACCAATTGGTGTCTCAAGCGATACCGGTTCCTGAGCAATCTTCATGATCTCGCGTACTTTCTCAACACTAAGTTCCATCTCTGCTGCAATTTCTTCTGGAGTTGGTTCGCGTCCAAGTTCTTGAAGCAATTGACGGGATACACGGACAAGCTTATTGATCGTTTCTACCATATGAACAGGGATACGGATTGTACGCGCTTGGTCGGCAATCGCTCTTGTAATCGCTTGGCGAATCCACCATGTTGCATACGTACTGAACTTGTATCCTTTGCTGTAGTCGAATTTCTCAACAGCCTTAATCAGTCCCATATTTCCTTCTTGAATCAAATCGAGGAACAGCATTCCGCGTCCAACATAACGCTTCGCAATGCTGACTACGAGGCGCAAGTTCGCTTCCGTCAAGCGTTTCTTCGCTTCTTCGTCCTCCTGCTCAATTCGCTTCGCAAGTTCGATCTCTTCTTCTGCTGACAAGAGTGGAACACGGCCGATCTCTTTTAAGTACATCCGAACCGGGTCATTAATCTTAATTCCCGGTGGCAGCGATAAGTCATCATCGAAATGGAAATCTTCGTTATCCCCATTCTCCCGATCACCATTATTGCGATTGCCCATTCCATCTTCCGTTTCATTTACCACTTCAATGCCCAAATCAGACAGCTGTTCATAAAACTCATCCATCTGCTCAGGGTCTTGATCGAACGTCGATAATTTTTCAGTAATATCTTTATAGCTGAGCGAGCCGCGCTTTTTACCGAGCTCAATCAATTGATCCTTCACATGTTCCAACGCTGCTTCGGCATCTAGTCCAGTATGTTGATCATTCGCCATTTTCCGACTCCCTCCTCCCTAGAAACTTCTGCTTCCTACCGCTTCAGTTGTTGCTCTAGGGCTATAATATCTTGTGCAATTTGCGCGGCACGCAAGATGTCTCCAGAACGCTCCGCCTGCACCATTTCTTCCTTTTTACGCTCAATTTCACGATGTCTAGGCACTTTCAAGATCTGACCGATGTAATCATCTAATAAGGCGGTGTCATTTCGCAATGGAACTTCAGCCATCGATATGGATGCAGCCGTTTTCTCTAATCGGTCATCTTGCAATGTCGCCAAATAACAACTGAAATCAGGCTCTTTGCCTTGCGCGTAATAAGCATATAGATAAGCGGCAAGTGCCGCATGATCATCTACATTGAATTGCTCACCAAGATTCCGCTCCACATAGTTGGACACTTCGATATCTTGGAACATTAGTGCCAGCAGACTGCGTTCTGCATAGACGTATGCTGGACGCAACACGGGCGGGGAGATAACTTGTTTATCATTCCTAACATTATTCCACCAATTGTCTTGATTATCCCCGTTTTGGTTGTTTTTTTGCAGTTTTTGACGGATATTCGCGCATTCTTGCTTCAAAGAAGCAATCGCTGAATCCCCTGATAATTCAAGCAGTGAAGCGAGCTCCTTCAAATGCATTTCCCGTTCGACAGGAGATTCAACCTTCGCCACAACACGCAACGCCGCATCTTTGAAGCGCCGTTTGCCATCATCTTCTAGCAGTATATGATTTCGGCGTAAAGATATAAGCTTGAATTTGGTTGGCGTAACAGCTGACGCGATGATCGCGTGCCTGAACCGCTCAGCTCCATGTGCCTTAATAAATTCATCAGGATCCATCCGATCAGGAAGCATGGCGACAGCAACATGCAGGCCGCTTCCCTCTAATAGGTCAATCGATTTCATGGCGGCTGCTTGTCCAGCATCATCGCCGTCATAACATAACGTAACACTGTCTCCGAGCTGCTTCAGCAACTGGACATGCTCAGAGGTTAACGCAGTTCCCATTGTTGCAACGCCATTCATCACTTGGGCTTCCCAAGCTTGAATAACGTCTGCAAAACCTTCAAAAAGAACAATTTCTCCGCTGCGCTTAATGTGTGGTCTTGCTTGATGCACATTGTACAGCAGCTTCGATTTGTTGAATAGCATGGTCTCGGGTGAGTTCAAGTATTTGGGCTGACTTCCGTCCAGTACCCTTCCTGCAAATCCAACAATGCGTCCCCGGCGATCCCATATCGGGAACATGACCCGGTTACGGAAACGATCGACATGCCCTTCACCATTCGTTCTAGCCGATACGATACCGCCCTTCTCTACCAGAGCTAGGTCGAACTGCCGTTTCGTTAGAAACTTCACGATCATATCCCAATTCGGCGGTGCGTATCCAATCTGAAACTGTTCGATGAGCTTGTCATTAATGCCGCGTTCACGCAAATAGCGAAGCGCTTCCTGCCCTTCCGTTGTATTCATTAATATGTAATGATACATCTTCGCAGTCAGTTCATGTGCTTCAATCAGCCGATCCTTCGCTTCATTCCGCGGATTGCGTTCAGCATACGAGTCGCCGCTTCCCCATGTTATAGGAATGCCTGCCAACTCAGCCAGATGGGTAATCGCTTCAGGATAGGAATATCCTTCAAGACCCATCACAAATTGAATGGCTGTGCCGCTCTTCCCGCAACCGTAGCAATGGAAAATTTGCTTCTCCGGCGTGACCGTGAACGATGGTGTCTTCTCTGAATGAAAAGGGCACAGCCCCTTCAAATATTTACCGTTCTTCGATAAGTGGACGTATTGTCCAACAATATCGACGATATCGTTGCGCTTCAATACTTCATCGCGAACTTCGTCAGGAATAAGTCCATATCCGTTCATCGTCATTCACCTTCATCTGAACACGTATTACTAATTCGCTATGGGCGCATTTTCTCCTGCTCACGAAGCAAAAGTTTTGTCAGTTTATGTTGGAAAATTTCGCGATCCTCTTCACTCATCGCTCGCGGACCTTTCGTTCGTAAACCTGCTCTTCTCGCTTTGCTTGAGATATGCCGCCTTGTCAGGTACTCATCTACATTATCGCCGGTTAGCTCGCTGCCTCTAGGCGTAAGTACGGATGCACCTCTTGGCAAACAGAGCGCGGCCAACCCGTAGTCGCCTGTAACCACTACGTCCCCTGACCGCGCTGTGTTGGCAATATAAATATCCGCCGCTTGAAACGCTTGATCCACAAAAACAGTATGAATATCAAGATTCATGAGCTGCCAGTCTGGAGCAAATGCAGCATAAGAAGCTACAAAAATAACCCCTGCACCCATCTCAATGGCTGCGGCAACGATTTCGTTTTTTACAGGACAAGCATCGGCGTCTACTACGATTCGAAGTTTAGAAGACATGTTCTCACCATTTTCGTAAAGCGTCGGAACTTTCATTAATCGTTTCACCGTTTATATTATATACGCTGTATCGTTTAAAATTCCTGCTTCGAAATCCGGATTTCCTCTACATTAACTCAGATTTTGTCGAATCGATGAAAATAAGGATGGAACATGTCGAAGAGAATCCGAAGAATCCCTTCTTCATGTTCCATCCATTTACTGCTCCTTACTGGCCATAGACGATAAATCTCATTGTTGCTTATTACGCCCAGACAAGCTTGGAGAAATCTGCGAAGCGCTGAATGTCATTTGCAATATTCGCAAGCAAAGCCAAGCGGTTCACCCGCACCGCTTGATCCTCAGCCATAACCATCACTTGTTCGAAGAACGAATGGACTTCATCCTTCAGCTGGGACAATACGCTCAGTGCCTCTGATGGATTGCTATAAGCTGCTTCATAAGCTTCATGCACACGCAGCCAGCTCTCATGAAGATTGCGTTCTGCATCCTGCTCGAACAGCTCAGAACGTATCTCCTTGCTGTCTGCTTTAGCAGCCAGATTACCTACACGGTTGAACGATTCAACCGTCAGCTTAAACTCATCTGCCTGTACAGCATGCATAAGTGCTTCTCCACGAGCTACTGTGAGCTTCACATCGTCATAGCCAGCAGCCATTACCGCATCAACAACATCGTATCGAACGGAATCAGACAACACATTCTTCACCCGCAAGCCGAAGAATTCATACAATTCTTTACGAACTTCCTCACGTTCACGTTTCAACAATCCTGCTTGTTCATATACATCAAGCGTAATGTTGAAGATCGTATGCAAAGTAAGTGGAAGATTGCGTTCCAGTAGAATTTGCACAATACCTGTCGCCTGTCTCCGCAAGCCATATGGATCCTGCGACCCTGTCGGGATTATGCCGATCCCGAAGCAGCCAGTCAACGTATCCATCTTATCAGCCATACTGATAATCGAACCGACAAGCGAAGCTGGTGCTGGATCTCCAGCGAATCTAGGCTTGTAATGCTCGTTGATTGCACGGGCTACCGCCTCTGGTTCCCCAGCCTTGCGAGCGTAATCCTCACCCATAACCCCCTGCAATTCAGGGAATTCATAGACCATTTGCGTAACAAGGTCGAACTTGCAAATATCCGCAGCACGGCTTACCCACAGCGCTGTCTCACGATCCGTCTGAACCGCTAGTGCCAATGCATCTGCAATTGCATGAATGCGGCGCACCTTATCCCCGATCGAGCCTAGCTCCTCGTGGAACACGATTGAATCTAGCTTGTGTACGCAATCGATAATTTTCAGCTTCTGATCCTCTGCATAGAAGAACTTCGCGTCAGACAGGCGTGCACGCAGCACCTTCTCGTTCCCTTTTGCAACGATATCCAATCCCTTGGAGTCACCGTTGCGCACGGTTACGAAGTAAGGAAGGAGCTGTCCCTCTGCATTCAATACAGGGAAGTAACGCTGATGCTCACGCATCGAAGTAATCAACACTTCTTGAGGAATGTTCAAGAATGCTTCATCGAATCCACCAAACAATACGGTAGGGGTTTCAACCAAGAACAGTACCTCTTCCAGCAAATCTTCCTTAATCGCAATATGCCAATCCTTGCTCTTCGCAAGCTCTTGAATTTGGTTCTTAATATTTGCTTCGCGTTCTGCCACATCAACGATGACGGACTGTTCACGAAGGCGCTCCACGTATTGAAGCGGCGCATCAATAACCGCCTCATCACCAAGGAAACGATGTCCACGAGTTGTGCGGCCCGCTTTTACGCCTGCAATTTCAAGTGGGATAACATCCTCGCCATGCAGAGCAACGATCCAGCGAATCGGACGAACGAAGCGCATATCCTTCGCACCCCAACGCATGTTTTTCGGGAAAGTCATTGCATGAATAATAGAAGTCAATCCCTCAACAAGAACATCCGCCGTATTCGTCCCAAGGCTGCTCTTATTCGCGTAGATATACTCGACTCCGTTCAACTCTTTGAAGAAGAATTCCGACGGATCTACGCCTTGACTGCGTGCAAATCCAAGGGCTGCCTTCGACCACTCACCGCTCGCATCGTGAGCAATCTTCTTGGCTGGCCCCTTCACTTCCTCATGAACGTCTGTCTGCTTATCTGCAACGTCCTGAATGAGCACTGCGAGACGTCTTGGTGTTGCATACGCAGATACCATTCCGTAGGCAATGCGCGACTCTGTCATCCAGCGCTCCGTACGCTCCTTCAATTGGTCCATCGCACTGCGAATGAAACGCGCAGGCACTTCCTCTAAGCCAAGCTCGAGCAATAAATGTCTAGGCATCTTGTTCCTCTCCTTTCTTCAAGAGTGGGAAGCCAAGCTTCTCACGTTCTTCATAGTAAGTCGCAGCCACATGGCGCGCAAGATTGCGCACGCGTGTAATGTACCCTGTGCGCTCCGTTACGCTAATCGCGCCGCGTGCGTCAAGCAGGTTGAATGTATGGGAGCATTTCAGCACATAATCATATGCTGGGAATACCAAATGAGCATCCATCGCACGATTTGCTTCTTTCTCATACATATTGAACAGCGTAAACAACATCTCCGTATCGCTTACTTCGAATGTATATTTCGAATGCTCGAATTCAGGCTGGTGGAATACGTCGCCATAAGCTACGCCTTCTACCCACTCCAAGTCGAACACATTTTCTTTGTCTTGAATATAGGACGCAAGGCGCTCCAAGCCGTACGTAATCTCTACAGCCACTGGATGTGCATCGATACCGCCCACCTGTTGGAAATAAGTAAACTGCGTAATTTCCATACCATCAAGCCATACTTCCCAACCTAGGCCCCATGCACCCAAGGTTGGCGATTCCCAGTTATCCTCTACAAAACGAATATCGTGGATTGTCGGATCGATCCCCAGGCGGTTCAAACTCTCCAGATACAATTCTTGAATATTGTCTGGAGATGGCTTCAAAATAACTTGGAACTGGTGATGCTGATACAATCGGTTCGGGTTCTCCCCGTAACGGCCGTCAGCTGGACGACGAGATGGCTCTACATAAGCTACATTCCATGGTTCTGGCCCGATGGAACGAAGGAAGGTCATCGGGTTCATCGTCCCTGCACCCTTCTCTACATCATACGGCTGTACGATGATGCAATTCTGCTCAGCCCAAAATTGCTGCAGCGTCAAGATCATTTGTTGAAAATTCACAGTCAGGACTCCTTTGCCTCATATTGACGGCATTGACGTATGGGAGAATGCAAAAAACTCCCGCCTCTACGCCTGATGCCAGACGTAGGGACGAGAGTTATATTCCCGCGGTTCCACCCTACTTGATCGAAATAAAGTCCGATCCACTTTCACATGAGCCTTGCTCCAAAGTGCCATTTCATTCGTTCGTTCGTTCAGGCTTCCACTGCCCCTGAATCGCTGCATTCAAACGCTGGCGAACTACTTTCTTCTTCAACACAAGGTATACCTCAATTTATTGATTTATTATAGCGAAATGGATATTACTCGTCAAGCTGCGCCAGATCATATTTCTCCATCTGCTCAAGGAACTGCAATGATTTCAGACGTACCCCAACATGCGTATCCATGTAACCACGCATGCAAGCCCGAAGCTGCAGCTTAGTTGCAGGCTTCAATGTAATATTGCCCAGACGATGCAAGTCTGTCATCTCGAATTTTTGAAGCAATGCAAGCATTTGCAGATTGGCGACGTAATTCGCATGTTCCCTCGGCTTGCAGCTTGCACACAGCGCACCACCTAACCGCCAACTAAAAGCAGCAAGCCTCTCCTCTGTACCGCAAGCGACGCATGCATGCAGTTGAGGAGCTACGCCAGTTCGCTGCCACAATTTCATCTCGAAGAGATGGGTTGTCACCTGTACATCCTTGCCTTGGGCAATAGCTTGCAAGTAGGCATGGAATTGATCAAACATTGGCCCCCCAGCTTCTTCATCATGCAGTGCCTTATCCACTAATTCAGCCGCATAGGACGCATAGGCTGCCAGATGGAGCTGCTCACGAAGCTGATGATTCGCCTCTACTATCTCACAAGAATTAAGAGTACCAATATGCCCCATTCCACGAAAGAACACGTACTCCCCATAAGTGAACAACTGAGTCGCCGCAGCATGTCGGCTGCGAACCTTTTTCGCGCCGCGAACAAGAACACCGACTTTGCCGTGAGATTTCGTACAAAGTGTGATGATCTTATTGCCTTCCCCATAGTCCATGCTGCGGATGACAATTCCTTCAACCCGATATAACACTCTCGTCCTCCCATGATTGACGCTGCATAATCATTATTAATCTGTCGATTGCTCCACGATTGGCGCAATCTCTGTTGGGTGCTCCTCAAGCTCTTCAGTCATTCCTGCCTGCTTATATAGCAAGTAAGCGTCGACATCCCCCGTCTTCGCAAATACATTCCATGAAAAATCACGCATTGCTACAATCCCCTTTCGTTAAGAGAACCTTAATCAATGACATGCTCCTATGATGCCCGCAAGCAACAATAGTGGCAGTTATAGTTGCTGTACCTGAAGCGGACGTTCGATGCAATATCTTCGGATACAGACCAGTAAGACTATGCGTCATCATTTAGGTTGTGCTGCTTAGAAGGGAATATCCATTGCAAAAATTGGAGTGTATGGTTTAGACCAGCCTGTTCCTCGCTAGATTTACTCGTGTCTAAAACCAAGATCGCGCAAGACTCGATCCTGATTTCGCCAATCTTTTTTGACTTTCACCCATAGCTCCATGAATGTCTTGGAACCGAGCAAGTTTTCGATATCCTGTCTCGCCAACTTTCCAATTTCTTTCAACAAGGCACCCTGCTTGCCGATAACAATTCCTTTTTGTGAATCCCGTTCCACGAAAATAACTGCCGAGATATATACAACGCCATTCTCCTGCACACGCATATCCTCGATCGTTACCGCAATGGAATGAGGAATTTCTTCTCGCGTCAGGTGCAATATCTTCTCGCGAATTAATTCTGCAACGACGAATTGCTCCGGATGATCCGTAATTTGATCATCTGGATAGTACTGCGGTCCTTCTGGCAAATAGCCTCCGAGCACATCCAGCAGTCGGTTGACATTGCTTCCATTTATCGCCGAGATCGGCACAATCGCTGCGAAGTCGTGCAGCTCATTGTACTCTGTAATCATCGGCGGTAGAGCCTCTGGATGAACCTGATCGATTTTGTTCATGACGAGTATGACAGGAGTACGGACTTTTTTCAATTGTTCAATCACATATTTATCTCCGCCGCCAAGCCCAGCAGATACATCGACAAGGAAGAGAACAGCCTCTACCTCATTCAAGGTGTTCAGTGCCACATTGTTCATATAATCGCCGAGCTTCGACTTTCTCTTGTGGATACCGGGAGTGTCCAAAAATACAATTTGCGAGTGATCCGTTGTGTACACGCCATGAATTTTGTTGCGTGTCGTTTGCGGCTTATCTGACATAATGGCGATTTTCTGGCCGATCACATGGTTCATCAGTGTAGATTTGCCGACATTTGGGCGACCTACAATCGCGACGAAGCCCGATTTATACGTATTACGATTCATTTGATCTTGATTATGAAACATGAATTCCCCTCCAAAACTTCTCTGTATGTGCATACACGGCGCTCTGCCGTTCAATAACGACAATAGCGCCGTGTATGAATGTCTTCATCCGTGCATAACGCGCAGAATCGTACCAAGCAGCTTCATTCCCGGTTCGAAAAAGATAGCAACGCCAACTATAACGGCGAATACCGCCGTCACGAGCACGGCTCCTGCGGCGGTATCTTTGGCTACCTTCGCCAATGGATGCGGCTTCGGCATCACGAGATCGACGACAGATTCTACTGCGGTATTCATTAATTCAGCTGAGATTACGATGGTAATGGCAAGTCCTAGCCACAGCCAGTCCGAAGTCGATATTTGCAGTACAGCCCCTAATAGAAGTGCCAACACACTCATTGCTGCATGTACCCTCATATTGCGCTGCGTTCGTATTGCATAGGCTATTCCTGCGAAGGCAACACGAAAGGTATCGCTCCACGGACGCTTCATTAGCGGCGCAAACCTACCTTCTCTAGCACTGCTTCCTGCTTGTCCATCATAATTTGTTCACTTGGCTCATCCTGATGATCATATCCGAGCAAGTGCAGGAAGCCGTGAACAAACAAGAATCCAATTTCACGCTCCAACGAGTGACCATATTCATCCGCCTGCTCCTTGGCACGTTCTGTTGAGATGATGATATCGCCAAGCAGATCATTCATCTCATCCAATTCTTGCTCATCCTCAATTTCGTATAGAATGTCCAATTCCTCTTCAACAGATTCGTTCAAGGCAAAGGACAATACATCTGTCGGACGATCAATTCCTCGATATTCACGATTTAACTCATGAATTTGCTCATTATCAACGAACGTTAACGCGACCTCTCCCTCTTGAATGCCCTCCATCGCCGCAGCTTCCTGTAGGATACGCTCCAGCAGCTCAATTAGGGAAGGATCTATCGGGTAAATGTCTTGATCGTCATTCCATTCCAGCTTCATACTCGACATGTTCGTTGCTCCTTACTTGCAGTTTTAAGATGTACGTTCAACCGAATCAATCGTAGGCTACGACTTCGGAGCTTCCGCTGCAGCACCCGCGTCCTTATTCTTCAACTTCGAGTCATCCGGATACTCAATACGGGAGTGGAAGATTCCCATTACAGTCTCCTTCAGTGACTGAGCAACAATATCCAGCTCGCGCAGTGTCAGATCACATTCGTTGAACTGATTGTCGTCCATCCGATCCTTCACAATTTTATGAATCATCGATTCAATTTGCTCGACCGTCGGATGACGAAGTGAACGCACTGCAGCTTCCACACAATCCGCTATCCCTACAATAGCCGCTTCCTTCGATTGAGCTTTAGGCCCAGGATAACGGAAATCATCCTCAGTAAAGTCAGGCTCAATACCCTGTTCTTCCGCCTGCTTCTTCGCTTTGAAGTAGAAATACTTCAAGAAGGTTGTACCATGATGCTGCTCAGCAATATCTCGTATCGGCTTCGGCAGCTTGTAATCCTTCAGCATCTCAGCGCCGTCCCTGGCATGAGCAACGATAATGGACGTACTCAGCTTCGGATCGATTTGATCATGCGGGTTGTCCATATTCGTCTGATTCTCAATAAAGTAACTTGGACGCTTCGTTTTGCCGATATCATGATAGTAGGCACCTACTCGACACAGCAGTCCATTCGCACCAATCGATTCCGCAGCCTGCTCAGACAGGTTCCCTACCATCACGCTATGGTGATAGGTCCCCGGTGTTTCTGTCAGAAGTTTGCGCAGTAATGGATGGTTCGGATTGGACAATTCAACCAGCTTGAGTGCAGACAGAATGCCAAATGTAACTTCAAAAAACGGCATCAGTCCGAGTACAAGCACAGATGTGAGCAGTCCGCTGGCAAAGGCAAATGCAGCCGACAGCATCGTATGACTCTGATTCATTGGCTCTCCATATAGCATGGACAGCGTCAGAGCTGTTACACTGCCGAAGATACATACCATAATGCCTGCCTTCAAGATCGTGGAGCGTTGGCTTGCACGATGAATGGCGAATATCGCTGCGTAACTGGTCACGAGCGCAAAAAATCCAAAATGGAAATCAAACAACGTGCCTTGGTTGGTGTTCAAGATCATCCCCGCAAGGATACTCAGAACGACTGCACATATATACGCTAGCGGCAGATCGATGAGCAGGGTAATCAGCATAACCCCCATCGCAGTTGGCGCGACATACCCAATATAAGGGATTTCCTTCGTCTGCGCGTAGCCGATTATATGAATCGCAATAATATTGATTATGAAAATCAACACAAGCATCAGCAACTGCACGTTGTTGAACTTGAAATGAGTATGGCTTGACTGACGCATAAACATAAACAAGACGAGTGAGAACATCACCGACAGAAGCAACAAGCCAAATTGCGGCCAGTAGTTAACTTCTGATTTCAAAAGATCGTTCTCTTTCAGCAAATCATAAGTCTCTTGAGAGATAACCTGCCCTTTTTTAATAAAGATATCGCCCTGCTTAATGAAGATTGGCTGCGTATTCTCCCGCGCCTGAACCTTTGCATCCTTCGTTGCGTCATCATTGTAGAACTTGTTTGGCGTAATGCAGAGGCGAACGAGCTCCTGCACCACCTCGCGAGCAGAGCGTTTATCCAGCGAGCTTGCATTGACGTATTCCGGCACCTTAGCTCGCGGCACAGAGGCATCTGGAACCGCGTCAGCCATCAGCTTAGACACTAGTTCCCGAGCAACAGGCTTCATTTGTGCGACGTCTTCTTTAGTCAAGCGTGCAATTTTCAGATACGTTTCTTCAGGGATATCGTACTTCTGCTCGTCAATGCGTTTCTTTACTTCGTCAAGCAGTGCACTCGAATATGTATCCTTATTGCGGCTTGTCGTCAGAAATTCCCTAAGATACTTATTGACCTCATCAGGGATGACGGTGCGATATAAGCTGATCTTCTGTGCGTACGATATGAGCTCATCGTCATTTAACTGGTCGATACGCTCGAACAAAGAATCGATTAAGCGCTCATTTTTGAGCGAGATAATCTCATAAATGGGCTGCACGCGCTCGGCAGCCTGCTCTTGGGCTTTAAGCGTTGCCTTCTTATCTGGGATTTGAATCGGTGCGATAATATCCTTCTCACTCTTCGCATTGACTTCAATATCCAGCTTCTCCGGCAGAATGCTCGGCGCCAAACTGAAATAAAATAATAATGTTAATAAGAAAAACAGAAGAAAACGTACACCTACGCTATACTTCCACCCCGTCATATTGACTTGACGTTTGCTATTTCCGTTGCCGGAACGATTTGTCTGTAGCATAGAGAACAGTCCTCTCTATCCTTGGTTTTCGCTTTCCTTCTGGTAAGCTGTAATAATTTTCTGCACTAAGGAATGACGAACGACATCCTGCTCGGCAAAATGCACGAATCCGATCTCCTCAATCCCGTTCAAGATTCGCCCTGCTTCCACGAGACCAGATCTCTTACCGCGAGGCAAATCAATTTGGGTAATATCCCCGGTAATGACCATCTTCGATCCGAAGCCAAGTCGTGTCAGGAACATCTTCATTTGCTCAGGCGTCGTGTTCTGTGCCTCATCCAATATGATGAACGCATCATCCAGCGTCCGTCCCCGCATATAGGCGAGAGGCGCAATCTCAATCAATCCACGCTCAAGAGCCTTAGCTACCTGTTCCGTGCCCATCACGTCATACAGCGCATCATAGAGAGGGCGCAAATACGGATCTACCTTCTCTTGCAAATCTCCAGGCAAGAAACCAAGGTTCTCTCCGGCTTCTACTGCAGGCCGAGTCAAAACGATTCGCTTGACGGCTCCTTCCTTCAACGCAACGACGGCAAGTACAACGGCAAGATACGTTTTCCCTGTACCTGCAGGCCCTACACCGAATACGATGTCTCTCTTCTTAATCGTTGATACATAATGCCGCTGACCTATTGTCTTAACGCGGATCGGTTTGCCGCGGTATGTATGTGCGATTTCGCCCCTGAATAAATCAAGCAGCTCGTCAACCTTCCATTCCTGCGCTAAATCGACTGCATACATGATATCCCGTTCAGACAGGATAATATTGTTGCGAATCAGCTCGAGCAGAACGAGGAATAACTGCTCCAATTTTTCAGTTTCTTCCGCTTCCCCCGTAATGACAACCTCCGCCTCGCGCGATGTCACTAGTGCATCTGTACGGCTTTGAATCAAGCGCAGATGCTTATCTTGCGGCCCGAACAGGGCTAGTCCTTCAGCAGCATTTTGTAGTGAAATTTTAACAGTCTGTTGTTGCGACAAAAACCTCAGTCTCCTTGTATTCAGTGTCCTTGTTCATGTGGTTCTGATTCCGGTTGTGATTTCTGTTCAAACTGGCGAACAAGCGGAAGTTCTTCCGCTATTGATTGCTCCACTTCAAAAAGCACCTTCATGACCACTTTACCATTGTCCGTCTTCTGATGCAAAATTTTTTCCGAATGAATGCGGGCATTAGGTCCGTTCTTGCCGAGCACATCCGCCCTAGCTTGCTTCAGTCCTGCCTCTGCAGCTTGCGTCTCCGTTCGTTCCTCAGATGCGAACTGAACTTCCTTAATTTTCTCATTTGTCCAGCCAATAGGCAGCGACAACTGCCTCCATTTCAGCGTGTTGTCCTCCTGCAGCTGCTCATAATGAGCATAAGGAATATCTCCGAATCCAGAGACCATAAGCCTCCGGTTGCCTGTCACGATATATTTTCTCTCTTTCTCTTCCCCTGTGTATACTTTATGCTTCATGACGAGCGGCGAGGAAATCTCATATTGGTGCCAGACGAGCCCTCTTGCTTCTCCCTTGGCCGCCACATCCTTCGGTTCAGTTTCAGTTCCAACGGCCCCGGAAATAAGTACAGCGCCTTTTTTGACGCGGGCATTGCGGGCAACGACAGCTCGTCCATTTTCCGCGATAATATCAGTTACGATTGCATCCTCTGAAGCAACAATATGTCTTGGATTAACCAATTTCAATGAATCGGGCTTCGTTGCTTCAATCACTTGAATTGATACCCTGGTCCCTTCCCAATTGACTCCCACCCATGATGCCTCTTTCAGCTTCGTGTGCATCGCCTTCGCAATTAGATCAGGGTCACGCAGACGGAATGTCCACTGAAAAGGATATATCCCCTGCTCTTTCGCAGCCGCAAGCACCTGCTCTGTTGGTATGCGATCATTGCCCTTCACATCAATGGACCATACCAGCGAGGAGAGCATGTACAATCCAAGCATAAACATAGCAAAGCCAATCAAGAAGAACTTGCGGCGGATAACTCGTCTCAACGCAAAAGGCCATCCTATCCGCTGCTCCACATGAACCCGACAGCCTGTCTGCTTCAAAATGGGCCTCAGGTTAAAATAATCAGACAGCAGTACATAGCACTGGAAGTCTTGAAACGAAGTCCGCTGCACATCCCACACTTGGATTTGTTTGGAGACGACAGCATTAATAAAAGACTCCGCATTCCCTCCTCGAATGCGAACCCGAACATAGCCGCGAGCATTGGCCAACGTAGGTGCCTTCACTTCATTTCCCCCGTTCCATTGTATGTGATATTGCGTATGATTCCTTCAATACGTATCTCTTCCGTCCATATCGCCCGAATAACAAGCTCTGATCCGGATATCTCTAGTTCTCCATTGGTTAGCGCCAAACGAACCAGCTCGTTCGAAAAATGCACAATCCCGCGGTGGTTCTCAACGATAAGATGCCGATTTCCAATCATGGCTAACCGGGGCGTATCCGATAATGTATCCTGCGGCAGATCCAGCCAATTCGCTGTCCAGTTGCTTAATTTGCGGCCAAAGCGACTCATTTTGCGACGGGCCCCCTTCCTATTCGTTACAATTTATGCGCAGAATGACGCGATTATAACGATTGCAGCGACCCTTCACGCGAGATCCTCGAGGAATATTCCATGTTAATGATTGTCTGTGGAACTGCAGAAATAAAAAAAAGCCCCACTATGCAGGCTTAGCACGTATTGTACTAAGCCTGTATGTGGAACTTCTCTCTTCGCCTACAGCTGTTCCTGAACGGAACAGCAAGGACTTGTATTAATACTTATAGATTCAGCGGCGATGCTGATAGGGACGCTTGGCACGCGGTGGGCCGAGTACCTCCGCCCAAATGACTCCCTGCATCACTTCATCAGGTGTAACTGCACGGCTTGAAGAACCCTGCCCCTGTTCGGGTGAAGCAGCTGATGAAGTATGGCGCTTAGAGAATCTGGAAGCTGATCCGGACGAGATCGAGCTCGCCATTCGGTCGATTGCAGCCAGACGCTGCTCTAGCTCCGTAAGACGCGCCTCATCCGAGTCAATGAAATCATACGAGTTACCCGGACTTGAAGCCATCCCTGCTGGCGCTGGACGTTCAGCGCTGGTCGTAAACACAGGCTGACGTTCTGGCTTGCGTTCTACCTCCTCATATTCCTCCTCGCCTGCATCCTCATACCTCTTGTCATCGCTGCTTTTTGCAGCCCCTCCACTAAAATCAGGCATCCGGTTGGTTTTGTCCTTTTTCTTCGAGCCGCCCAGTGAAGAAAAAAGAGCTCCCAAAATAATAATCGCTATTAACGGATTGCTTGTGACGAAATGAATAATCTTCTCAATGATCACCATGGCTCATCGCCTAGCTTTCTGATTTGTTGTCGTGATTATTGTTGGGATTGTTGTCGGATACCTTGCCGATTGTACCGCGCATTTGCGTATCAGCTTCAATGTTTTTCAAATTCATATAATCCATAACACCCAATTTGCCGCCGCGAAGCGCTTCAGCCATAGCAAGGGGCACTTGAGATTCCGACTCAACAACAAGTGCACGCATTTCAACGACGCGTGCCTTCATCTCTTGCTCATGTGCGACTGCCATTGCACGGCGTTCTTCTGCTTTTGCTTGCGCAATGCGCTTATCCGCCTCAGCTTGCTCAGTTTGCAAATGTGCACCGATGTTCTTACCTACATCGACGTCTGCAATATCAATAGACAAGATTTCAAAGGCCGTTCCTGCATCCAAACCTTTGCCGAGTACAGTACGGGAGATAAGATCTGGATTCTCCAGAACGTCTTTATGGGATGCGCTGGAACCTACAGTTGTAACGATACCTTCGCCAACACGCGCGATAATCGTCTCTTCCCCAGCACCACCGACTAGGCGCTCGATGTTCGCACGTACGGTAACGCGCGCACGAACCTTTACTTCAATACCGTCCTTCGCCATAGCGGCAACGATAGGCGTTTCAATAACACGCGGGTTAACACTCATTTGCACCGCCTGCAATACATCGCGTCCTGCAAGATCGATTGCTGCTGCGCGTTCGAATTCAAGATGAATATTCGCACGTTGTGCAGCGATTAACGCATTAACAACACGGTCAACATTACCGCCAGCCAAGTAGTGACTCTCCAGTTGGTTAATATTCAGTCCAAGACCAGCCTTAGTAGCCTTAATCATTGGGTTGACGATACGGCTTGGCGTTACACGGCGCAGACGCATAGCGACGAGTGAGATAATCCCGATCTTCACCCCGGATGCAATAGCCGAGATCCAGAGCATTACTGGGAAGAAGCTAAAGAATACACTTAGTGCAATAACAATAACAACCCCTATTAATAGCGCAGTTACCGTAGATGGATCCATATTCAATCATCCTCCAATATTTTGTTATATGTGTGAAGCAAGGGTTAGAACCTATAGTCAAAAATACATAAAGGGGTCAATCTTTGGTCAACGATCGTACGACAATTCGTACGCCCTCCACCTCAACAACCTCAATCTCTTCGTCACGGCTTATAAAACCGCCATCTGTGACGACATCATATTTGATATCTCCAATCAAAGCCGTTCCCGATGGACGCAATGTTGTTAATGCACGCCCTGTCTTCCCGAGCAGCTCTGTATGATTTATATTCGACACGTAACCTTCATCTGTCGTCAAGGAATCACGGAGAATGAACTTATTCCAAATGCCGCGGTGCTTGAACACACGAACGACAATGATAACCACAACCAGAGCAGCTGCAAAGGCAATGCCAAGCGACATCAGCGCATCTGCAGTATCATTAGCAGCTCGCACGACACCCGTAATCAAGCTTAACGATCCTAGTATACCCAATATGCCGAAGCTTGGGATAAACAACTCCAGTGCTAGCAGTATTAGCCCGATGATAAATAGTACGATGGTCTCCACCCCCGCTAGTCCTGCAATGTAGTGACCGAAGAAATACAAACAAAATCCAGCAATCCCCAGTATTCCTGGGACACCGAAGCCTGGTACGAACAGTTCAATTGCAACACCTGCGATTCCTAGGAACAGGAGCAATGTCGCAATCCCTGGATGAACAACAAAGGCTGCAATTTGTTCTGAGGTAGAAGGCTCAATCTGAACAAGATTTGCTTGATCCAGCTTCAACTGTTTCAACAGATCTGCCGTATTGGAAGCTACATATTCCGCATAGCCAGCTTTGCGCGCATCCTCCGAGCTCAATGACAACACCTCACCCGATGGTATTGTCCGTCCCAGCTCCTTAATTTCGTAAGCGCCTTGCAAATCAGCCATTGCTTGTGCAACGAGCGGATCTCTGCCATTTTTTTGTGCAACGGCTTTCATTTTGCTAACCCACATGGCGACCAGCTTCGGATCATTCACGTAATTATGAGCTCCATCAACCAAGGCTGCCGATCCGATTGCACTGCCTGGAGTCATTGCGATCTCATTGGCGCTAAGTGCAAGATAACTGCCTGCCGATGCTGCATTGCCCTCTACAAACATAATCGTACGCACAGGACTGGAGATAATTCTCTGGCTGATATTTCCCGCAGATTCCAATTGTCCACCCGGTGTGTCCATCTCGATAATAATTGCTTCAGGACTTAGCTGTTCTGCCTCATCAAGTGCACGGAACAGGAAGGATTCCATAACTGGATTCACCGTTCCCTTCAGTGGAAGGACAATCACATTGTGTGCCGAACTGCCTTCCGCTTTCACTTGAGCGCTTACAAATGGGATGCAGGAGAACAGGAGCATGATCGCTGTCAAAACTAAGGTGGCTAATCCTAGTGGTTTCCCTCGAAAATACCGCATGGTGAATGACTACCCCCTTTCTTATTCTGTTGTAGACAAATGCGATACGTGCTATTCAAAAAGCTTGCTGACAATTGTGGCATGACTCACATTGTGAAAACAGCCCTTTTGAACACATATAATAATACGTCCTGATCATGCCTTGCGTTTCATCTTTAGATATATAGAAAAAAACACTCCTTATGAATAAGGAGTGTTTTTTATCGTTTCGTCAATAGACGTAAAGAGATCGTTTATTGCAGACATTGTTGCACGACAGAATTGACTAACTTGCCGTCTGCGCGCCCCTTCACCTTTGGCATGAGGGCACCCATTACTTTCCCCATGTCGGCTTTCGAAGAAGCACCGGTCTCTTGGATGGTCTCTTGTACAATCACTTTTATCTCTTCTTCGGAAAGCTGAGCAGGAAGATAAGGCGTCAAGATATCAATTTCCGCCCGAACCCCATCTGCCAAATCGCCTCGACCTGCTTTTTCGAACTCGTGGAGGGCATCTTTCCGCTGTTTGATCTCACGACCTAGAATTTCAAGCACTTCATCGTCATTCAAAGTTCTTCTTTCATCTATCTCAACATTCTTGATCGCCGAACGAACCATTCGGATGGTGGAGAGTTTGAACTTGTCTTGACTTTTCATCGCTTGCTTCATATCTTCGTTCAATCTTTGGCTAAGATCCATTGGTGCGTAATCCTCCTAAAACTTTCTCTTGCGGGCAGCCTCGGACTTCTTCTTGCGCTTAACGCTTGGCTTCTCATAGTGCTTGCGCTTTTTAACTTCAGCCAATACGCCATCCTTCGCGATGGAGCGCTTAAAGCGACGAAGTGCAGCATCGATTGTCTCGTTTTTGCGAACTTTCGTTTCAGACACCAGTTATCCCTCCCTCCGAACAGACCGTCCAAGAACAAAAACACGGTTCATCAAATTACATTATATGTGATTGTAAAACTAGGTGTCAACCATGTGAACAGATTATAACGACATTTCATGGTTGGAAATGTTTGCACAGCGGATTTTCCCGCATGTTTATCTGCCACTATATGGCTATAATAAGCGATTTATCCAACCAATGCTCCCAGCTGTTCGCCGCCAAGCAAATGATAATGGATATGGAATACCACTTGTCCACTATCCTTGCCGCAGTTGTTAATCAAGCGGTATCCCGATTCTGCAATGCCTAGCTCACGTGCAATTTGCTGAGCAGCGCGATGAATGTCTCCAATTAGGGCGAAATCCTCGCCTTCAGCATCGTTCATTGTTGCAATATGTTTCTTCGGAATCACGAGAATATGTACTGGAGCTTGGGGAGTAATATCGTGAAAGGCTACTACCGTATCATCCTCATACACTTTTTTCGAAGGAATGGAGCCTTCGACAATTTTACAAAAAATACAATCCATCTCTTTTCATTCCTCCCTTATATGTATTCGCTCTGAGCCTGAATTCAGGCTGTATGTCTCTTAATTTGGCGTACCCTTATCATAGCAAAAAAAAGAAGCCTGTCCAAGTGATCTATAAAAAGCATTAGCGTTTGTATGCGCACATACCGTACTATGAGGTTGGAATTTATCAAAAAAAGGACAAAAAAAAGAGCACCTCGTACCCCGCAATTGCGGGCAGCGCGTCAGCGCTGTGAGCGTACTGTTGCTGCAAGCATCGCGACTCTGATTCATTGATCACGACTGTTTGCAGACACAATACGATCACCGAGGTGCAACTAGGAAAATTATTGATGTCGGCTGTCTGTATTATAACAGCCTGTTGAAACTGTTACTGTGAGCTAGTTCACAACTATCTAATTCGTTTCCATTACGATTCGTGACCCTTCTCCTGCTTGTTCTGCCGGTATGACAGCCAGCTTTCTCGCCAAGCGAGCACGCAGCTCCGGAACATGGCTGATTACCCCAACTGACAAGCGATCCGAATGCAGCTTCTCCAGTGCGGTAACAACCGTATCAAGAAGCTCAGGATCGAGTGTCCCGAATCCTTCATCAAGGAAGAAGAACTCGAGAGGGTACTTGCCTCGTAATTGAATCTGAGAGGACAGTGCAAGAGCCAGTGCAAGCGAAGTCAAGAATGTCTCTCCTCCCGATAGTGTAGATACCGGTCTGCGGATACCTCCATTGCCATCATCGCGGATGACGAAGCCCCCGCCAGAATCCACTTCCAGCGCATAGCGCTGCTTCGTTAATACCTTCAATCGTTCTGACGCAGCGCGGCTAACCTGCATAAGCTGTTCTTCCGCAATAAATTCAACGAAGGCGTTACCGCGGAATACAGCCTGCAGCTGGTGCAATCGGCCCGCATATTCTTCGGTGCGCGAGCGTGCTTCCTCAAGTTCTGTCCAGCGTGCATGCTTGCTACGTAACTGCTCCGCGTCCCGCTCTGCCTTTGCTTTCCGAGCAAGGGCTTCCTCTGCCGCTGCTTCGGCCGCCACTTTCTTCTCGCTGCAAGCGTTCCACTGCTCGTCCGTAACCACTGAAGAACCTATTCGCTCTTGCAATCGATTCAGCTGCGAACTAACATCCCGAACTGCATCGTGATAAGCGAGCAGCGTTTGCTCTAATTGTGAGGTGAGTTCTTCTGTCATCCGAGCGGCATGCACATCTGAAATTTCTGTAAAGGAAGACTTCGACAGCAGATCTTGAAGACGTTGACCGCTCACTTCTACCTGCTCGGCAAGACTCGTCAAGACTTGCGCAGCAAGAGCCGCCTGACGGCCTGCAGCTTCGCTTGCAGCCCGTAACCTTTCAGCCTCGTCCGCTGTTCGCTTAACTCGTTCACGAAGCTCCGCTAGACGAGCTGATGTAGCTGCTGCAAACTCCTCTATGGATTGCTTCTGCAACCATGGCTTCAACCGAGTCTCGTAATCCCCTAGTAGACGGGCAACACCATTACACTCCGCTTGCGCATTGACACGCTCAACCTCAGCAGCTTGACGCTCTTTCGTGTATTGAAGAATTCGTTCTTTCATTTCCTCTATATAAACTGCACTCTTCTCCAGTCGTTCCCGGCAATCGCTCACGACTGCTTCTCTTGCAGTCCATTCCTGCTGCAAAGACGGCATCTGTGCAAATTCCCATTGGAACGCTTTGTAACGAAGATTCCATTCCTCATGCTGCTTGGCCAGAGCCTCTTCTGCTTCCTTCCATGCACGATTGGCGTCACGCAACGCCACATATGAAGATTGGTAGCTAGACGACAATTGCTGCAGCTCCCACTGCTTGCCTGCAGCATCCTTCAGCAGTTGCTCCATAAGGCCTTCCATTGTACGAGCATTCTGGATGAATGACTGCACGTCTTGCTGTAGAGCTGTCAACTGATTCTCCACTGCAGCCAAATCCAATTCTTTAACATCTTTGTACGTATGTGATCCTGCTTGCTCAGATGCTGCTCCTTCGCCGGCTTGCAGCGGCGATTCACCTTCCAACAGCATGTCCTTGTTATCTAAACCGAACGATTGCGCGGCAGCAAGCTCGGTCAAAGAGTCTCTCCACGAAGGATGTTCGCCTCTCAGTTGGTCTTCTTCAGCCACTGCTGACAACTGATCGCGTATCAGTTGCGACGCTCGCTCGGACACTTCCTGCAGACGCTGCATCCAGGTCGAGAACTGTTCACGACTACGAGCTGCTTCAGCTTCCACATCCAGAAGCAATCGGCTCGATATGTTCTTCAGTTGCTCCCATTGCCGCCAGCGCTCGTCTCCATTTGTGGAGTTGACCTTAGCACTCGCATGTACATGGGCGGGGGCTGGATGTTCCTTCGATCCGCATACCGGACAGGACTCATTATTAACCAATGACAATGCTAACTGGACAGCCATTTGCTCCGCTGTTTCCTTCCACTGCTTCTGGCGCTCATCATCCATTGCCAATTCGACCTGTACAAAGAGATGGCTCACTTGCTCGCGAAGCCGTCTCCAACATGTTCTTGAATGAAGCCCCTCTTCCAGTTTATGCCGAATCGTCCCAGCTGCGGACAACAGCTCTTCAAGCTTATCATTAAGCTTGCGATTGACAGCTTCTGTCTGTGCTTCATGCTTCATTCGATGATTATTCAACTCATTGGAGCGTCCTTCCATGAACGTGATCTTATCATAGTAAGAGATCGCCTCATGGAAGTGTTCCTGCTCCTCGGCAGTCTTGACATGTGCCGCAAGCGTCGTTCGAAGCTCCTCTTGACGTGCCGCCGCCTTCTTAAGCAGCTGCTCTGATCGTTCAATATCAGACGCTGCAGAGTCATAACGTGCATGGGCACTCTCCAAGCGGAGCTTCCATTCGCCCTCCTCCTTGCGCAGACGCTCGCATTCCTGCTGCAGGCGAACTGCCTCTTGAAGCCGCTCACTCCGACGGAGCAATTCCGGCTCTTCACGCTCTTGAACGTGCTTCGCCTCCTCGGCAGCAGTCACAGCCTTCTGTGCATCCGATGCAGCGATACCCGCTTGTTCTTCACGAGATGCATGCTCTGCCACAGCCATGTTCCGCTTTACAATCAACTGCTCCGCTTCCAAGGCAACAGGTGCAATCCGCTCTGCCTCTCTCGCACGATTCAGCTTCGTCTCCTCTTCAGCGCGCTTTGGTGCCTCATTCTGCAGCTCAGACATTCTTATCGATATTCGTGCATGCTCCTGTTGAAGCTCACGCTGCTCAGCCATAGCGTGATACTCCTGCTCAGCAGCCTGCTTGGACGCCTTGGCCAGTTCTGCCTGTTCCGCCGCTTCTGTCAATGCCTGTTCTGCACTCGCCAGCGCTTCCTGCGAGGCATCACCCAATCCCTGCTGTTCAGCCGAGTAAGCCATCAGTTCAGCTTCAGCATCCTTGGCACGACGAGATATACGAGCAGACAGCTCATCTCCGTATTTCTCAAGCGAGAAGAGACGCTGAAGCATTTGACGTCTATCACTGCCCTTAAGCGACAAGAACTCTGCGAACTTACCTTGAGGAAGAACGACTGCTCTTGTGAAGTCATCCATTTTCAATCCAATGTGCTGTTCAACACAGCGAGTTACCTCAGCCAGCTTGTCAGCTAAGACAACCTCGCCTTCAGGCGTAATCTCAACAAACCGACTGACCGAGTTGCTTACTGTAATATCGCCCGTCCGCTTGAACCTGCGCTCTACGCGGAACGCTCTACGCTCCCCAGCACCGTTCAACTCAAATGTAAACGCAACGGACAATTGATTTTCCGCCTGATTCAATATGCCCTGCGTGCCATTCGTAGCTCGCTCTACCTTCCCATACAGTGCGAGCGTCATCGCATCCAAGATCGTAGACTTGCCGCTTCCTGTCGGGCCAAATATACCGAATAAACCTGTCTCGCACAGTGTTCGGAAGTCGAGGCACTGCTCTTCTCGATAGCTTTGCAATCCTGCCAGCTTCAACTCGATTGGCTTCATGCGCCTTCACCTTCCTTCTCCAGCCCATCTTCTCCGATCAATTCCAAGAAGCAGTCCACTAATGCATCATCAGGCTTAGCTCCTCCAGTCTGACGCTCATAGAACCGCCGGAACAGTTCATGTACCGGTAGTTCACTACGGCTTCCTTCTTCAGCCGCAATTCGTTCAATCTCTGGATAAATGGGACGAATATTGACGATACCTTCATGATTTCGACGCAGCTTCTGAATCTGCTCTAACGTCAGAGCTTCTGTAAGATGAATGCAGACATCCAGCCAAGCACCAACATCCTTGCCCTCCTCAATCCAGCGAAGCGTCTCTTCATACCCACCGCGAACATTCCATTTCATGAGCGGCTTGCCGGAAGAGAGGAATCGCTCCTGAGGAACAGCCTCCTGACCTGGTGCCAAATCCAGCAGAGTGACCGACTTCGCCTGACCCGCCTCTGAGAAGCTGTAGCCGAGCGGCGATCCACTGTAGCGAATAACCCCCGGCCCCTTCACTGCCTGTGGCCGATGTAAATGGCCAAGTGCACTATACTGCGGTGCAGCAGGAGCTCCCATACAAGCGAACACGCTTGGATCAACAGTATAAGCTCCACCCACCTGAATTGGGCGCTCAGAATCACTCTCCAGTCCGCCAAGAACGTACAAATGACTCATAATCAAATTAACGGTAGAAGGTCGAAAATGCATAGCCTGATGAAGCAGCAGCTTCCCTACCTTCGCGCTGTATGCACTGCGCAGCTCATGTTCTTCATTGGAGGCTGTAAGCAGCTCTCCTAATCGCGCCTCAGATGGATAAGGCAGCCCTGCAATAACTGCATCTTCCCCCGTTCTCGCACAATGAATGGTCACTGGCTCCAGACTAGGCTGCCCGATTAGCGTCACGCCAAGCTCATGCACGAGTGGCGCTGATGCCGATAAGCGATCTGGGTGGTCATGATTCCCGGAAATAATTACGACCGGGCGCTTGCCCTGCTGCGACAATCTGGCAGCAGCCTCATAGAACAGCTGCTCTGCCGCTGCCGGTGGGTTAACCGAATCATATACATCCCCTGCGATCAGGATCAGGTCTGCCTGCTCTTCATCCGCCAGCTGTATGAACTCTTCTACGAAAGCAGCCTGTTCGTTTAGACGGCTCCTGCCTTCCAGCGTCCGCCCAAAGTGCCAATCCGCTGTATGCAAAATACGCATGGTTGTCTCTCCTTTCTTCCTGCGATTCTAATAGACTATAGTTCACACGCTTGCTTAGCATCGAAAAAGTACAGCACCTTACGGTCGACTGGACGATGCCATATCTGTTCGATTGCACGTGCGTATAAATTCAACTGGAAACGATAATGCTCCGTTAGTGCCTCTAGGCTGCCTCGATGTGCAAGCACCTTATCTGTCTTATAATCGAGCAGCACGAGCTGCCCTTCCCATTCGAACAGGCAGTCTATGACCCCTTGAACAAGTACCGTCTCCTGATCAAGCAAGCCAGATGTGTCTCGTGCCGCGAAGGTCGAAGTTGCGACAAACCGCTCCATCGACGATTTCCCCGACCGATCGTTGTCCAGCGTTGGTTGTTCGCTAGAAACTGGCTCAGCTACCGGCACATCTTCATGAGCAGGGGGCTCCTGAGCGAGATTGCTATTCCCGGAGCTGAGATGCAGCTGTCTCGTCAATTCGATCGTATAAGCTTCAGCAGCTGTCAGACCATAGCTGAACGGAAGCTCTCGCTTCACCCATGTTGCCTGCAGCAGTTGACGGCCAACTTCACTCTCGAAAAAGCCAGCTACCGCAGCTTGATCAATCGCTTCCGCCTGCTTGTCCGTCATATATTGATGCTGTACCAAATAGAGCAGAGTATTGCGAACAGTATCTATCGTCACATCCGAATGCAGAGGCATATGCTGCATAAAGAGATGATATAACGTCCCCCGTTCCGTTGGCGTCACCTTGCTAGCCTCCATAAATTTAGGACGGCGCAGATGCAGCGTGAAGCCCTCTTCTCTCTGAGGAGAAGATGTAGCGGAGCTATTCCCCCCTGATATCTCCAAGGAATGTCCATTGTCCATAGTTGTTTCATTTCCAGTCATCGCTCTATCGACCAGCTCATGCTCGTCGGTACTTGGCTCTGAAATCCATTGGTCGGCTGGCCATTCATCCGACGCCGACATCCGTTTCATTTCCGTGACTGAAGTCTTCGCTGGTAGTAAAGTTGCAATCCGATTCGGATCCCGCCAGCGAAGCCGCTCATCCAGCGCAGCTTGCCAATCGCTTGACGGCATGTTCTCCTGCACTTCCAGCCGCTCCAATGCCTCAAGCACCTGCGCCTTATCCTCATCCAGTTCCACTCCGCCGAGTGCTGTACCAGATGCAAGAACCGCGGCGGACATAATTGACAGTCTCCACTCCGAGCGATCGTCATGCAGGCACTCCCCGTTCCGATTCGGAAGCCCCGCGAATCGGCGCCATTCCGACGCGGACATATGTCGAATAACAGATGGCCCGATCCAATCCATGTAGGAACGTGCCCGTGCCACCATATAATCAGGCAGCAGCAAGGACTCTACATCGAGTGCTTCTCCCCACTCCCGAATTGACTTCTCTGGATCATTGACAGTACCGATTAGAATCATCTTCTCCTTCGGTCTTGTCAAGGCTACGTACAGCACCCGCATCTCCTCAGCAAGCAGTTCCAGTTTCATTTGCCTGCGAATTGCTAAGTTCGGAAGTGTCGGGTAAGAAACTCGGAGCTCTTCATCTACGAACTTCGGCCCAAATCCGAGCCGCTTGTGCATCAAGAATGGCGAGTTCAAGTCTTGCTGATTGAATCGCTTCGACAGTCCTGCAACAAAAACAACTGGAAACTCCAGCCCTTTACTCTTATGAATCGTCATAATGCGAACTACATCTTCTTGTTCCCCTAACGCACGAGCAGTTCCCAAGTCTCCTCCTGTATCGCGCATGCGGTCAATAAAGCGTAGGAACCGGAATAGACCGCGAATGGAAGAGGATTCGTATTGACGTGCCCGATCATATAGCGCTCGCAGATTGGCCTGACGCTGCATACCTCCTGGCAAGCCGCCTACCCATTCGTAATACCCCGTCTCCCGGTACAGCCGCCATATGAGCTGCGATAGACTTCCTTGACGTGCCGCCGACCGCCAATGCTCCAGCTTGTACAGAAAGCGATACAGCTTATCCTGCAAGTCAGTGTCGCTTGATACCTCCTGAGCTTCTTGTTCTCCCGCTTCGGTTTGCATCATTTTACACACAGCATCATAGAAAGAAATACCCTTTCCCTGAAGTCGAACTTGTGCCAGCTCTTCTGCCGTAAGTCCGACAATCGGAGAGCGGAGAACCGCCGCCAATGGAATATCCTGCTGCGGATTATCAATAACACGAAGCAAAGAGAGTACAACCTCTACCTCCGTAGCCTGAAAATAGCCCGTATTGAACTCGGCGTAAGCAGGAATGCCTTCCAATCTCAGCTCTTCTACCATGAGCGGTGCCCATGCTTGCGTCGCCCGAAGTAAAATTACAATATCCCGATACGTCGCTGGACGCATTCGCTTCAAATGCTTATCGTACACGAGGAACGGTTCTGTTCCTTCATCCCCGAGCAGCCTGCGGATTTTTGCCGCAATTGCCCGCGCCTCAAGGCGTGCTGTTTCCATTTCAGCAGGATCAAGCGCTTCGACAGCCGCAGCTTCCACATCTGAATCAATATCCTCATTTTCATCGGAGGCCAGCTCACCATCAGAACTTGCACTAGCCTTCTCAATGAGCACCAGTTCGGCTGCATAGTTTTGGCGTTCTGCAAGCTGCTCCATATTCGGCTCGCGCTGAGCAGCACGCAATTCATCGCTGATTTGTTCCAAGGTTGGATAAGTCGCCCCGCAAACGAGCTCAGCAGCTTCATCATATTTCAGCTCAGCTACTCGGTCATTCATGATCTGGCGGAACAGCATATTGACCGCATCTACTACACCCTGTCGGCTGCGGAAATTGCGTGCCAAATCAATGCGTATCCCCTTCTGCTCGGAGCTATCTGAAGAATAAGATTCATATTTGCTCAAGAACAGACCTGGTTCAGCAAGGCGGAAGCGGTAAATACTCTGCTTAACGTCCCCTACCATGAAGCGGTTGCCAGCGCCGGAACGCGTAATCAGATTCACAATCGCTTCTTGAACCATGTTCGTGTCCTGATATTCATCGAGCAGGATCTCAACGTATTGTTCTTCATACTGTCTAGCTGCTTCTGAAGGAATCGTATGCGCTGGTGTCGAGTCTGGATGGCGCAATATTCGAAGGCAGTAATGCTCCAAGTCCGAAAAATCCAGCCATCCCTTCTTGCGCTTTGCTTCCTCAAAGCGTTCACCGAATTCAATGACAACATCAGCCAGCGTATGCATGATTGGGGCTATCACGTTCAGTTCCTGTAGAAATTGCTCTGGTGTTCTGCGGAACAATTCGTCCCGCAGCTGCTGCAGCCTCGCTTTTGCTTGGTCGCGAAGACGCTTCACCTGCTCCTGCAGTGATTTATCGTACTTATCTCCCCGGCAAGCAGCCAAACGGCCGAACGCCAATAAGTCAAATGAGGAGAAAAGCCTCTCCCATGGTTCATGTTCAGCGGCCTCAGCCAATGCAGCAGCACCTGACAATTCCTGAATTAGTGCCTCCCGATAGGGCTCAGGGCCTCCAGGAGCGTCCAATAATCGATACGCCTGCCGCAGCAGTTCTACAATTCCATTCAAGGTCAGGCGTGCATCCTGCATAACACTTGTCGTCCAAGGTGACTTGCCCAGTTCTTCCACCGATTGCACCTCGAACGAAGCGGCCATCTCCTTCATCCATTCATCCGGCCATGGATGACTGCGCGAGAAGTCGAACAACTGCTGCACTAAGCGGAATGCGGCTTCATCGCTGCGTTCCCCGCTGAACCAATCAACCATTCGCTTGAATTCCGAGTGACCGTCCGCATAGCGCTGTTCAAACAATTCCTCCAATACGTCCTGCCGCAGCAGCTCTGTCTCCGTGTCATTTGCTATGCGAAAGGCCGGATCGAGCTGCACCGATTGGAAATGGCGCTGAATAACCTCTAGACAGAAGGAATGCAGTGTCGTGATAGAAGCGCGATTCAATAGCGCCAGTTGACGGCGCAGATGCTCAGAATCAGGCTTCGCCTCCAATTCCCGCTCCAAGGCAAGCCGAATACGCTCTCTCATCTCAGATGCAGCCGCCTTTGTAAAGGTTGCAACAAGCAGCTGGTCGACATGGACGGGTTGTTCTTCATCACTAATCGTCCGAATAATACGCTCCACGAGAACCGCTGTCTTCCCTGATCCAGCAGCAGCTGCGACAAGCACATTTTGTCCCCTGTCAACGACAGCACGCCATTGTTCATCTGTCCAGGTGCTTCCTTCCGGCTTATCTGGCAGCACCCTTACTGTAGGCGATGCCTCTACAGCATCCGAACGAGACTGTGTCCAATTCAGCAGATCGAACTCCAGCTCCTGCTGCCGCTTGCCGCCGAGCGCTTCGTCCCCATTATGATTTTCGTTCTGATTCATTGTCCGCTGCTCCTCCTTCCATCTTCATCCACACTTCGTCCTTCGTCATCCGCGGCAATACATGATAGTCGTTGCCTTCGGTCAACTCATCGAATTGACAGACTGGCTTATAACTGCAAAAATCACATGCCTTCTTCGTCCCAAGGCGATAAGGGTCTATCCGAACATCACCATCTGTAATCCGGGTTCCGATATCTTGGATCACATGGCGAGCCGTTCCCCGCAGCATATCCCATTGCTCCGTAGTCGCAACAGATGCATTGCTGTAGAACGACCCATCCGCCTTCACCGCAACCGGGAGAATGTCTGAATACCCTTTTTCAAGCGGCTCATCCATCAAGGACACAACTTCGCGATCCGCCAGGACGAGTCCACGCATTTTATATTTCTTCATCATTTGCTCATAAGCTTGCTCCACACTCATTCCATTCGCCGCCTGCAACAAAGGATTGTGAACATGGAAATAGAGTGTGCCAGCGGGCAATGCCGACGAGCCGAGCCACAGTTCCGCATACGTAATCAATACATCCAAATAAGTGAGCATTTGCAGCGACAGACCGTAATACACTTCCTGCAGCTTCAAATCTGTCGAACTCGATTTATAGTCAATGACGCGAAGCAGCACGCCGTGGTCACTGTCCGCCTTGTCCACCCGGTCAATCCTTCCGATGATCTCCATCGTACATCCATTGCTTAGAGTAAATCGAAGCGGCGGCAGCGGCTTGTCCGGACCAAAATCCATTTCCAGTCCAATTGGCTCAAACTGACCTCTGCGAGCATGCTCTCCAAGCACGGAAGCAGCACGGCCAACGATTCGCTTCAGCTTGAGCGAGATATGCTCATAACGCTTCGAGCTAAGCAGAATCTCCCCTTGCAATTTTGGGGCAAGCATATCCACGATACGATCTGCTTCTGCTCGACATTCATCCGCCGACAGCGCTGCCCAAGTTCGATTCGAGCTCTGCAAATCTATGGCAAAGCGGCTGAGCGCTGCATGGAACAACTGCCCGATGTCTGGAGCCTCCAATCGATATACCCGACGTTCCTTCAGCTTCAAGCCATGGGAGGCGAAGTGCGAGAACGGACAGGCTACGAAGCGCTCCATGCGAGACACACTGGTTCGCAAGGCAGTACCGTACAAGTGACGGCTTGTGGTCGGAGTAAGTGTCTCTGCTTGATTCCGATACAATAGCGAGCCCATCAGCACCTTCAGCCGATCATGCCATGCTGGCTGCGCGGCGAACCAGCGGTATACATCCCACCATATATTCGCCATTGGTCTTCCTTGGCGCCACTGTCGCAGCTGAACAATCAGGTGTTTCAGCGCAGATTCCGGATAGACAGCGAATTCCGATTGCTCCTCCTCATTCATGAATTCATTCGGCTCAGCCATGACGAGCCGCTCTTGTACACGTGGGAACATGCCGCGTACATGCCGAACCACCTCGGACGGCAGCAATGTCTTCCCTTCTTCATCAGCGAGTGCGTAGCTAATCCACAGACTGTCGCTAGGCGTCGCGAAGGACTGATAAATTAAGAACCGCTCGTCCAGAAGCTTGCGGCGGACGCCAGGCGCGAGCTCCATGCCTATCTGCTGCAGAGTGTCCCGTTCATGCTCCGTAAGCACGCCATCCTCAATCGGACGAGCCGGTATAACGCCATCGTTCACGCCAAGCATATATAAGTGCTTAATTTGGCCGGGTCTTGTCCGATCCATCGAAGCAATGAGCACTTGATCCAGCGCTGGCGGAACAAGCGCCATCTTGATGCTCTCAAATCCGGTATCCAGCATGCCGCCGAACAATTCAATGCTCATCTTCTCTTCGCCGACCATCTCTACCATTTGATCCAATATATCTAAGAGAGCCCCCCATATTTGCCGATGTTCCCGTGATAGTTGAACCTCTCCGTCAAGCAATGCATCTTGGCTCATGCGCTCCAGCTTATGAGGCACACCAAGCGCCATCCAGAACGCATACATAGCCTCGCACATGCCGCGAACGTTCGAGCTCGCCTTCATTGCGCGTGCAAGCTCAGCAATCGGATCGGCAATGATGCTGCGGCATTGCTCCACCCACTCTGGAGCATGTCTTGGCCGTTCAACAGCCTCAGCTTCTTCAGTTGTGCCCTCCGCTGCTCCATCTGCATGATCAGGATCAAGCGACATTTCCGGCATTGCAGGCCATGGACGCTTGCTTGTCCACCTGCCCCCTTCGATGCCGCATGCAAGCACATAGTTCTCCAACTTGTCAAAATGCTCTCTTGTAATCGAACCATCTTCGGCCAGCAAAAAATCGGTTTTGACAAACCGAAATACTGCGTCGTATTTCCAATTGCCTATTATGATATCAAGCACCGCTCGCGTCATCTCAACAAATGGATGATGCAGTACTGATTTCTTCTGATCCGTAAAATAGGGAATCCCCGCCTCGGTGAATACCGTATCAATCAGCTCACCATAATGTGCAATGTTCCGCACCATTACCGCCATGTCCCGCCAGCGTACCTGCTCGTTGCGCACACGCCGCAGCATTTCCCCAGCAACCGCTTCAACCTCGGCGCGGCGATGTACTGCCGCCTGCACCGTAACCTCTCGCTTCGTATCGTGATCGGACGCATGGCTATCCTTGCTCTTCACATTAACTTCCGGTTCACGATAGGGCACTTTGCGTTCAAAATGCCGCTCCAGATGAGCAAGCTTCGGAGAAGCTGTATAACGAGGAAGTGGCGCTTCCTTCGAGTCAAGATGCGTTATGCTTCCGATGTCCACGCCAAGCGTATCGGCCATCTCTAGCAGC
This sequence comes from Paenibacillus wuxiensis, assembly GCF_040195695.1. NCBI lineage: Bacteria > Bacillati > Bacillota > Bacilli > Caryophanales > Paenibacillaceae > Paenibacillus > Paenibacillus wuxiensis. Next base: position 289,551 of record NZ_JBEFZI010000007.1, on the reverse strand, counting down.
TTCAGCATAGTAGTTGCCGTTGGATGGAACAAATTCAGCTCATGCGGAACTTCGCCAAGCGCATAAGCCTTATCCAAACACAGCGTCACACTTACATTCGGCGCATGGAGAATGAGCGAAGCGAGAACCGCATATTCTTGTGGGGTAAATCCGTGAAACCCGTCAATCCAAATATCAGCGTTCTTCACGTACTCCGATGCTGCAACACCCTCGGACAACCGAGCAAGCACGTCTTCCCCATCCAAGTAACGACCAGCCAATTCCGATTCAAACTCATGCAGGATGCTGGAAATGTCGCGAAGCTTCGCGGATAACAGCGGTTGTCCTGTCATGTGAGCGTCCAGAAAAGCAAGATGCTCCTCAACTTCACTGGACTCTACTCGATACCGCTTCATCTCATCAAAGAGATCGTTAAGCTTCTCGATAAATCCGAATTGTTCTGCTGCACCCGCAAATAAAGGCAAATCTGACTTGCGGCGCTGCAAAATCTTGTAGAGCAGCATCTTCTTGCCCTCTTCATTGATCGCTGTTAGTGCAGTGCCGCCAGCCTCTTGCATGACGCGATACGCAAGTCGCCGGAAGCTTAGTACTTGCGCTCTCAATATGCCAGCGATTCCATCCTCACGAATGAGTGCATGCTCTGCCTGAAAGGTTGCCTGTTCGGGGACTATCCATATAATCGGTGCCCCGTCCGCTTGGCTGCGAAGCTCATCTCGTACGCTTCTTAACACATGCTCCGTCTTGCCACTGCCGGAACGACCGATGACAAAATGCAACGACAAAGTGATCCCTCCATTTCCCTAAATGCGATTCATGGCATCTACTTGCCACGATATGATACACTATGATCAAACCAATAATTGGTATATAATTTCGGTTACACCCGATTCTAGCATTAGGTTTCATTATATCATATTTCAAACTAGCGATAGAACACATGTTTGGAAACGATGCCGATATTCGCCATCTGCTTCTTGTGAGTTGCAGTGCATCACGTAACTTCGTAATCGAAGGCGAGGCTCATGTTCAACCTACCCTCTATTCGAATAAGGAGGCTGATTGTCATGATACATATTGTCAATGGAGATTGTACTGCCATGCAGCTCACCAAAGTCGCCGAACAGCTGTGGAATGAGCAGGTATGGGTATATTCAGAGCTGCTGACCGAAGGCCCCGTATACGCTAGGCTTGAGCAGTATCTGGCTTATCGAGCGCTGCAATTGGAGCGAATGTGCGGGCTGCCTTCCACTGTTTTTTTGCAAAGAGGGAATGAACAGGAACGCACGTGGAAATCAGATATTTTGCCTGCTCAAGAGATTGCATTATGGTTCGAACACGATCTATTCGACATCACCATGCTGCTCCGCTTAGTAGATCGCCTGACACAAGAGAATGCGCATGCCAAGCTATATTGGATCGACATCACCTCCATTGCTGAACATGATCGCTATCTCGGATTTGGGGTGCTTACGGGAGAGCAGTTGGCCCCTTATCGAGATGCCGCCATACGGTTATCCGCTGAGCGCATCGAATGGATGCGTTCTGCTTGGATTGCGTATACAAGTCCAAACCCACTGAAAATTGCACAATGGGTTCAGGAATCAAGCAGTATCCCTGCTCCATTTTGCGCTATTACGGAAGCGCTTCAATTCCACCTCTCCCGTTACCCCTCAACACAGGATGGAATCGGGATTGTCGAGCGATCCACGCTAGGCGCTGTTCAAGATGGGGCTGTTACATTTCAGAAGTGCTTCGAGATTATTCGCAATCAACTGCCGCAATACGGACTTGGGGATATGCAGTTCTGGGGATACCTGCGCCGAATGACCCGCGGAGAAGCTCCGTTGCTTGAGCTATCTCCCTCTTCATCCTCCTTGCCGGAACCTCTCAAGTCTCCATTAGCCGATGCTGGTCACCTCCTCTTAACCAAAAGCGGCCAGCAGGTACTGGATGGCACTCTCAACTGGGCTCAGTCTGGTGGATATGGACGCTGGCTTGGCGGCGCATTTATTACCCGATCGACAGCTGGAATAAGAGCATAGAGTGAAGAAACCGAAGAAACTCAAATATATGCTAACTGCTGACTTTATCCCATAAATACAGCAAGCGCCATTCATTGCAGACGATCCCAAACCTGTCTGCAATGAATGGCGCTTTTCTTGTTTATTCTTCATTTATCCAATCGATACTTTAGAAAGATTACTTCGATCGAACCTCGAAGATGGCGAACTTCAAATAATGGCCTTCATCCACTCCCGCAATTTGCGGGTGATCCTTGCCGGCAGGACGCCATTCGACAAGGCGCAACACTTTGCCTGCATCCTGGGCTGCATCCAATATCGACTGCATGAACATGTCCGGACGCATATGATAGGAGCAGCTTGCTGTCACAAGATAGCCGCCTTCATTTACTAGCTTCATACCATGCAGATTGATGTCCTTATAGCCGCGATACGCGCCTTCGACAGCGCCTCGCGTCTTCGCGAAGGCCGGAGGATCCAACACGACGACATCCCACGTACGACCGCCTCCAGCAGTCATCGGCTTCGAAGTATCTACCTTCTTCGCACCGGATTCTCCGCTCGCCCGCTGCGTGCGCTCCTCCAAGCCGTGAACATGCTCGCGCAAGTAGGCAAAGGCATCCGCAACGACAAATTCGACACGATCTGTAAAACCGTTCAGTTCGACATTGCGCTTCGCACTCTCGATCGCATGCTCGGAAATATCGAGACAAGTGACCTTCTTGGCCCCATATTTACAAGCATTCAACGTGAAACTTCCTGTGTGAGAGAAGCATTCCAACACCGTTGCTCCATCCCACCACGGGAACGTAACCGGCTTGCCATTCGCATTAAGAGGCAGGTTCTGCACGGTTCCATCCTCTGCCTCTACTTCACCCATGCGGATGCCGCTGCGAGCTCCCCAGCCTGTCATAAGCGGCGCAATGGAAGCGCGGTTCTCACGCTGGTCGAAGAAGTAGCCTGTCTTCTGTCCTTCTATGATATCAACCTCAATGATAAGCCCATTCTCCTCCACTTGGACATGGCGCGGACAATCTCCGTACAGCACACCTGTCTTCAGTTCAAGTCCCTCACGCTCGCGAATTGGCACATCGCTGCGCTCGTAGATGCCTTGGGGCTGCATGACATCGACTAGGGCTGCCACCAACGCTTCCCGATGGACATCCATCCCCAGCGTTACAATCTGCACGACGAGAACATCGCCAAAGCGATCCACGATAAGTCCTGGCAGAAAGTCTGCTTCGCCGTATACGAGGCGATAAGCCTTGGCTCCAGGCAAGAAGCGCTGACGATGGGCAACACAACGTTCGATTCGCTCTTTGAAGAAGGCTTCATCCATTGCTTCAATTGGCTCATAGGATACGATACGCACCGTAATTTGCGAGGCAGGATTATAATAGCCTGTTGCAATGTATTTCCCCTGAGCGTTCTGGACATCGACAAGCATCCCCGGCTGAGGATTTCCTTCGACTGTTTCAATCTCTGATTGATATACCCAAGGATGGGAGCGTTCAATTCTCTTTTTCCGCGAACGGATTAATTTCACATAAGGCCTATTCAATTACAGTTCTCCTCTCAGCTCCAATGGCATGTCATGGTTGTCCACTCGCAAGCATAGAATGGAATAGCTTATTGCGGCGAATTATGGATGACAAAGGAGCCCTTCATGTTTAAAGAAATTTGGTTCCCGCTCCTTAGCGGATTGGCACTGTTTCTATTCGGAATGAAAACGATGGAGCTTGCCCTGCATGCTTGGGCTGGCCCCTACCTGCAGCGGTTTCTACACCGTTCTACCCGCACCCCTATACATGGAATGCTGTTCAGCACAGGCATGACAGCCGTACTGCAGAGCAGCACGGCCATAACGGTCATTACGATAGGTCTGGTCAATGCCGGTATTATGAACTTCTCCCGAACGCTCGGCATCATTCTAGGCACCAATATCGGCACTTGTCTGACAACCGAGTTGATTAGTCTAAATATAAGCCAATTCGCCAAGCCCCTCCTCTTCCTGTCCTTAGCCGGATGGTTCATTGGGGCATTGGCCGACGAATATCAGCCTAAGCTGCTGCATCGCATCGCCTCTTGGTGGCCGCCGCTCCAATTCGGCTCCCTTGCCGCGGCAGGCTTCGCCTTCATTATGCTCGGCATTGAATGGATGAAGCAGATTAGTGAGCCGCTGCAGCAGCGCGGACTATTCACTTGGTTCTTGGAACGATCAAGCGACAGTCTGCTCTGGGCGCTGGCAGCGGGCGTCGTCATAACAGCACTCGTGCACAGCAGTGCAGCTATTATTGCAATGGCCATGGGATTATCAGCTACCGGGGCATTACCCGTTGAAGTTGGCATAGCGATCGCAATTGGATCTAATGTTGGCACCTGCTTCACAGCCGTAATTGCTTCACTTGGCGGGACAAGAAGCGGACAGTTCGTCGCCTGGACCCATGTCGTGCTGAACATTGGCGGCGCTGTCCTATTCTATCCTTTTATCAGCCAGATCGGACAGCTTAGCGCCGTATTTGGCTCCGACGCCGCCGGTCAAATTGCACACGCCCAGACCATTTTTAATATTGCAAGTTCCCTCCTGGCCCTGCCTTTGTGTTACCTGCCGGTTTGGAACCGGATCCGTTAACAATTGCAATACCGAAACTCGTTCCGATGCGCGTTGCTCCCGCTTGAATCATTGCGAGCGCTGCGGCGGTATCCCGAATGCCGCCGGAAGCCTTAACGCCCATATGCACAGGTACATGTGCCCGTAACAGACGAATATCTTCCAGCGTTGCCCCGCCCTTGCCGAAGCCGGTCGACGTTTTGACAAAGTGGGCACCAGCCGCTTCCGATGCTTTGCATGCCGCAATCTTGTGCTCTGTATGGAGAATGCCTGTCTCCAAGGTGACCTTGACGATCGCGCGCCCCTCAACCATCCGGACAACCTGGGCGATATCCTGTTCAACAGCCTTCAGATCTCCGCTTAACAGGCTTCCAATCTGCAGCACCATATCGATCTCAGCAGCCCCGTCCTCTACCGCCCGAGCCGCTTCAAATGCCTTGGCTTGACTGGCACTAGCTCCCAATGGAAACCCGCATACCGCCGTCACATTCACGCCGGTTCCATTCAGTAGATCGCGACAAGCGGATACCCAAGCTCCGTTCACGCACACACTGTAGAAGTGATATCGGCTCGCCTCCGCACACAGCTTCTCAATATCGCGCGCTGTCGCTTCCGGCTTAAGCAGGGTGTGATCGATATATGGTGCCAATTGAAGCTGATCCGTCATGCAAACTCTCTCCTTCCTGCAATGTGCAGAGAATTAAAGATTTACGGATATGGACAATTCCTCAAATGCCTTTTGCAGGATGTGGTCGTTGTTATCATATCCGAACTCACGCTGCTTCTCCCACGCTTCTTGCGGACTGTACCACTCTACGCTGCGAATTTCCTCAATTTGCGCATGAAGCTTGCCTTCCTCTGCCTCAACGAGGAAATAATGCACCTCTTTATCAATTGTACCCGCTTGTGGTTGTACATATTGATAATAAATGGTATCGAGTTTGGTATCGATTCGTCCATGAATCCCCGTCTCTTCCCATATTTCACGCAACGCCGTCTGTTCAATCGTCTCTCCGGCCTCCATCTTGCCCTTGGCCAGCGAAATCTTGCCATACCGATCTTGGATCAGTTGGATCTCAATTCCTTCTCCTTTTTTGCGGTAAACGACTCCTCCTGCGGATACTTCCTTCATCGTGCGCACCTCCATTTATGTTCGTTACTCCTATGTATATATCCTAACCGAAAAGAAAGAGGATTTCATCCATTCAGCCATTGCTGAGCGGAGAATCCTCCTCGATTCTTTATTCAGTAGTTTCGGTTGTTTCGTTCTCTAGCTTATTGCATTTTTCTCTATTTCCAATAGCCTATCCTGGTTAGACAAGGCGATTAGGAAGCAACATTTGGCTCCTGGCCAATAACGCGTGTAAGAATACCTTGATTCTCATTCACGCCCGCTTCTGTAATTTTCACACGGCATAATTGGCCAATCAAGGACTCATCTCCTTCGAAGATTACTTGAAGGTAATTGTCCGAGTAGCCCATCAGCATGCCAGCACCTTCATCGCCCTTCGTGTTCCGTTCTGGAATCACATCGACAACTTCTCCAACGAACTTCTGTGCATATTCCAGCTGCATTTGTTCAGACAGATCAATCAGCTCATGAACGCGAGCATGCTTCACTTCTTCATCCACTTGATCCTCCATGCGCGCAGCCGGAGTACCTGTACGCTTCGAATACGGGAATACATGCATTTCAGAGAAGCCCACTTGCTTCATAAATTCATAGCCTTGACGGAAATGCTCATCCGTCTCACCTGGGAAGCCTACAATGACGTCTGTCGTAATCGCCACATTCGGCATTGCCTCGCGAATACGAGCAATCTTCTCCGCGAATTCCTGTGTCGTATATTTGCGGCGCATACGCTTCAATACTTCGTCATTGCCCGCTTGAAGCGGAATATGCAGATGACGACACATTTTCGAGGACTTGTTCAGTACTTCGATCATGCGATCATCAATTTGGCTGGCTTCAATGGAACTGATACGAATACGCTCAAGCCCCTCTACCTTGTCCAAATCCCACAGCAGATCGGTCAAGTCATAGTTCTCCATATCGTCGCCGTATCCACCGGTATGAATCCCTGTGAGTACGATCTCCTTGTAGCCTGCCGCTACGAGCTGGCGAGCCTGATTCAACACACTCTCCGCTTCACGGCTGCGGGATAGACCACGCGACCAAGGAATAATACAGAATGTACAGAAGTTGTTGCACCCTTCTTGAATCTTCAAGAACGCACGCGTCCGCTCTGCGAAATCAGGCACGTCCAACTCCTCGAACGCACGTGTCTTCATAATGTTGCGTACCGCATTAATAGGCTGACGCTGTTCATGCAGCTCACGAATGTAATCCATCAACTTCTCACGATCCTGTGTGCCGATAACGAGATCAACGCCTGGAATGTCAAGAATCTCCGCAGGCGATGTCTGCGCATAGCATCCTGTTACCGCAATAATTGCGTCAGGATTGCGGCGCACAGCGCGACGAATGATTTGACGGCTCTTCTTGTCGCCTGTATTGGTTACGGTACACGTATTAATCAGGTATACATCTGCCGTCTGCTCGAAGTCGACCTGCTCATAGCCTTCATTTTTGAACAATTGCCAGATCGCTTCTGTATCGTAAAAATTGACTTTGCAGCCCAATGTGTAAAATGCTACTGATGGCATCGTTCACATTCCCCCCATTTCTCCGAATTGATACATGATGCAGGCACATGCAGCCATTCCTGCCGTTTCTGCTCGCAATATGCGGCGGCCTAAGCTGACACATCGTGCTCCAGCTTCCACAGCGGAATGAATTTCCTGCGCAGCAAATCCACCCTCAGGCCCGATGACAACCATCATTCGAGCTTGCTTCGCCATACTTCCCTGCATGTCGCCCTGTGTAGGTGCGAACGCTTCTAATACGTCGCGCAGCATCGTCCCTCGCTCATCCTCATAGCAGATAAGAACAAGGTCATAGGATGCGAACTGGGCCGTCAAGGCCTTCCAGTTCATTGATGTTGCGATCGTCGGGATAACATTCCGATGAGACTGCTCAGCTGCTTCCTTCGCAATCTTGCCCCAACGCTCCAAGCGCTTCGCTTCCTTCTTGCTGTCGTATTGAACAACTGTCCGTTCTGAGATGAACGGCATGAAATGCACGGCACCAATCTCCGTGCATTTCTGAATGATAAGTTCCATTTTATCGCCTTTCGGCAAGCTTTGCGCAATGGTTACTTGTACGGCCGGTTCTCGGTCGAAGTCCCGCATCTCGACAATTCGAGCTTCTACCCCATCCGCACCACACTGCTCAATCACGACGACCGCCTCACGCTTCTCCCCATCGCTAACCAATATCTCAGCTCCAGGCTTGAGGCGCATTACGTTCATAATATGGTGGGCATCATTGCCCGTAATTTGTATGCTTTGATCTCCGAACTGCGCGGAGGGCACAAAATATTTCTGCATCGTAATCAACATTCCTCATCATACACGTTTTAAGCGGCATTCGCCAGCATTGTCAACATTTTTCACTCGTATTCTGGATACTCCTTAGACAGCGTGGACAGCTTGCTGTGCGGGCATTCTTAACTGCCTACGATGAACATAGCTGCTCGGGACATCTCCCTCATGATCGGCTGGATCAAGCTGAACAAAGGCCCTAGTGTCTTATCCCGCAACACAGGGATGAACACGATAATCAAGAAGATAAAGATCGACCATTGTTCAATCTGCTGCAGCCGGGAACGTACATGAGCCGGCGCCAAATCTTCCACTATGCGATAGCCGTCAAGCGGCGGCAGTGGAATTAAGTTGAACAAGAACAGCAGGACATTGTTCGAGATCAAGAAGGACAAGAAATAAAATAATGCCAAGTGGATCCGATTCCCAGATCCCACATCGACAAACCCCAATTTAAATCCAAGATGAAGTACCAATGTACCAATGAACGCTAATAGCAAGTTGCTGAGCGGTCCGACTGCGGATACAACAATCCCCATTGCACGCGGCTTTTTGAAGTTGTCCCGATTGACTGGAACAGGCCTTGCCCATCCGAAGCCAGCGATGACGAACAACAGCATACCAAGGAAATCAATATGCTTCGTCGGGTTCAAACTGACGCGGCCAAGCATCTTCGCTGTCGGATCACCAAATTTCCATGCGGAGTAAGCATGTGCAAATTCGTGAACAGTGAACGAAATCAACAGTGACAGTACGAGAAAGGGCAGCAACTCCAGCTTGACTACCAGCAGGCTATTTAGAAAATCCATAAATTGTCCCCTCTCCTCTATTCAAACGGCTTGCGCGCAACGAATGCAATCCAGTCTTCTTCCCGGTGCTTCGCTTCAACAATGAAGCCTTTCGCGAGCAAATCCTGCTCCACGACGTCTTCTTTATTTTTGTAAATGCCTGATGCGATGTAAACTCCACCTGGCTGCAATGCTTCGTAGACATCCGAGACGAACAGCAGAATGATCTCCGCCAAAATATTGGCTACTACGATCTGAACCGGAAGCTGCACGCCAAGCTCCTGCTCCTCATCGGTACCGCTCGTTTTGATAATACTAAGCAGGTCGCCTTCTCGCACTGTTATTTCATCGGCAAGACCGTTCAAGCTGGTATTTTCCTTCGCGCTTAATACCGCAACCGGATCCAGATCAATCGCAAGCACATGCTTGGCGCCAAGCTTGCAGGCTCCAATTGCCAATATGCCTGAGCCTGTCCCAACATCAATGACATCTTCTCCGCCTTGTACGACACTTTCCAAGGTACGCAAGCAGAGCGAGGTCGTCGGATGTGTTCCCGTACCGAATGCCATCCCTGGATCCAGCTCAATAATCTGCTCACCTTCTTGCGCCGTGTAGGACTCCCATGTCGGCTTAATGGTCAATCGCTCTGTAACACGCGCTGGCTTGAAATACTGCTTCCACGCATTTGCCCAGTCATCCTCATGAACCGTCTTCCACGAAATTAGAGCTTCACCCGGATCGATCTGATAGCTTCTGAGTTCCTCAATCCGCTCACGAATGATTGCTTCGACTTCCTTCAAATCCGTGCCATCTGCAAAATATCCTTGTACGACTGCTTGTCCCTCAGGGATATCGTTCAGCGGAGACTGATACAATTCCCCATACGTAGTATCGCGCTGCTTGTTAAGCGTCCCCGATTCTTCAATCGTCACGCCCCCAGCGCCAGCCTCATGCAAAAAGTTCGATATCATTTCAATTGCTTCTTCGGTTGTATGTATCGTTAATTCATGCCAATGCACGATCGTACATCCTCCTATACATCTTAAAATAGCTACACATTCTATTTATTGTACACAAAAACAAAACTCCATACAACGAGCGTTCACTAAGGAGCGCTATCGCTGTGGAGTTTTGCCTCTTTATGTTGATTCATTCAACGCATTATTCAGTTGTCGGCGCTCACTTGGAGGCTTCGCCTAAATGGTCGCGGATGAGCGCATAGGCCCGATCCAGCACGTCCTCTTCAACATCCGCGCTGACCATGTAATAGTCGTCGCCTGCCGTAATACGTATGTCTTGCCCTCTTAATGCCTCCAGCTTGCGCTCACATACATCTGCAGCCGAAGCATGCTCAAAAGTAGCTGTTATGCGTGTCACGACTGTTCCGCACGCTCATCGGCCTGATTCGCACGCTCCAATGCCTTCAAGTCATCGCGATCCGCCTCTTCATACGAAAATTCCACATCCTCAAACTTGCCGTCCGCTGGGACAACCTGTTGATTAACGTCCGCATCTGCCTGCTCGCTGTAAGCGCTTGAGGGGCGGTTATGCGTATCATGGAAATTGTTCATCGGTGCGCCTCCTTCGGGTTCGTCATCAATATATCTCCTCCATAACTTGAGTCAGTTCCCATCAGATTATACATATGGCCTAAATACAGTTGTACATAGTTCTCTAAGAAACAATAAAAAGGATCACAACATACGCATTGAAAATCTCAATACGTTCGTTGTGATCCTTCTCTATGCTCCGACCGAAATTATGAACATATACATGAATGATAAATGGTATAGACAAATCGGCCAATCGCAGTTGTATGAAATTATTGTTAATCTCCGCGGAAAGCACGCTTCATCCGATCAAAGAACGATTCTTCATTCCCGCCGTAGTTCGGATGTTCGCCACTCTTCTCCGCGAATTGGCGAAGCAGCTCCTTCTGCTCGTCAGACAACTTCGTCGGTGTCACGATAACAACCTTCACATGCTGATCGCCTTGACCGGAACCGCGCAGGCGAGGAACCCCTTTGTTACGCAGGCGGAAGAACGTGCCCGTCTGTGTACCAGCCGGTATTTTCAGCTTCACCTTCTCCGTCAGCGTCGGAATTTCAATTTCGTCGCCAAGCGCTGCTTGCGCGAACGTAAGCGGAATCTCGCAATAGATATCGTCCCCGTCACGCTCGAAGAACTCGTGGCGTTTCACACGGATTACGATATACAGATCCCCACTCGGCCCGCCGCGAAGTCCACTTTCCCCTTCTCCGCTCATGCGCAGCTGTGCGCCATCATCGACACCCGCAGGAATGCGGACATGAATTTTGCGCTGCTTCTTCACAGTACCTGCACCGTGACAAGTTCCACACTTCTCACGAATAATTTTGCCTCGGCCTTGACATGTCGAACATGCACGACGGTTGACCATGCGGCCAAACGGCGTATTCTGCACGACTTCTTGCTGTCCTGTTCCGTGGCAAGTCGTACATGCATCTGGCTTCGTTCCCGGCTTCGCTCCAGAACCATAGCATGTGTCGCATTGCTCGGTACGCGGGATGGTAATGTCCATCTCTTTGCCAAATACAGCTTCCTTGAATTCGATCGTCATCGTGTACTGCAAATCTCCGCCACGCTGAGGCGCGTTCGGATCCTTGCTGCGGCCACCGCCGCCGAAGAACATATCGAAGATATCGCCAAATCCGCCGAAGTCGCCTCCGCCACCACCCATACCTTGGTTCGGATCGACATGACCGTATTGGTCATACATTGCCCGTTTTTGATTGTCACTTAGCACATCGTACGCTTCTTTGACTTCCTTGAACTTGTCTTCTGCGTCCGCGGCCTTGTTGACATCCGGGTGATATTGGCGTGCGAGCTTGCGATACGCCTTCTTAATCTCGTCGTCGCCAGAACCTTTGGCAACGCCAAGCACTTCATAATAATCTCGTTTCGCCACTATTCCACCCCCATACGCTTTCGTAGCATACCTCTATAGAAGACTATACGAATTCACTGCAAAAGGAAAGTCAAAGCCGAGTGCTCCCGGCTTTGACCTCACCATCGAAAAGCTTATTTCTTGTCTTCGTCTACGACTTCATAATCAGCATCAACGACGTTGTCTTTCTTCGCTGCGCCTTGCTCTGGCTCTTGGCCTTGTGCTGCTTGCTGAGCTTGAGCAGCTTGCTCATACAGCTTCACAGACAACTGCTGTACGATTTGCGTCAACTCTTCTGTTGCTGCTTTGATCTCGTCAACGTTGTTGCTTTCGAGTGCTTTTTTCACTTTTTCTTTTGCTTCGTTTGCTTTATCTACTTCAGCCTGGTCGACCTTGTCGCCCAAGTCTTTAATTGTTTTCTCCGTTGTGTATACCAATTGGTCAGCGCTGTTCTTCACTTCGACCATTTCTTTGCGCTTGTTGTCTTCTTCCGCATGCATTTCTGCTTCCTTCATCATGCGGTCGATTTCCTCATCGTTCAAGCCGCTGGAGGAAGTAATTGTGATGTTTTGAGTCTTACCAGTACCTTTGTCTTGTGCAGATACTTTTACGATACCATTCGCATCGATATCGAAGCTAACTTCGATTTGTGGCACGCCGCGTGGAGCTGGTGGGATATCCGCCAGCATAAAGCGGCCAAGTGTCTTGTTGTCAGCAGCCATGGAGCGCTCACCTTGAAGCACATGGATTTCTACGCTCGTTTGGTTGTCTGCATAAGTCGAGAACACTTGCGACTTGCTTGTAGGAATCGTAGTGTTGCGCTCGATCATCTTCGTGAATACACCGCCTGCTGTTTCGATACCGAGGGACAATGGTGTTACGTCGAGCAATACAACGTCCTTCACGTCGCCAGTCAATACGCCAGCTTGAACGGCTGCACCAAGTGCAACCACTTCATCCGGGTTAACGCCTTTGTGAGGCTCTTTGCCTGTAAGCTTCTTGATTGCTTCTTGTACCGCTGGGATACGAGTAGAACCGCCGACAAGAACGATCTTGTCGATGTCAGCAGGAGTCATGCCTGCATCTTGCATCGCTTGGCGAGTTGGGCCAAGTGTACGCTCAACCAAGTTCTCAGACAATTCTTCGAACTTCGCACGAGTCAAGTTTACTTCCAAGTGCTGAGGCACTCCATCAACAACCGTGATGAATGGCAAGCTGATTGTTGTTGTCATTACGCCAGACAATTCTTTTTTCGCTTTTTCAGCAGCATCTTTCAAGCGTTGCACAGCTGCTTTGTCTTTAGCCAAGTCAATGCCATGCTCTTTCTTGAATTCTGCAGCCAAGTAATCGATGATAACTTGGTCGAAGTCGTCGCCGCCCAATTGGTTGTCGCCGCTTGTCGCTTTAACTTCGAAGAAGCCGTCGCCGAGCTCAAGGATCGATACGTCGAATGTACCGCCGCCCAAGTCGTATACGAGGATCGTTTGATCGTTTTCTTTGTCTGCGCCGTAAGCAAGTGCTGCCGCTGTAGGCTCGTTGACGATACGAAGAACTTCAAGACCTGCGATTTTACCAGCGTCCTTCGTTGCTTGACGTTGGGAATCGTTGAAGTATGCAGGAACTGTGATTACGGCTTGAGTAACCGGTTGACCCAAATAAGCTTCTGCATCGGATTTCAATTTTTGCAAAATGATTGCGGAAAGCTCTTGCGGTGTGAAGTCTTTGCCATCAATTGATGTTTTATGGTTTGTTCCCATATGACGCTTAATGGAGATCACGGTACGATCAGGATTTGTGATCGCTTGACGCTTCGCTGTTTCACCAACAACGCGCTCTCCATCCTTCTTGAAACCTAATACGGAAGGGGTTGTGCGCGCACCTTCTGGGTTCGGGATAACGACAGCTTCGCCGCCTTCCATAACCGCAACGCAAGAGTTTGTTGTACCTAAGTCAATACCAATTACTTTACTCATGAATATATCCTCCTCTAACTAACTTCGATTCTCATTTATCATGAATTTCTTAATGTGATGTGCTCATACATTGGCCGTGTAATCCGGCTTGTACGTTCACGTTATCCGCTAACTTTGACCATTGCCGGACGCAATACTTTGTCCTTCAGCAAGTAGCCCTTCTGCAGTTCTTCAACTACAGTGCCTTCTTCAAATTCATCTGTTTCGACTGTCATTACCGCTTGATGGAATTCTGGATTGAAAGGCTGGCCGACAGCTTCCATCGGCTTCACACCTTCCTGCTCCAGCACTTGGCCCAACTGGCGGAAGATCATGTCTACCCCTTTGATGAATGATTCAGCTTCGCTCGCCGCTTGCTCAGTTGCAAGTGCGCGCTCGAAGTTGTCGAGCACAGGAAGCAGCTCGGTAACGAGCTTCGCAGAAGCATACTTCGCGAGATCTTCCTTCTCCTTCAGTGTGCGGCGGCGGAAGTTATCGAAGTCTGCCTGCGCACGCAAGAAGCGCTGCTGGTATTCCTCTGCTTCTGCTTTTGCTTTGGCAGGCTCAGCATCCTCCACTGCACCTTCGCTCGAAGAAGTATTCCCTTCGCTGGACTCCGCTGTCGCGTTATCAGCAGCAGGAATGTCTTCTGTATGATTATGGGCAGCTTGTGCCGCCTCTTCATTCATCGTTTCAGTTGCGATGTTCTCTTCTTTTTCTGGGTTCAACCCCTTCACCTCCCCTTCGTAGTTCAATACTTTTATCTATAGTTGCATATACATTGTTACCTAGTTTTAGCTCAGGCGAGCGTTCTCCAATCAGGATTGTGCTCTCATCTTAATTACCGTATGGATGCGAAGCACCGCTGCGGCTACTTCTCCTGCAGCACGCAAAGCATGCAGCTTCACGGCTGCCGGGTCATAAATGCCCGCCTGTGCATAATCGAGCAATGCTCCTGAATCGCAGTCAATGCCGATTGCATCATTGTTCGAGGCAAGCTGCGCCGCGCGCGCCTCCTCCAGCTTCTCAAGCGGATTGAATCCGGCATTGAGCACGATCTGTGCCATTGGCTTGCGCAGTGCCTGTGCGACGGCAGCGATGCCGAATGCCTCCATGCCGCGCACACTCTCGCGGTAGCGCTCCAGCCGATAGGCGAGCGCTACCTCTGTCGTGCCTCCGCCAGGAAGCACGCCGCCTTGAATGGCGGCCTGCAGCGCGGAGGCGGCATCTTGGGCGATGCGTGCTCGCTCGCCCACCACCTCGCGCGTGCTTGCGCCGACGATGAGCGTCACCTGCGGGCGCTGCGGCGCCGAAGCTGGATCCGGGACGGAGCCGGCTTCGGCGTTCCGGGCTGTGTGGCCCGGCGGTGCCGGGGCATACAGCCGTACGCGCTCCAGGCGCTCATCGTAGCGAGCGCAGGCGGTGCGCCCGAGCAGCGGCTCCAGCTCGCTGCGCTGCTTCGCAAGCGCTGTGCGCTTCAGCGGCTTGGCACCGCTTAGCCGGCAGACGCGCATAATATCCTCGCGGCTAACGCGCTGCACGACCATCATATCGTGATCCAGACAATATTGTTCCGCATCGGGATGAATACCGCGCTCCAGTACGATAAATCCTACACCAAGCTCGTTAAGTTGTTCGAGCATATGCATGAAACGAGCCTGTTCCGCCATATACTGCTGGAAGCCAGCTTCCGTCGTCAGCAGCTGCTCATCAAGCGCCACTGGCTCCAAGCTGTCCTGCAATACGAGTACCCGGCAGTTCAATCGCTCTGGCAGCCAATCCCGCTGCAGCGGCTTCTGCTTGAGCATTACACCGTGGAACCATTCATTCTCTGCCTTCTCATGCGCGACAATACTGTCTGCATACCGATAATTCGTTTGTCCTAGCTGTTCCCAGCCTACCGCCTGTCCGGCTTCAAGCACGAGCTGCACAATATCCTTTTGCTCTCGTCCTGCTATATGTACAGCGCGATGGAGCCGATCATCACTCCATCCGCTAAGCGGCACCGCGCGATGGCGAAGTTCCTCGCATGCGGCCGCAACCCCATGCATAAGTCCTGTAACCACCTTAGCGGCTGGAACACCGCGTGTGACTTGGGCTACTCCCTCTTGTACCAATGCACCTGCAAGGACGGTAGCCGTAGTCGTGCCATCGCCAACTTCATGCTGCTGTGCACGCGCCACTTGAATGAGCAGCTTGGCAGCCGGGTGGGATACGTCCATCTTCTCTAGAATCGTAACCCCGTCATTCGTAATAATGACCTCGCCGTCCCCCCCAACGAGCATGACATCAAGACCCTTGGGACCTAGCGTTCCTTCTACTGCTGCGCACAAGGCACGAACAGCCCCTGCATTATTGAGAAGCGTCGCATAACGCTCATCGGTCTCCTGCACATGTCCGCTTGCTTGAGTCATGACGACGCCTCCTTTACCTTGATTCGTTATTTATTCCAGCGCTGCGGCAGCAACGCAAATTGACTCGTTAAATGATTCATCAAATTGATGACCTTCGCATACTCCATGCGAGTTGGCCCCAATACGCCTATCGTTCCCAGCGTCTGGCCATCTATCGTATATGTCGCCGTAATCAAGCTGCAATTGGCAATCGCCTCATGTGGATTTTCCTGCCCGATACGGACTTGGATACCGGTGGGCGCACTGCCTACGACCTTGATAAGCGTCGGTGTTTCCTCAAGCAGCTCCCAGATCGTCTTAATCTTATCAACGTCCTTGAACTCAGGCTGCGCCAACATATTAGTTGTTCCGCTCAAGAATACTTCACGATGGTTGTCATCCCCGATGAGCACACTCTCAACCAGTGTCATCAGTTCTTGCACATGAGAGACGTATCTGCCCATCTCATTGCCGACCTCCGTATATAATTGAGAACGAAGCTTATATAATGGAACACCGACGAGCTTCGCGTTGAGCAAGTTCACAACCTGCTCAAGCTCCGACACCGAGATCCCCGGAGGGATCGGTACTGTCTTATTCTCAACATGCCCCGTATTGGTAACAACAATAGCTACTGCAGTATCCTCGTTCAACGGAAGCAGCTGAAAATGGCGGAAGGAAGCTTCAAATACTTCTGGGCCGAGCGCAATCGACGTATAGTTCGTCATCTGCGACAATATCGAAGCCGTATGCTGCACGATTTCTTCCATTGCCGTTATTTTTTCCGCGAACGCGGATTTCAATCGGCCAACCTCTTCACTCGACAACTTATCCAACTGGACTAAGTTATCAACATAGTAGCGATATCCCTTTTGGGAAGGAATGCGACCTGCAGACGTATGCGGCTGCTCCAAAAAGCCGAGCTCTTCCAGATCGGCCATCTCATTGCGAATGGTCGCCGGACTAAATCCGACATCGCCGCGCTTGGAGATGCTGCGGGAACCCACCGGTTCCGCAAAACGGATATAATCATCAATGATGGCATTCAAAATCATACGTTGTCGTTCCGTCAACATGCGCATTCCCTCCTCGTGAATGTTCTAGCTGTAGTCGTTAGCACTCATCAACGTCGAGTGCTAACCGTTAATACAAAAATACCAAACGGACGAGACCATTGTCAAGTCAGTTCGGTACTTTGGGCGTGCCTATTTTGTATGTAGAACCGTAATCAGCAATATTATTGGTCGAGCACATATTATGATTGTTGCCAAGCCACTATATCTTAAGGACTTTATCTTCAATTATATAGTGGCTTGAATTGCCTGAATAGTAGACTAGGGAAAGAGTTTAGTGTCCTTACAATATTTAATAAAGTAAAAAACACTGCTTATCCTCTCTAAGTAGGTAAAAGTATTTTATTGTGTATTCTTAAAAATCATTTGTATCATTGATTAATCCAGATGCGAAGAAGAGGAAGTTCTATAATCGAACCTATTTACCACCCAAAACAAGAGAGGAAGAATTATCTCACTCCGTTTCTTATCTTTGCTTCTAATGTCATCCTACAATTTACTCTAACCTTCATAACATGGTAAAATATAGGTAATAAATTGATTGGAAGGGGGGAGGAGATTGGAAGTTACGGCCATCAAAAAAATCGGGGAACTTTTACAAGAAACCAGACGTGCATCAAATATAAAATTAACTCACAACCTTCATTATAAATCAGTTGTCTCCTATGTATTAGGGCTTTCTCAGGCGTACATCCATTTTTACATTACGAACGATTACAAGCAAAGTTAAACGGTCTCAGTCCGATGGAACTCAGGATCAAGACCGCTTAATTGGTTCTTATTTTTTGTACTGTCTACTTGACGGGGTCAGTCCTTTTGTACCTGATTTAGGGTCTCTAATATAACCACTTCCGGATCTTCACCAAATCAATCCAGCACCTTCATCACTGCGATCTCATCACAGCAATGGAGCTTGCTGCAATGAATGCAATCCGTCCATACCTTCTCTGGGAAGATCTCTTTTTCTACAATATCAAAGCCATTTTTCTGAAAGAACTTCGATTCATAGGTTAAGGCCATAACTTTGGGGATAGCTCGCGCCTTTGCTTCTATTAGCAGTTCATCCACTAGCATTGTTCCGATGCCTCTCCCTTTAAAATCAGGCGATATGCCCAATGAGCGAATTTCAACCAAGTCAGCTCCAAGCTGGCAGAGCGAGCCGCAGCCAATTAGCTCCCCTTCCCATTCGGCAACGACAAAATGCTCAATCTGCTTCGCCAGCACCTCTCTGGAACGAGGAAGCATAATACCTTGCTGTGCATAAAATTGAATAAGCTCTGCCAATGATTCAATATCGTTCTCATCTGCCTTGCGAATCGTTGCTACCATAAGTATAGTCCCTCCAACCCAATCTCTATCTATGGATGTACATCTCTGATCGACTCCAAAATATGTACGTATTAATATACAACCAACTGCATATATTATCAAGACTATTTTTACCTGCTTCTTCCTTATGTGTAACCGCCATATTAGCGACTTCAAGCAACATCATGTCCATTACTCTTTATGTAAAATACGTAAACGAAGAGAGGCCTGAGCAGATTCTGATGATACCTCTACAGACATAGCGACTATTACAGGCAGGCACCATATCGGAATTATTCCTTCTCTTTTTACAACAAATAAAAAAACGAGCAAGAGAAACAAATCCATGTTCTCAAGCTCGTTTTATCAATCATTGTATCTATTACTGTACCTGCTACAATACATATACGGTTACGATGCCGTTGCCCGTTTAGAGACTACCATTTCTATCGTATCGTGCAACTGTTATTCCTTCGCATTGAGTGTACCCACAAACTCTCCGAACACATTATTGCCAAACAGCAGTCCTTGCTCCGTCAGACGGTATCCGTCATCTGTAGCTTCGATTAATCCCTGTTTCAACAGTCGGCGAATCGGATCAGAGAATACTTTATCCAGCAGCGCCCCATTGAACTGCGACGCGAAGCGTGTGCTGCTCACACCCTCCAGCAAGCGAAGACCCACCATCATGAAGTCCTCCATCGCTTCACTCTCTTCAATGGTGAACGAATCGAGTCTCGGCAAGCTCTGCTTGCAGGCCTCCACATAGGGATTAACGCCTTTAATGTTCAGATGGCGTCCCCGATTCACATAACCGTGCGCACCTGCACCAATGCCGTAGTAATCCTCATTGCGCCAGTAGACGGTGTTATGACGGCTCTCATAGCCAGGCTTCGCAAAATTACTGATCTCATATTGCTCATATCCAGCTGCCTTCATCCGATCCATAATGAGCATATACATATCCAGCTCATCCTCTTCGCTAGGCAGCGGAAGCTCATTGCGATGGTACATGGCATGGAACAAAGTGTTCTCCTCTACCTTCAGGCTGTATATCGACAAATGAGGCAAATTCAGCTCCAATGCCTTCGTCACACTATGATCGAGCATTTCGACCGTCTGATTCGGCAAGCCGAACATCAAGTCGATGGACATATTGCTGAAGCCCGCCTTATGTGCATTCTCAATACTGCGATACACATCATCCGTATTATGAATGCGGCCAATGCCATGAAGAAGATCGTTATTAAACGACTGGACTCCGAAGCTGATCCGGTTCACTCCTCCGTCTCGCATCGCCCGCAGCTTGTCTAAATCCGTCGTACCCGGGTTGGATTCCATACTGAACTCAATCGAGGGACTCCAGTTCGGAAATGCCTTACGAACGGACTCCAAGAAGTAAGACATTTGATCTGGCGTCAAGACCGTTGGGGTACCGCCGCCTACAAATATCGTGTCAATGACGCCTGGAGGATACTGCTCCACTGTATGTGCCATCTCCTGCTCCATCGCCCGCAAATAATCCATAACAGGCTGTCCTTTCAGTACGTAGGAGTTAAAATCACAGTAATGGCATTTGTTCGTACAAAATGGAATATGAATATATACCGCGCGTGGAGCACGTGTCGGTATTGATGCTTGCTCTGGTGAAGGTTGATTCGCCGGCATGGCGAGACCCTCCTTTCATGGCTGTATGACACCAGCCTATCTATAATTATGATCTTTCTAAAAAAGAGGAGGCGTTCCGCCCCCTCCTCCGAATTAGTTATCGTCGATTTTCAATACGGCCATGAACGCTTCCTGCGGCACCTCAACGCTGCCGACCTGCTTCATGCGCTTCTTCCCTTCCTTCTGCTTCTCAAGAAGCTTCCGCTTACGGGAAATATCGCCGCCGTAACATTTCGCGAGTACATTTTTACGCATTGCCTTAACCGTTTCACGCGCAATAATCTTCGTTCCGATAGACGCCTGCACTGGTACCTCGAACATTTGACGCGGAATCAGTCCACGCAGTTTCTCACAAATGAGTTTACCACGATGGTAGGCACGATCCTTGTGCACGATAACAGACAGCGCATCGACTTGCTCGTTGTTAAGCATGATGTCCATCTTCACAAGATTAGACCTGCGGTAACCGGACAATTCATAGTCGAAGGATGCATATCCTTTTGTGCTTGATTTCAATTGATCGAAGAAGTCATATACGATCTCCGACAATGGAATTTGATACGTAATTGTTACGCGTGTCGTATCCAGATACTGCATATCCACAAAATCACCGCGTTTGCCTTGGCACAGTTCCATAATCGCTCCGACGAAATCGTTAGGAACGATAATAGATGCTTTGACATAAGGCTCTTCTACAAAATCGATCTTTCCCTGCTCTGGATAATTCGACGGGTTATCGATGTCTAGAGAAGTGCCATTCGTCAACGTAACGCGATAGATAACGCTTGGTGCTGTCGTAATGAGCGGAATATTGAATTCACGCTCAATTCTCTCCTGGATAATCTCCATATGCAGAAGACCAAGGAAGCCACAGCGGAAACCAAAGCCCAGCGCTGAGGAAGTTTCCGGTTCGAATGTAAGAGACGCATCGTTCAATTGCAGCTTCTCCAACGCATCCCGCAGATCGTTATAATCCGATGTTTCGATCGGATACAAGCCGCAGAATACCATTGGATTGATCCGACGGTAACCTGGAAGCGGCTCCAGAGTCGGCTTCTTCGCATCCGTGATCGTATCACCGACACGAGTATCCCCTACATTTTTAATACCAGCTACAACAAAGCCAACATCGCCAACATTAAGTTCATCGACAATTGACATGCGCGGCTTGAACGCACCAACCTCGATAACTTCAAATGTCTTATCCGTTGCCATCATTTTAATTTTGCTGCCCGCGCGAATTGCACCGTCGATAACGCGAACGTACACGATTACGCCTTTATACGGGTCATAATGGGAGTCGAAGATAAGCGCCTTAAGCGGCTCTTCTGGATCCCCTGTTGGAGCAGGGACCTTCTGCACCACTTGCTCCAGAATTTCCTTAATTCCGATACCTGCTTTGGCAGAAGCATGAACCGCCTCAGAGCAATCCAGACCGATAACTTCTTCGATCTCCTGCTTCACACGGTCAGGCTCTGCACTTGGAAGGTCAATCTTATTAATAACCGGGATGATCTCCAAATCATTATCTAGCGCCAAATATACGTTCGCCAGCGTCTGAGCCTCAATCCCTTGCGCAGCGTCTACAACGAGCAAGGCGCCTTCACAAGCAGCCAAGCTGCGGGATACTTCGTACGTGAAGTCGACGTGTCCCGGTGTATCAATCAGGTTCAGGATATACTCTTCACCGTCATCTGCTGTGTAGTTCAAGCGCACAGCCTGCAATTTAATGGTTATCCCACGCTCACGCTCCAGATCCATCTGATCGAGTACTTGAGCTTGCATTTCACGGGACGTTAACGCCCCGGTATATTCTAATATCCGGTCGGCGAGTGTTGATTTACCATGGTCAATATGTGCTATGATGCAAAAATTCCGAATTTTCTTTTGTCGTGACAGCAATTCCGTCATTCGATTTCAATACCCCCACCACTATGCCAAGATTCAATTTATTTATTATACCGGAATGACCCTCTAACAGCAATGGGGGCATGCAATCCTCTCATCCTGGTAACCTTTAAGGCACACACATGTCGCTTAGAATAGTCCATTGAACAAGCCAACAACCGCTTGAATACCAGCTTGCGATGCACGCTGCAGCATACCCGCCGTCTTGTCCGCCAATTGATTCACAGTAGCATCTTTTACCGGAGGAAGAGGCGCTACATTCGTATTGTTGATATCATTTTCATGATTATTCGTCGTATTACGCTCGGTATCTGCTGATGTATTACGATACTCTTCTATAGGAGCGGACTCGTTAACTGTCAAACGCGAGTTATCTTGAGCGGCAGCATCTTCGTTCATTCGGCGATTATCCGTCGGCAGATTGTCTCGATTCGAATTAGCCCTGGAATATCGTTCAGTCGACTCTGGGGCGCTTGTCATGCGGGATGGATTGATCGGGCCATATATACGCTCAATCCCTGAAGTAGTGATTTCCATGCCGATAAATACACCAAGCGTTAGCAATACCACGATGCCGATCAGTTGTTTCATAAACCGTGTCATGCAAGCGCCCTCCTTGGGTTATCCCTTCGTCCCTACAGATTTCGACTGCGTTTTACCCATCACTGTTTTGCCGACATCTTTCCCGTTCGTTGGATTTGGAATTGGCTTATTGACTGGTTTGGCATCCTTTTTCTTCTGGACAATGTCTGCGATATAATCAGCTAATATGTCAGCAGTACGGTATAATTCCTCCATTGTGTTATCCACACCGCCAACTTCAATAACGACACTATTTGGTGAAAGCGATTGATTATACTCTCCATTGCCTTGTAATGCAGTCTTGCCGAATATTCCCCGGGAAATCCCTGGGTAGTTCTTCTCGAGACGTTCATGGATCTCATTTGCAAACTGCTCATTCTTCTTCCAATTTGGATTTAAGTGTCCGATTATAAAATAAACCCTTGCATAATCCTTCCCTTTAACTGTTACAGTGGATTCCTTGCGTCTATTCGAATCCCGATGAATGTCGAAGAAAAATTGCAGTTCCTGATTCGCGCTCATTGCCTGCTTCACCGTCTGCTTCGAATACTTATAGGACATGTTCCAGTTGTAGCCCTCTACACTGGAAGAATAGTCTTTGTTGGAATGGGAAGCTCCAATTCCTCTCTTCTCCAGTTGCTCCTGCAGACGCTTGCCTACAAGCGTAATATTCTTCTTGGGATCATTCGGATTGCTGCTTTCTTTTTTTAACAAAGGATTGAAGGATTCACGGTTATGAGAATGATAGATGAACACAACCTTGCGTAATTTCGAGTCTCCTTCTGTTTGCGTGGGAGAATCCCCTTTATCTGTTCCTGGTTTTGTTGGTTGATCTGTGGACTTAGGTGGTTCTTCTGTCCCATTATCGTTCTCGTCTATAACTTCACCATGCGTCACATCTTGTGGAGGCTCTCCGCCATGCTCACCCTGTGCATTCCCACCTTTGTCTAAGGACGTTGGATAATCCTGCGGTTCGATGCCTGTCTGATTGCCAATACTTAGACGAAGTGGAATTGCGGCATCTCTATTAATCCCTGGCACTTCACCAGCTAGCAGCGTTTTCGGGTCAAGCGGATTCACATTCGTTGCAAGTCTTACAAGGAATTGAGCCACTTGATTGCGTGTGAGTGTGGCCTCCCCTTCCCCTTGTGGAAGACTCGGCATCTCCAAAGCCATCATGTCTACGAAGAATCGCGTCGAGAGCTGTGCTGCAACACCCTTCATGGAAGACAAGGGAGAGGAATTCAGCTTATTCTCCGCCATTCCTCCTAGACCTAATACGATAAAAAACATAGCCGTTCCGATAGACAACAATGCAAACGTCCGCCCCATGACAAGCGCCTGCAGCCATTTCCGCTTCCACTTTCCTACATTAAATGTCCGAAACATGTGCTGTCCTCCTTCATCCGTATCCCCTCTCAGCTCAGCTAAGGATGATTCATCTAAGAGAGTACGTTTACTAGAATCTATGAGGACAATCTATGAAATAGAACAATTAATAAATGTAAAATAAGGAACATAAGCATTATAACAATAGACTCTATGAGTCTACCGAAGCTGGGAAGGTGAAAATGATAGATGTTCCCTCGCCAAGTATGCTTCTGGCTATCACCGTACCCCCATGCAATTCTGCCAATTGTTTAGCAATCGCCATCCCCAATCCCGACCCGCGTACAGATTCATCCGTAGAAGTCCCTCGATAATAACGATTGAAAAGGTTTGATAAAGTCTGCTCGTCCATCCCATTCCCATCATCAAAAAACATTACCTCTAGTTCTTGCTCCTTACGGGCTACCTGTACATGCAGCTTCGTCTCCGGCGGATTATGTAAGAAGACGTTTGCACATACATTATCGATCATTCTCCGGAAATAACGCGGATCTAGCGAGAATAGAACCTCTTCTTCTGGCATCGAACAGACGATACGTTCGGTCGCATTTTCAGGCAGCGGCTGCAAATGTCTCAATTCTTCTCGGAGCCAATCCCGCAAATCCACGATTTCCAACTGCAAGGGGAGACTCCCGCTTTGAAGTCGATAGGTTAAATTCAGCTCTTGAATAAGCTCATCCATTACCTCTGCCTTCTGTTTCATCATATTTGCAAATTCGGCGATTTCTTGCTCTGACCATCTATATTGAGGGGCATTTAAGAGATGCGCATATCCTATAATGGATGCAAGCGGTGTTTTCATATCATGCGAGATGCCCGCGAGCCATTCTTCCCTCAGTCTTTCATTCCCCTTCCGCGCTTCATCCGCTTCCTGCAAACGCTGGGCCATGCGTTCTAGCGCATGAATCACATCCCCGTAAATCCGATAGTTCCGTTTCCATTTGCCATTGGACTTCTGCGAACGAGGGATTCCACGCGCGTTTACTGGCTCCTTATAATTCCCGATCTGGATCTGCCCCGTCCAATTCATAATATGCTGGAGCGGTCTAGCAAGCCGGGCACTCTGCCACCATGCCATTCCAATAAAAACAAGGATCATTAGGACAATGACAGCTGATACGGCTATCCAGATTAACTGGATGTTGCTGCTTACTGCAAATCCTGCCACATGGATTGATGACTCTGTTGAAATGTGAGGGCGGTACAGCAGCCATGTTTCCTTCGTCTGAGGTTCATAGCGGTAGGATAGACTCCAGCCGTATCGTTCAGGATACGCACTACGAAGGCCGATATCATATGCGGCATACTGTGTAATCCACTCTCCCGGCTTGCGCCATGATTGCAGTTCTTTACCGTCCCTATTAATATGTTGAACCCAAGCTCTCTCATCACGCAGCATCTTATCAGCTTCCCCGAATGCATCTTCCGTTCCCTTCGCTCTGGCAGCCAGCCATCGTTCAAGCAATATGTCTTTGGAGGAATCAACACCAAATAATACGGTGATCATATGGTTATTAATACTTGTTACATAGACACCTAGATGATAAGGGAAAGGAACATTCTTCTCCGAGTAAGCAGTAATCTCTCCAGTCGAATAATGATTCGGAACATCCGGCGGTACATGATATGACTTGATCACGTCCCCCTTCTCATTTACAATTTGCAGCCAGCCCCCGCTTGTATGGACGCGTTTTAGCAATTCATCATCCCATGTAACTCTACCTTCATCATCAATTGAAATTGATTCTGAGATGAACCCCCACCCATTACGCATAAAATTGCGATTAAGTTCAAGCTCATTCATCCGATCGACCATCCAGCCGAAGGTAATCAACACGAAGAACAGCAAAATTACCCCAATCAATATCCATTGACCACCATAATGCCACGCCAAACGCTTCCCCGTCTTCATCTGTTGTCTCCCTGTGCGTATATTGGCTCTGATTGATCATCCTCTTCCTTCTCAGGCGGGACAAGCTTGTATCCTAGTCCTCGAACCGTGACCAGCAGACGTGGATTGCTCGGTTGATCCTCAATTCGCTCCCGTATTCGGTGAATGTGAACCATGACCGTGTTATCATCGCTGAGCGAATTATACCCCCACACTCGCTCATACAATTCCGATTTCGAGAAAATCCGATTCGGGTGTTCGCAAAAGAACAACAGCAATTGGAATACCATTGCCGGACACTCCGTAACTTTCCCCCGAACACGAAGCTCTCCTGCAGCCGCATCAAGCTGGAAATCACCATAGCGATATATCCGCTCGACCTCCGGGAAAGCAGTTACAGTTGAAGGTTCTGACTTCCCCTTATTCGTCATATAACGCTTCAACAATGCTTTGGCTCGCGCAGCCAATTCCAATGGATTGAACGGCTTCGTAACGTAATCATCTCCACCCAGTGCAAAGCCAGTTAGCTTATCAAGATCCGTCGTTCTCGCTGTCACAAAAATAATTGGGGCATCACATTTCTGGCGAATAAAAGGAGCGATATCAAAACCGCTCTTCCCCGGCAGCATCACATCCAATATGATTAAATCCATTTGTGAATTATCGATACAACGGATTGCCTCTTCTCCCGTCGAGACACAAGTTATGTATTCCATGCCTTCCTTTTGCAGCACTGCTTGAACCATCTTGCTCAGCGCGAGTTCATCCTCAACGATGAGAATGCGTGCCTCTTGCAAATTCATATCCTCCATCTCCCATTCACTGTGAGATTTATATTTTTATCCTACTTTTGTGCCCATTGTATCACACTGTTCTACCCCCTTTATCACCGCTTTCTTAACGCAACCTTAACTCTTTCGGCAGAATGCCTTCAAAATTAAGAAACTAATGAGCTCCTGTTTTCTTTCTGTTCAGCTTTGTATTTTACAATGGCTTCAGTGGGTTGACCTAAACCATTCATGATGAAGCATGAAGGTTAAGTAGAAAGGGTTGAGAAAATGACGAATTCAAAAAGCTGGTTCGCTGCGCTTTCCGTATGCCTCGCAATTAGCATGACTCCCTCATTAGCATCTGCTGCAGAACAAAAAACGAAAGCTGCTACAGGAAGCACAACAGTAGGCAACGGAGCCATTGCAGAATTCAAATTTGCAAATGTACAGCAGCTTACAGCAGAGTCCATTTCCACATGGATACAACAGCGTGACGGAGCAAAATTGTATAGCTACTTTTCAGCAGAAATGAAACAAATTGCATCTGAAGAAGGATTCAGTACGCTTCTCCGTAATTTTTGGAACAAAGATGAGATTCCCTTACAAATAATCGAATACAGCCTAAATGGAGCGAGACATTTAGCTTTAACCGATGAAGCAGGGTTGAAGGGAATCAATATATGGATTATTGATGATCAAATCACTGGTATTAAACTGCTTCCATTGCAGAAGCAGGAATCCGACAATCACCCAACTTTGCAAGTGTATGGTCTTCCATTTACGGATCAATGGTTCGTGGGACACGGAGGAAGGAACGTACTCGTCAACTACCATTATGCTTACCCGAACCAGCGCTACGCCTATGACTTCATCATCGTCCGTGACGGATTGAGTTATCAGAACGACCCAACTAAAAATGAGAGTTATTTCGCATTTGGCCAGCAAGTACTTGCTCCGGGTGATGGCAAAGTAGTTCGAGTCGTAAACAACATCGAAGATAATTCACCTGGAGGCGTATCCAATGTACAGCAACTAGAAGGCAATGTAGTCGTTATCGATCATGGCAATGGAGAATTCAGTAGTCTTGCTCATTTCAAAAAGGACAGTATTGTGGTCAAAGTGGGAGACTCGATCAAGAAAGGACAATTGTTAGGGCAATGCGGTAACTCTGGAAATTCAAGCGAGCCGCATATTCACTATCAAGTGTCGGATTCACCTGACATGATGAAGGGACGATCTATTCGCATTTCCTTCGAAAACGAAATCGACCCGATAAGGGGCCAATTCATTCAAGGACAAAGCCAATCCATCAAGTAACATTCGAACGCTAGTTCAGCTAGCTGTTTATATACCGTTTAGACATTACCATTACAATCACATCCAGATAACCCACATTTAATAACAACATTCCAAGCTTTTATCGAAAGGATGGCAGAATATGAAACCTACTCCAAGAAAAATCGCATTGCTATCTGCATGCATGGCACTGAGCATGCTTGTACCGTTAACCGCCGCTGCTGAACAAAAAGATGGGAATAAAGCCCCCATCTCGACTTCTGTAGCAGGCCAGATCGTGTCTGTACAGGAAAAAGCCAATGTCCAAATTACACAGCAGCAGGTTGAACAGTGGATCCAAGAACGAAACGGCTCGCAATTGTACCGCTATTTGTCCAAGGAACTAAAAGAAGCAATACCGGAAGGCTATCTGCCGAAGCTGCTTCAAGCACTATGGAAAGAGGGCGAGCGTCCCACCCTTGCCGCCCACAAGAGCTTCAGTGGTATTGAATCCTATGTATGGACAGATGCAACTGGGCTGCGAGGAATTCAAACAGGGATAGCGGGCAATCAGATCGTAACTTTACAAATGTACCCGCTTCACAAATGGGAGTCTGATCTTCATCCAACCAAACAAGCCTATAAGCCACCGTTTGTGGGACAATGGTTTGTGTTCTGGGGCGGCAATAATGAGTTCTTGAACTATCATTACGAATCATTAGTACAGCGGTATGCCTATGATCTGATCATGGAGCGTGATGGATTCAGCTACAAAGGTGATCCGACGAAAAATGAAAGTTACTATGCATTTGGCCAACCAGTCGTAGCCCCGCGAGACGGAACCGTCGTTCGAGTGGAGAACAATATTGCAGACAATTATCCCGTTGGCGTTCCAAATGAGAAGGATATGGCAGGGAATTACGTGGTCATTGATCATGGCAACGGGGAATACAGCATGCTTGCTCATTTCAAGAAAGGAAGCGTTGTTGTCAAAAAGGGGGACGTTGTCAAGCAAGGCCAACTGCTAGGAGAGTGTGGGAATTCAGGAAATTCAAGCGAACCCCACATTCATTTCCAAGTATCTGATACACCGCAGTTCGAAGAGGGCATGTCGATCCGCATTCGTTTTGAAGGCGGGATTGAGCCCGTGTTCGGCCAAACGATTACAGGCCAAAGTGCTGTCGCAACGAAGTAAGCAGCTATGAATGCTCACTTACTTACTTTATGATGCAGCTTCTATGAAATGAGATATCGATTCTTCATAGAAAGATAACGACGAATAGATTCGTCAGAGAACAAGCGAAAAGATCGAGTGCAGGCACATTAAGGAGGCCCGAACTCGATCTTTTTCGTTATTGTCGTGGCGTTACTCCATTGCATGACCGCGTCATACTTGTGGATGACTTAATGCGTATACGCATTCACATTCTCTGTATCGACTGCATCATGCAGTGCGGCATTCAACCCACTCGCAATAATATTCGCCATATCCTCCATGAACTCGTCCACTTCCTTCGGCGTAACAACCAAATCATGGCCGAGCGGCTCAAGCACTTCCTTGACGAGCATTAACCGTTCCTGTTCGCTAATGTCATCCAGCATGCCAAGAATTTCTCTCGTCTGATTCGTTTCCTGCTTGAAATGCTCTTTCATATAATCAATCGCATTATTCACAATCGTGGATGCATAGCAGACCGTTGGCACTCCTATTGCAATACAAGGTATTCCTAAAATGTCTTTCGTCAATCCACGCCGCTTATTACCTACACCAGAACCTGGGTGGATGCCGATATCTGCAATTTGGATGGTCGTATTCACTCGCTCGAGCGCCTTGGACGCCAATGCATCTATCGCAATGATGACATCCGGCTTCGTCCGTTCTACAATCCCCTGTACAATTTCGCTTGATTCAATCCCAGTTACTCCAAGCACTCCAGGTGCAACTGCACTTACCTCTCGGTACCCCGGACTCACTTGATCCGGCATAATTTCGAAGTAATGCCGAGTAACAAGTACATTCTCAACGACAAGTGGACCAAGCGCATCCGGCGTGACATTCCAGTTCCCCAGACCAACAATAAGAGCCTTGGAGTCTTTATTCACTCCAACTTCAGCCAAGAACCCTTCGAACAGCTGTGCAAACTTGGTTGTAACGCGATCTTGGAGCTGGCTGTCCTTGCGCCGCAAACCTGGTACTTCAATCGTAATATATCGCCCTGGAAGCCGGCCAATTGCTCGTGATCCTTCTTCGGTCTGAACATGAATCTTCGTTACTTTAATCCCGCGAACATCCTCTACTTCTTCGGACACCCCAGGTATTGGAATTGCACGATCCGGCTGAGCGATTTCTCTCGATTCTAATGCTAAGTCGGTTCGAACGGAATAAGATTTCAAATCTGCTGTCATGGTAAACGCCTCCCTCTACGCACATCATTTTCTAACGTATATTTTGTGCACAGATGCAATTCTTATGCGAATCAGGATGTAAGCGAAAGCCAACCGTGTCAGAGCTTTGAACGTTCCTTATCCATCGTTCGTGTATTCCGATACCAACATGGTAAATGTATTGCTTTTTAAGTTGTGGCGTGATAGAATACTTTAAGTTGTGAATCTATTTTTCTTATGAACGAGGGAATTGGATTCTGTTGTCGCACTACGATGCAACGGAGGTGAAATCAATGCCAAACATTAAATCCGCTGTTAAACGCGTTAAAACAAACGACAAGCGCCGTCTGTTGAACGCTTCCCAAAAATCAGCACTTCGCACAGCTGTTAAAGCTGCTGACACTGCTTTGGCGAACAACGAAGCAGAAACAGCTAAATCTGCTGTCGCTTTGGCTTCCAAGAAATTGGACAAAGCAGTGACAAAAGGCTTGGTACACAAAAACGCGGCTGCCCGCAAAAAGTCTCGCTTGGCGACGAAATTGAACGCTCTGCTTGCACAAGCGTAAGCTGGAGCCTTTTCATACTTAGCTAGAAGCGAAGAAACCAGAAGATGAACGCCTCGGCGTTCATCTTCTGGTTTCTTTTTGTATTCTTGCTATTCCTTTAGACATCCGCATAATGAAGAGCTCCAAGCCTAGTACCTTCTCTACTCGGCCTGACTTCATTTCATAGTCGAGTTCTGCCGCCTCCGCTATCCATTGCGTCAGCTTATTTCCATCATAGTCACGCGCTTGCTCATAAGCCATTTTGACGGCGTATGGATGCAGCCCAAGTTGGGAAGCTGCCTGCTGCTGACTGAAGCTGCGGCTCGTCAATTCCTTCACCTGTACCATAATCCGCAATTGCCGTACGATAAGCGCCATAATCTTAATAGGCTCTTCTTTCTGCTTCAACAATTCGTGCAGAGTATCGAGCGCCTGATCCGCTCGCCGTTTGATAATATCTTCAACAAGCTGAAATACATTCTGTTCTGTGTTCTTGGCAATCAAGGAATGGATGGTCTCTACCACAACCGTTCCGCCTCTCCCTGTGAACAGACAGCACTTCTCAATTTCAGCCGACAATGTCTGCAAATTCGTCCCTGCACTGTTCAGAATTGCACGGATAGCCTCATCCTCGATCGAGCACTCATGCTTCTCCGCTTCCTTGCGAACCCACATCGTCAGCTCGTCTGCGCTAAGCGGCAGGAAAGGAAGCACTGCTCCAGCTGTCTTGGCTTTCTTAACCGTCTTCTTCCGTTCATCCAGCTTGTCCGCCTGCACGAGAAATACAACAATGCTCGTGTCCATTGGATTATCCATATACTCAAGCAATCGCTCCGTCTGATGCTCAATCTTGCCATCCTTCCCAGATGCGAATACTGTCGAATCCTTCACCAGAATACATTTGCGTGGAACTAGAAACGGCATCGTCTCCGCCTCTGCAACGACTGCCTCAACCGGGTGTTCCGAAGTATCCATCTTCATAATTGCTAATTCACGATTATCTTCACCGACTGCATGCTCTATTAAGAATTGTACGAACTCCTGAATCCGATATTTTTCAGTACCGTACAGAATATAGATAGAGCGCGGAAAGCCGCGCTTAATTTCCTTGACGGCTGCTTTAATATCTACCAAATTGCTAGCCTCCCCTTACGATATAACGAACCTCATCATAGCAGACTTTGACACAAAAACAAAGGGACTGGCACAACATCACTGTTGCGCGAGTCCCTTTGTCCCCTAACATCTATAATAAACATTTGCCACGAAGCTCTAGAAACTCCGCACAAATGGTCATTCGACGTACGGGAAAGCATTCTGTCTTCTTGATACCATACTATACGCAAAGACGTAACAATGTGTGCATGATAGCCCTGCATGTAAGCCCTTTTTATTTCGATTGTTGAATTGTTCCTTGAATGACTTCTTTCTCCGCTGGATTGCCTGCGTCCACAATCGGCTCGAGCGCATCATTCTTCAGTTCATACTGGAGCTTACTCGACTTCCCATCCTCTCTGGATGCGACAACTGTCAGCTTCGAGCTGTCTGCCGACCAAATCAGCTCAGATGGCTTCTCTGCTACAGCAATCGTCTGCAGCTTCGTTCGCTCCTGACCATTTAGCTTATAGAGCAGCAGCTGTCCATTGTCCCATGTCGCCATAAGGCTGCCGTTCGGTGCCGTCGCTTCGGCTACAGATGTAATAGAAGGGCCGACAAAGGAATTAATTTCCTTCTGTTCTGGCATCTTATCGCTTCCATCCTTCTGAGGCTCTTTCGGCGGCTCTTCTGCTAGAACCTGTTCTGTATCCTTCTGCTGTGGATCCTTCTTCGCATCTTGTTTCTGCCCATCTTGATTTGGCGGCTGTTTGTCTGCATCCGGTCTTGTTCGCGTCTGTCCACCTGCCACAGAACGATCTGCTGAAACTGTCTCCTGATCCTTCTTAGGATGAGAAGTGCTTTCTTTCTTCTCCACATCCTTCGGTGTCGGAATGCCGATCTTCTGTTGGGATGAGTCTTTCATTTCCTTCTGTCTATCTTGAGTAGACTTCTCCTTATCCGCTTCTCCCGTTTCCTCTGTTGTCGCATATGAAGAAGGTTCGGTTGAATTGTTCTGTGGATCGTTATTCGACGGTTTTTCCTTCATCGGAGAGCTAGATTCGGATTTCGTAACTTGAGAACTATCGGATTTGTCTGCAGTCTCGGTCTTCATGAGCTGCTCGTTCCTAAGCTCACTAAACTCGCCAGCCTGTTCCTCTGTAGGCGGCTTGAAGTTGACAATAAATAGACCAAGCACAAGCCCTGCTGCGATGACAGCGCTGGTCGCACGCCAGCGGATTCGTTCGAACCAACGTTGCTGAGTTGATTGAGGCGTCGCAGTTCCCTTGACGATACACGGCTTGATAGGCGATCCAGTCGCTGCATGGCCCGCTGACACAGCCTCTTGCGGATATGCTTCTGCATTTGGTTCGACCGCAGCTAGCTGCTCATCTCGATCAATGATATCCAGCGCTGGCATAATCGCATCAACTAGGCTGAATTTCGGCTCGACCTTAGGCAGCTGAACTAATTCCGTATGGAGTCGTTCCAATCGCCTAGCCATCTCACTGCAGGCGGGGCAATGGTTAATATGCTCAGTCAGAAGGTGCTGTTCCGAATCATTCAAGTCTCCATCCAATTTCCGCTGCATAAGTTCCATCACCTCTGAACAGTTCATCCTCGCACACCACCTTTCTCGTAATCTTGCAGCATAGTCTGCAGCTGTTGTCTGGCGCGGAATAGATATGATTTCACCGTATTGAGAGGCAAGTTCAAGCTATCAGCAATTTCGTTATACGAGAAATCTTGCAAGTAGCGAAGAACAACGACAGCACGGTGATGTTCCGGCAGTTGATCAATCGCTTCTCGTATATCCTGCGCTGCATGGGAGGATAGGACATCCCTCTCTACGCTTTCATTGCCAAGGAATGTGAGATTATGCTCCTCTATCGATACAGTCGGCTTCGTGCGGCGGAATTTGTCGATGCAAATATTCGTCACGATGCGCTGTACCCAAGTCTTGAACTGTGCTTTCTCCTCATACGATTGAATTTTAGTATATATCCGGATTAAGGCCTCTTGGGACGCGTCCAGTGCATCCTGCTCATTATTCAGTATGTAATAAGCAGTTCGATACACATATTGTTCGATTTCCCGCAAAAGAGTGATAAGCGCGTCTCTATCGCCAGACTGAGCGGATCGAATGAGTCCTGGCTCTACCACCTT
Organism: Paenibacillus wuxiensis; assembly: GCF_040195695.1. Classification (NCBI taxonomy): domain Bacteria; kingdom Bacillati; phylum Bacillota; class Bacilli; order Caryophanales; family Paenibacillaceae; genus Paenibacillus; species Paenibacillus wuxiensis. The sequence continues at coordinate 255,361 of NZ_JBEFZI010000007.1, read as the reverse complement.
GATCCCCCTCTCTTGCATATCCATTGACGTGAGAACGTCTGAAATGGTTGCAGATGATCGTTACCAATTTGTAGATTAATTTTAATACTTGATATTCCCTTCAATAATTCAAGATTAGCATAGCAAAAAACACCCTGAAAAGCATATCAAATTGTCACGAAACTTAAAAAATAGAAGAAAGAAACAGGAAAAGAGCACGTCGCATGACGTGCTGTCTGCTCCATTCTATAAATGTATCCTATCACGCTTCGCCCTCACCTTCAAACCACTAGGCGTCAGCTTGAATTGGATCTCCCCTTCCATATCTGTTCGTTTCACAGGAACCTTCGCATCATGCAGTGTATCCAGCACCTTCGGATGAGGGTGTCCATATCGATTATTGCGCCCTGCCGATATGACCCCTATCTGGGGCTTCCATTGCTCAAGCCATTCAGGTGTAGTAGAGGTTTTGCTTCCGTGGTGAGCCACCTTCAAGACGTCGATAGACTTCGATTGCTGCAATGCAACACGCTCGAGCATCTGCCTCTCTCCATCGGCTTCCAGATCTCCTGTAAGCATGAATACCGCCTGCTTCCTACTTGTTGGATGGATAAGTGTCAATTGGACGACAAGGGAGGCCTCGTTCTGATTGTCTTGAAAGTCGAGGGTAGAACCATCCGTCGAAGGATAAGGATACATCACCTCTAAGGAGCTCCACGAATCTAGCTTCCATCGCTGGCCTGCTTCCCATTTGCGAATAGGGATCCCTTGATCAATCGCAGTGCGGTATAGACTGTTCATCGAGGCGGAATACTTCCATGTCCCGTTCATAATGAACTGCTTCACCGGGATATGCTTCAGTACAGCTTGCAATCCCCCAGCATGGTCTTGATCGGCATGCGTTAACAGAACAGCATCCAATTCTCTGATGCCTCTCTGCTTCAACAACGGAACAACTACCTTCTCCCCTATCTCAAAGGGCACTCTGCGTTCCCGCCAGCGATCTTCTGGCTTGCGAAAATTCACAGTACCCCCGCCATCAATAAGCATCTGTTTGCCCGAAGCCGTTGAAATTAAGATGCTGTCACCCTGACCGACGTCGATAAAACTAACAACTGCATCATTCGAACGCCCCATGGAATATCCTTGCAGCACGATGAACCCGAGCAAGCAAGCGGCTGCAAGCGCAATTGCTCCTCTATATCGATATCCGCCTGCCGGGAGCTGGATAAAATCGAGCGGTTGTGTATCATCAGCATGGTTCAAATTATGCCCTCGATCTCTTTCTCTGCGGTTAATCTGCCTCGCATCCCACCAACGCCGAACAGAAGTCAGCGCCAAGGCGAATCCGAGATAGTAAAGAGCGATCCACCATAATGGAGGGGTCGGCCATATGATCGTAGCACCTTCCATTTGTGCCAGCCAATACACTAGTTGGAACGTAACCTCATTCAACCGTTCAACAAGCCAAACGATCGGTACTGCCGCAGGTTCATATAGTGAACCGACAATCAACGATACTGAGCCAATTGGAAGCACAACAACGCTGACGAGGGGGACAATAACAAAATTAGCCAAAAAGGACAACAGCGAAAATTGATTAAAGTAATAGACAGTAAGAGGCAGCGAAACAGCTTGTGCAACCAGTGTAACCGAGAGCGAACTGGCCAATGTCCGCGGCAAAGAAGCCATTAGCCTCATAGCGAGGGGAACAAATAAAATCAGCCCAGCCGTGACAATAAAAGACAATTGAAATCCGACCTGCAGTACATAACGAGGCTGCCATACCGCCATGAAAATGAAGGCAGCTGCCAGAAGATGCAGCCCATCCTTCAACCAGCCTCTCTTTGCCCCATAAAGGGCTAGGAAAGCCATCATACCTGCACGAATAACCGATGGCGACGCCCCCGTCAACAATACATACATCGGGATGAACCCCATCGTGATCGATATGCCCGTCTCCTTCGTCATGCGCAGCAATCGGAAGAGATACAATAGAGCTCCGATAAGTACACCTACGTGCAATCCAGATATGGCGAGTATATGGGTAAGTCCCAACTGCGAGAACTGTTGATAAATATCCGGATCCATATCCCCCCGTGTTCCCAGGATAAGCCCTTGCATATAGCCGCTATGGGGCTGCTTGTACATATGCTCCAATATCGCAGCCAGACGCTCCCTGCCTTGATCCACATATGCCAGCATTCGATTCCACATGATAGTAGGTGCATAGGAAGAGATCGTCTCAATTGCTGTATGCGAGGTCAGATGCTGTAAACCCGACACCTTCAACAACCAGTCGATTTGCAAAGTATGTAAATAGTCTCTGTAGCTGAATCCGCCAAAGTTCCCCGCATCGCCGGGAGCCTCAAGCTTACCTTGTATACGCACCAATTGCCCTCGGTTCCATTGATCCACCTGTTGCAGTTCCTGTTTACTAGATAACTTGATTTGAACTAGCAGCGTCTCCCTTACACTTTCCATGCGCTTCGTTTCTGGTGTTCTCCAGCCTGTAACTCCGAATTGGAACTGCATCCGATCTCCGTCCAGCTCTGGCGGGGTTAGGATCACCCCTTCCCATTCTCCGTTCACTTCCTGTACCTGATCTACATAAGAACTAACTCCCTCATACGACCAGACACTATCTCCACTGTTCACCGTCAACTGATAATAGAGTACAGCCATAAGCAGCAGCAGCGCATACAAGACTGCTTGCATACGTCTGCACCAGCCTCCTATGACACAAAGCGGCAATACCAGCACAATTCCGAGAGCTGCAATCCAAGCCTCTCCATTCGAGAGAACTGCGCTTAGATGGAAGCCTCCGGCCATCATACAGGCAGCCACAACCAACGGTCGACGTGCCAGCATACCATCCCCCCCTACCCATACACAAAAAACCTCCATACTCGCCAGCACTGCTCTTCGCATTTAAATGCGAAACGAACAGTGCTGCTTGAGCACAGAGGTTCTTCCTCATCCCTATTCAGAACGATACATTTATTCGCTAACTTCATCCATTACCGACTCTGCTGGCGGATGATAATGATCAAGTTGACGGAACACAATTCCTTTATGCTCCATCATCGCAGCCACTTTATCGCTATCCTTCAAATAAGGACGGTGATAAACGATCTCGACAACACCACTGTTGGCAAGCATATTGGCACATGTCCAACAAGGCTGATCCGTCACGTATACCGTAGATCCCTCTCTATCATTCCGATCCGTGAATAGCAGCAAATTCTGTTCTGCATGGATCGTGCGAATGCAGCGCTGCTTCTTAACCATCTGCGCTTCGCCGTCTACGACAACTTTCTCATATTGTTCTGCGATCATGCAGCCAGCCTCACTGCAGTCAGGAATCCCCATCGGAGCGCCATTATAAGCGGTGCCAAGCAGCTTCTTGCCCTGTACGAGCACAGCGCCCACATGCCGTCTTGGACAGCGCGAGCGAGTAGACACCATATAGGCAATATCCATAAAATACGTATCCCAGTCTTTGCGCATAGTCGTTGTCATAACTCCAATCCCCATTCTTCTGCCTTTGTCTATGTTGTGTATGTTACCCTTATTGTAAGCAGGCCTGCGCATTCATGCAACTAAAGACATCACAATGTTGCACATTTCACGCATATTATTCTACACGTACCTGATCACGGATCTTGGCCATCATCTTCTTGCCGATTCCCTTCACCTTCATGAGATCGTCAACGTGGCGGAAGGCACCCTTCTTCTCGCGATATTCAATGATTGCTTTCGCTTTACTCGGGCCAATACCTGGAAGTGTCACCAGTGCAGATTCATCAGCTTCATTAATGTTAAGAAGTTGGGACACAGCTCCCTTAGCTCCCTTGTTCCCAGCCGCACTGGAATGCTCCTTCTCCGTCTTAAGGATATCCGTTAAAGGAAGTAAACTAGCGGCCTCCGATTGTCCTCCCTTTCCCGTATCAGCACCATCATCCTTATGGGCTACTGTCGATACGGAAGACTGCTGCTTGTTCTGTGCATGTTGTTCCGCAGCGGGAGTCGACTTCGAAGACATCTTCGATTCCGTGATCTGGGCTTCCTTCCCTTCAGCAGTCATTATCGAATCAATCTCATCATTCAAATCCGTCCAAGTCCCTGCTTGCAGTGACCCTTGCGGCTTCACCCATATCCACATACAGATTGCAACACCGATTACTGCTAGACTCATTGCAATTAGCCATCGCATTGGCAATGCTCTGGTCTTCCTCATTCCTTCTCTCATGTCACCACACCCTTCGTCAGCGAATGACGGCATAATGGTCAACCATGTCATCATATGGATCAATAAGCTTGATAAACTTGTGTTCATCACAAATGAATACGAAGTGAACATAATCACGTCCTACGACAACAGCGGAATAGGCAGAAGCAAAGGGAGGGAACGTACTTGAAAGTCGGGTTTATAGGTACGGGAAGCATGGGGTCTACAATCATTGAAGCACTTATTCAATCAGGTGCATTGGAACCATCTCAGCTTATCGCGAGCAATCGCACGAGGAATAAGGTTCAACAGCTGGCTGCGCAATATCCTGGGCTGCAATTGTCCAGCAGCAATGTAGAAACTGTACAAGAAAGCGATATCGTCTTTTTATGTGTGAAGCCTTCAGAATTCAAAGCCGTTCTGAACGAAATCGCACAATATGTAAAGCCTTCTCTCATCGTTGTATCGATAACGAGTCCAGTGCTCATTAGCCATTTGGAGCGGCAGCTGTCCTGCAAGATAGCAAAAATTATACCAAGTGTTACGAATTATGTATGGAGTGGAGCATCCTTATGTATGTATGGAAGCAGGATTCAAACAGAAGACAGGCTGCTATTGGAACAGTTGATGATGTCCATAAGTCGTCCAGTTCAGGTATCCGAGCAGTATACGCGCATCACTTCGGATATCTCAAGCTGTGGGCCGGCATTTATCGCCTTTTTCGTGCAGAAATGGATAGAGGCTGCAGTTGAAGTTACAGGAATCGAAAGGAATGAGGCAGAGCGCCTGGCCAGCGAGATGCTGCTTGGTACTGGCAAGCTGCTAACGGAGGGAGGATTCAGCCTTGAGCACTTGAGACAGCGGGTAGCAGTCCCCGGCGGCATTACCGCCGAGGCGCTCCGTCTGTTGGATGGTGAGCTGGATGGGGTATTCCAGCAGCTCATTCAAGTCACCCATGCCAAATATGAGGAGGATTTACACAAGGTCGAATCCCAACTATTTGGCGAAGAACTTAACCGACCACAATGTTAACAAGTCTGCCTTTTACTGCGATGACTTTGCGAACCGTCTTGCCAGCGATGGCATCCTGAACGTTCGCGAGGGACATCGCTTTTTGCTGCATTGCTTCTTCGTCAGCATCTGCTGCTACATTTGCACGGCATACAATCTTGCCATTCACTTGAATAACAATTTCTGCTTCCGCATCAACTGTAAGCGACTCATCATAAGTCGGCCACGCAGCGTACGTAATCGACTCTTGGTAGCCAAGACGCTGCCACAATTCTTCCGCGATATGTGGCGCGAGCGGTGCCAGCAATTGAACGAAGTTCTCCATCGCTTGGCGTGGAAGAACCTCTGTCTTATACGCCTCATTAATGAAGATCATCAATTGACTGATTGCCGTATTGAAACGGAATCCTTCGATGTCTTCCGTCACCTTCTTGATGGTCTTGTGCCATGTACGAACGAAGGCCGGATCTGCTCCATCCGTTCCGTCAGCAATCTTGCTGTTCAGGGCTCCTGTCTCCTCGTTAATGAACAAGCGCCAGATGCGGCTCAAGAATCGGTAGCTTCCTTCTACACCATTCGTGTTCCATGGCTTCGTCGCTTCCAGTGGACCCATGAACATTTCATAGATGCGCAGCGTATCTCCGCCGAACTCGTTCACAATATCATCTGGATTGATGACATTGCCGCGGGACTTAGACATTTTCTCGCCATTTGTACCAAGGATCATCCCTTGGTTAACAAGCTTCTGGAATGGCTCCTTCGTATCTACGACACCAAGGTCGAACAATACCTTGTGCCAGAAGCGCGCATACAGCAAGTGAAGAACCGCATGCTCAACGCCGCCAATGTACAAATCAACTGGAAGCCATTTCTTTTGCTTCTCTTTGGAGCAGATTTCATCGTTATTGTGCGGATCGATGTAGCGCAGGTAGTACCAGCTGCTTCCCGCCCATTGCGGCATTGTATTCGTTTCACGGCGAGCCTTCATGCCTGTCTCCGGATCAACTGTGTTCACCCATTCGTCTACGTTCGCAAGCGGAGATTCTCCAGTACCCGATGGACGAATCTGATCGACATCCGGCAGTGTAAGCGGAAGTTCGGATTCCGGTACAGGCTTCATTGTTCCGTCTTCCAGATGAAGAATTGGAATCGGCTCTCCCCAGTAGCGTTGACGGCTGAACAACCAGTCGCGCAGGCGATACGTTACCTTGCCTTCGCCCTTGCCTTCTGCTTCAAGCCATTCAATCATGCGCGCCATTGCAGCCGCATTGTCCATTCCGTTCAGGAATTCTGAATTCACATGAGCTCCATCGCCGGAATATGCTTCTTCCTGTACATTGCCGCCTTCAATCACTTCGATGATCGGCAGGTCAAATTGCTTCGCGAATTCCCAGTCGCGCTGATCATGTCCAGGAACAGCCATAATTGCACCTGTACCGTATCCAGCAAGCACATAATCCGCAATCCAGATTGGAAGCTTCGCTCCATTCGCCGGGTTCACCGCATAGCTGCCTGTGAATACACCCGTCTTATCCTTCGCCAAATCCGTACGCTCCAGATCGCTCTTGCGTGCCGCCTGCTCTTGATATGCCTTCACAGCAGCTTGCTGTTCAGCTGTCGTGATGCGTTCGACAAGCTCATGCTCAGGAGCCATGACACAGTAAGTTGCACCGAACAGCGTATCTGGACGAGTTGTAAATACAACCAGTTCCTCTTCGTGACCGTCGATTACAAAGCGAACTTCAGCTCCCTTGGACTTCCCAATCCAATTGCGCTGCATGTCTTTCAAGCTCTCCGGCCAGTCAAGTTCATCCAGATCTTGCAACAAACGCTCTGCATACTCCGTAATCTTCAATACCCACTGACGCATTGGCTTACGAATAACTGGGTGGTTACCACGCTCCGAACGGCCATCGATGACTTCCTCATTCGCAAGTACAGTACCGAGGGCTGGACACCAGTTAACAGGAACTTCTGCAACGTAAGCGAGTCCTCTCTTGTACAACTGAATAAAGATCCACTGCGTCCACTTGTAATATTCCGGATCAGTTGTGCTGAACTCACGATCCCAATCATAAGAGAAGCCCAAGGACTTGATCTGACGACGGAAGTTGTCGATATTCTTCACCGTGAATTCACGCGGATGCTGTCCCGTATCGATCGCATATTGCTCAGCTGGAAGGCCGAATGCGTCCCATGCCATCGGATGAAGGACATTGTATCCTTGCATGCTCTTGTAACGAGACATGATATCTGTAGCCGTATATCCTTCCGGGTGTCCTACATGAAGTCCGGCGCCAGATGGATATGGGAACATATCCAGTGCATAGAAATTCGGCTTGTTCTCATCTTCTGTCGTTGCAAATGTCTTATGTTCATCCCAATAGGATTGCCATTTCGGCTCGATCTGCTGCGGCACGTAACCGTGCGGCTGCTTCGCTTCTTGACTCATGCTTACTCCTCCTACGATGCCCAGACGGCTGCTCGCGCATGTCCGTCATACTTGTGGCAATGAATAAATGTGATTAAAAAAGCCTCCCATCCTTAGCGATTATCGCTAGGGACGAGAGGCATTATTCCCGTGGTACCACCCTAGTTAGCGGACAGCATGCTTTGCTATCCACTCCCTTTACACCATTAACGCTGGCAATACGTCGCAGCTTACCGCTCCCGATTCTGCTGCGCGACTCTGAGGCGAGTTCGCTTCTGCACCATCACCGGCTTGCACCAACCGCCGGCTCTCTGAAGATGGGACCTAAGGTACTATTCCTCTTCGAAGTCTTTCCATTCTACCTATTCAGCTTGAATATGATTATGATGCATCCAAATAGATGCAAGTAGCTATATCATAATGAAAAATTTTCTTATTGTCAATGATCGCCATGCAACTCCAAATCTTTCTTGTTCATTCGCTTTGAATTGAGAAAGTAACACCGAATTCTACATCTCACGACGGATCAATGTGCATATCACATGCATCTTCAGAAACTATGCACATCTATCTTTATGGCTTCACTGCAACAAAAAAGATTCGGCGCGACTCTTCGTCCGGTGACTGCCATTCAAAGTCCGCAAATTGCTCGACATGATCGAAACCAGCTTCTTTCAGCATACGTTCTAACCAGTCTGGATCATAGGCGCGTTCAACATGCTCCTCGTCAATACGCTCGTACAAGCCTCCGGACTGCTGACGAACGAACAAGGTCAGCTGGTGCTCAATCTCCTGGCGTTCTTCATCATAATCCGAAAACCAAATATAAGAGATATCTTCATCATCATAGGCAAAAGGCTGGGTCTCCGCATAATGTTCGAATTGACGGACATGAAGCACATCGAACAAGAAAACGCCGCCAGATCTCAAGTTGTTATAGGTAGCTTGAAAAGCACGTTTCACGTCGTCCTCTTCTGTCACATAGTTCAAGCTGTCACAGAACGAAACGACGGCATCCGCTTCTCCAGGCATGGCCCAATCGCACATATCCTGATTCACCCAACGCACGTCGCCCTTCAGCGGTCCAGCCTCTATTCCCTTGCTGCTCGCAATTGACAGCATCGATTCTGAAATATCGATGCCGATTACATCATAACCGAGCTTCGCCAGTGGCAATGCCGTACTCCCGGTTCCACAGCCAAGGTCAACGATAGAACGAACCTCGCCGCTTCCAAATCGTTCCCAGGCCTGCCGAGCAAATGACACCCACTGGTCGTATGGCATGTCCTCCATTAAGCGGTCATAAACCTCCGCTACACGCCCATATGAAATCATCTATCTTCACTTCCCCTGCCGGAGGTTGTTCCCTCATTCCATCATTCCATCATTCCATCATTCGTAATGCATGTTGAACGAAGGACTTAGCGTGCATTGTCGGTGCCGTGCGAGCGAGCCTTATGTGCTTCACGCGCTTCGGCTTGTGCCGCCGACAGTGCCTTGTGAAGCTGTGCCGTATCCATTGCAGCAGCCGTTTCCGTCAATTCGGTCCAATTCCCATTTTGACGAATGAGACCTGCCTTCATCAAGCGGCCGATAGCACGCTTGAATGCTGACTTGCTAATGCCAAAGCGCTGCTTCACAATATCGGCAGGCGTCTCATCGGAATATGGCATTGTGCCGTTCGGACGCTCCTTCAAGAAGGTGAACAAGCGTTCAGCATCTTGATCCATGCCGACTTCTTTGCGTTCTGCCATCGTAACGTTAACGCGGCCATCCTCACGCACATGCGTAATACGAACACGGACAGACTCACCTAGACGAAGCAGGCGCGGACGAAGCGATTCATGTATGAATCCAATAACACCTTCTCCAACAGGCGCGCCGTCTACCACTACGAACGTTCCCATCTTGAGAGGACGGTACACGACCGCATCGCGCCATGTGTTGTTCCAAGACTCAGGAGCTGCGAACATATAAGGAACCAAATCATCTTCACGAGCTGGCAGTGCAATAAGTCGTCCGTAGCGATCTTGTTCCATACGGACATATACCTCATCGCCAACCTTCGGATGAAGTGGCTCAAACTCGGGAAGCTCTCCCTTCGGAAGCAGCAGCTGACGTCCAATCCCCATCTCCAGGAAGCAGCCATACTTCGGATGAATATCCGCAACCGTAAGCTTAGCAACCTCTCCTAGTGTCAACAGCGGACGCTTCATTGTCGCAGCAATGCGATCTTCCGTGTCATAATATAAAAACACTTCCACGTAATCACCAGGCTCTACTTTGCCCGTAAGCTCTGTATAATGCAGCAACACGTCCTGCTCTCCGTTCGTCAAGAAATATCCGTACGGAGATACTTCACGGTCGATTATTAATCGTTGAATCGTTCCTGCTTCCCAAATCATGCAAACTCCACAACTTTCGCATCGGACCACAGCTTCTCAATGTTGTAGTACTCGCGTTCTTCGCGGTGGAACACGTGCACGATTACGTCGCCCAAATCAATGAGAACCCAGCGTGCGGAATCAAATCCTTCTGTACCACGCACATGTCCGCCTACCTCATGCACACGCTTGCGAATTTCGTTCGTAATCGCTTGAACTTGTGTATCTGAGTTCCCGTGGCAGATTACGAAATAATCTGCAATGAGGGAAATGCCTTGCAGGTCAAGCGCAATAAGATCCATCGCTTTCTTATCTTCAGCCGCACTTACGGCGATTTCGAGCAAGTCCTTAATGTTGATTGCCATTCAATTACCTCCACATTGTGTTTAAAAACCATTCTTATTCTTGTATTTCCTAAGTCCATTTCACTGATTATGTTGCTGACTGTTCAAGTTCTGTATCCAGTTCGAGGATCAGCCCATTGCGAGCATGGATCGTCAGCGGGAATACCCGGCGTCGGCGCTCAATCAAGAATCGAATGGTCGAGTCAAATCCGGCAATTAACGCCGCATTTAGATTCTGCTCCGCCAGTTCACGTATATGATAAACTCCAGGGAAATCCCGCCCCGGCTCGATGTAATCTGCCAGACATACGACCTTATCCAGCAAGGTCATCTTCTCTCTGCCGGAAGTATGGTACTTGATTGCATCCAGTATTTCTACATCTTCAATTCCATATTCATGCTGCGCCACATGTGCGCCCACAGGCGCATGCCATAATTGCTTGTCATACTCCAGCAATTCGGATGGCATGTTATGTTCCCGAATCATCTGTTCCATTCGATCTGTCTGCCAGTACTTTGCTACATCGTGCAGTATGGCCGCGATATCCGCCTTATTCGGGTCTGCTCCATACTTCTTGGCCAGTTGAACGGCTGTTGTCATAACCCCTTGCGTATGCTGCCACCTTACAGCTGGCATCTGGGATTGTACAGCCTCAATCAGTTGTTCGCGCGTCCGATTCATATAGACCCCACCTTGCTATATACTGTTGAACCTCGTCCGGCACAATATACTTGATCGATCGCCCTTCGGCCAATCGCTGCCGAATATCGGTCGATGAGATATCCATCTGCGGCATCTCGCTCTCGATGAGCCGAGAAGACCACGCAGCAGGCAGCTTGGCAGCATCCCAGCTTGATCCAGGACGATGCAATCCAACAAATTGAATCTGCTCCATCAGCTCATCGATGTGATGCCACTGGGGCAAGTAAGCGACCATATCGCCGCCGATAATCCACGCCCACTTGACATCGGGATACTCCCGGCGCAGCCCATGGACAGTGTCTAGCGTGTAGGATACACCGCCATGCTTAATCTCCCAGTCGCACACTCGAAAATGCGGATTACTTTGCACCGCCAGCCTCGCCATTTCCAAGCGCTGCTCCGCAGAAGCAGCTGGTCGATGCGCTTTATGCGGCGGCACATGCGCTGGCATGAACCATACCTCATCTAAGGAAGCTGTCTCCCTAGCGCATTCCGCTGCCACTAGATGCCCGAGATGAATAGGGTCAAAAGTCCCGCCCATGATCCCTACGAACTTCATTCGGTAGCCCTCCAGTGATCGTTATGGCAGTTCAATCTGCTTGTTATCTGTCGATTCCTTGTACAGCACGATCGTTTTGCCAATGACTTGAACAAGTTCGGATCCGGAGCGTGAAGCAAGCTCCTCTGCGATTTCGCGCGGATCATCCAAACAATTGTTCAATACCGATACTTTCATCAATTCGCGTTTCTCGATTGCATCCTCAACGTGACGTACGAGTTGATCATTCATACCGCCTTTTCCCACTTGGAAAATAGGCTGCAGATGATGTGCAAGAGAGCGAAGATAGCGTTTTTGTTTACCCGTTAGCATATAAGTTTAACCTGCCTTATCTATTCATGAGTGATAGTATTGAGTCTTCTTTCCATGTCTGGAACGTGCGACTCCTTCGTGCCTAAATGTCTTCTGTATTAGAGTATCCACATCTTGAAATTAGGATTGCAGCGTCTCAAGTACGCGCTGCCGCATAAGCGCTGTCGGCGCCTTCAAGCCTGTCCACAATTCAAATGCGATCGCCCCTTGATGAACGAACATGCCGAGCCCATTATGAATCCGGCACCCCTTCGCCTTTGCTGCTTGCAGCAGGGCTGTTTCCAGTGGATTATAGATGATGTCACTTACAAGCATGTGAGCTTGCAGCCATTCCGCGGACACGGGTGACGCCTCTATATGGGGATGCATACCGACGGAAGTTGTCTGAATGACGATGTCAACATCGTGCGGCGCAATTGCAGGCGCATCGCCCAACATCACTGCTCTTACATTGCCGAATCCTGACAAATCGTCCGCAAGTGACTGCGCTCGCTCCACCGTACGATTTGCAATGATGAGCTCCTTGCAGCCCTCTGTAAGAAGAGCGTGCGCAATCCCCCGAGCCGCACCGCCAGCCCCTATAATTACAATGCGGGAGGATGGGATATCTGCTTGCATCTCTTCCTTCAAGGAACGAACATATCCAAGACCATCCGTGTTGTAACCATGCAGCTTGCCGTCACGTTGAACAATCGTATTGACCGCACCAATCACCTGAGCGCTGCCATCAATCTCATCCAAATAAGCCATCACCCGCTCCTTGTGCGGAATGGTGACGTTCACCCCTCCGAGACCAAGTGCGCGAATTCCTGCTACGGCATATTCAAGCTGTTCTGGCCTTACATGAAATGCAGTATATATCCCGTTCACGTCCATCGCCTGCAAGGCTGCATTGTGCATGAGCGGCGACTTGGAATGTGCAATCGGATCCCCGATTACCGCATACACCTTGGAACTGCTATTCATGTTCATTACAAGATTGTTCGAATATGATGCATCCTTATCCGGCATGAACCCCATCCCCCTGCTAATTGACTGTCTCTTCTCTTTCGAAAATTAAATTAAGGAGTGGCGTGCCAGCACCTTAACTCCCTTAGGCGCATGGATCTCAACCAGCGCGCCAGTTGTACCGTTGCACTTGATCCAGCCCAAGCCGGAAATGAACACGTCTGTCTCTCCTCCACGCCCAATGCGAAGCTGGTGCTTCGTCCATGCTGGAAGCTCGTCAATTCGTTCGCGAGTCGGTGGAGCGAGCAGCTCGCCGCGGTGATCACGATAGAGCTCGTCCGCACGTTCCAGCTTCGTCCGATGGATCGGAAGATCGTTCGACAAGTAGCAAGTGAAGGATTGACGCTCGCCTTCCACGAAATCAAATCGAGCGAACGCGCCAAAGAACAGCGTTTGCCCTTCATTTAATTGGTATACCAGTGGCTTCAATGATTTGTCCGGCAGCAGGGAAGATAAGTCCTCACGGCTCGCAAGCTCCGTCAAGCGGCTCTTGTACACAATCCCCGGTGTATCAATGATATGCTTCCCGTCGTCAAGGGGGATATGGATCATATCAAGTGTCGTCCCCGGGTAGCGAGAAGTGGTAAGCTCGCCATCCAAATCGCTATAGTCCCGAATCAAGCGATTAATTAATGTTGACTTGCCTACATTCGTTGCACCAACGACATAGACATCGCGATTGCCGCGCCACTCGGAAACCTGATCGATCAACCGGTCGAAGCCAAGATTGCGCTTCGCGCTCACGAGCGCAATGTCTACAATCCGAATGCCGTGTTCCTTCGCTTGGCGCTGTACCCAATTGATGATGCGATTCCAATTCGTTACCTTCGGCAGCAAATCGATTTTGTTCACGACGAGCAGTACTGGGTTAGTCCCCACAAATCGCTGCAAGCCGGAAATAATACTGCCGTCAAAGTCGAATAGATCGACAATGTGTATGACGAGCGCGTCTTCCTCGCCGATACGTCCCAATAGGCGAAGAAACTCGTCCTGATCGAATGCGACGGATATTGCTTCATTATAATTTTTTATCCGAAAGCAGCGCTGGCAAATTACAGGCGTCCGTTCCAACGCTTTTGCCGGCACGTACCCGGATGCTTCCGGACTCTCCGTTTGCAGAGCTGTACCGCAGCCGCTGCATTTCCGTGCCATTTGTTCTTCTGTCAATGTCGTTCCTCCTCGTGCCACATTCCTTTTTTACGAAAACGTTTCGTTACGATGCGTTCGACTCGCCGATTAATGCGTGTCATCCAACCCTCATCTTGGATTGCGATTGGATCAACTAATATCGTATACATCCCGATGCGGTTGCCTCCGAGCACATCGGTCAACATTTGATCTCCAACTACCACCGCTTGCTCAGGTGTCAGCCCCATCAGCTTCAATGCTTGATGAAAGGCCCGTTGCGAAGGCTTCCGTGCTGAATTCACAAACGGAATATTGAGCGGCGTCGCAAACCGGGATACTCGCGGATGATCGTTATTCGACACAATCACCACTTGAAACCCCATTTGCTGGGCTTGTTCAAGCCAAGCCGTTAATTCGGGCGTTGCCAAAGGTTCCTTCGCGCCTACAAGCGTATTATCCAAATCCGTAATAATTCCCTTGTATCCTTTGTCCATCAGCTCCGCAAGGTTAATATCGTACACCGTACGAACCCGAAGACGGGGAATAAGCCTTTCCAACAAAGCGGTCACCTCGTTTTCATACGAAAAACTATACCATATTCTTTGTTTTTCGTGCAAAAAAAAGCCGTTCCTATGCGGAACGACTTTCATTTGCCACATTTACGGATACATCTTCCTCGCATTGGATTCGCAAAAACAACTACTTATTGGAAAATGGTCACATGCTATATAACCTGTTATCCGATGTGTTTGTACGCCCGAATTGCTTCTTTCAGTTGCTTCACATCTGATTCCATTACAGGATGCCCGCCATACTTCGCCTGCTCGAACTTATTGACGATCACTGCCGCTGGAGCGCTTCTGCCCTCTCGCTGATCCGACCATCTCTTGGCAGCTTCGCGTACAGTCTCATGCGCTCCCTTGCGCATGCCCTTCCATCTGCAATAGCTTAGCCACAAGTCTGTATGCAAAATGATCTGTTCCTTGTAGGTTAAATTACGCTTCAGCAGCCAGAAGAACCGCAGGGAGAAGCCGATCGTTCTCCATTTCCACAATAATAGAAGAAAACATACGGCCGCCATCACGATAACAATCCACTTCGCCCCCTGAACGAGCCAAGCTGGAAGTGATGCGTCTTGCCGCTCCTGCTTCGGTTCTGGCTTCTTCTCCTCTTGCTTCTCTTCCGGCTTCTGTTCTTCCTTCTTCTCTGGCTCCGGCTTCTTCTCTTCCTGTTGCAGACGCGGATAGGTGAAGCCAGGCGTCGGCTCAAACGCAACCCAGCCATAGTCACCCATGTATACTTCGACCCAGGAATGAGCCTCTGCATTCGTCACCTGATACGTGCCAGCTCCACTGTCCTGCGATTGCTCGGCCAGCTCATGAGTGGGAGCGTCCCCGTTCTGACGCGTTCCTGGTGCGTATCCCTTCACCCAGCGTGTTGGGATGCCAGCAGAACGAAGAAGAATGGCCATCGATGTTGAGAAGTGATCGCAATACCCTTCCTTGATTTCGAACAAAAAGGCATCGACGAAATCCTCGCTCTTGCGCAAGGATAAATTCGGCGCATTCGTATATCGATACTGCGTACGCAAATAATTTTCTACCTTTTTTACCTTGTCGTAATAGTTAGTTTCGTCATGTGTTAATTCCTGCGCCAAATCCTTGACTCGCTGCGGAAGCGTATTTGGAATTTGCAAATATCTCTGGAATCGATCCGCATCTGTAGATATTGTCTGTGATGACTTGCGCAAATCTTCCTCGGTAAAAATCGGGACTCGCGAAGTTAGAGTGTAGCTAGTCGGGTATTTATCTGTCTTCGGATCTTCATACCTGACTTCCCCTTCCTGCTCGTTCCAACGCAGAACCGCCTCAAGAGAATTACTAATTGACTCTACCGACTCGATCATTCCTAAACCGAATAACACGGGATACAAGTCCTTATTTTGCATCGTAATTGTTTGTTGAATCATTCTTGCAGGAATGTTTCGAGCAGGCTGATCCGCTGCTGTGAGCTGTTGTCGAAGACTAAAAATGGGATTTCGTCTTGGTGTTTTATCCCAGCCCTGTCCAGTGTACCAGTCCTTTGATTCCCCTCTCCAGTAGCCGCGCATTTCCGTTGTTACGGACATAACAGGCATATAGTCCATGTTAAAGCCATTGCCCAGCTCTGCATCCGAATGGCTGTATCCGGACGTGCTCGTACGAGCTCCGCTCCCGCTACCCGTCACTTTTGATACGAGATCCGACATCGGGTTATTCCCATCGCCATAGCGATTGCTCCAAGCGGTATACGGGTCCGTCAAGATTGGCTTGACTTCTGGTACACTAACCCCTACAGAAATAATGAGAGAAATCACGAACACAGCGAGCAGCCCCATTTGCAGCGGGTAACGTACGGATCCGCGCCATATGTTCGGATAGTCCGTGTTCATTTGTTTATAGTGAATACAAATGAGCCAAATCAATGACGCGCCAACAATCCACGCCACCTGCATCCACAATATTTCGTCGGTAAATGAATCCAGTATGCCGAAGATCATAATTTGGACGAGCAGCCATAAGAGAACACGCGCCTTGCCTTGCACGAGCACTACAAGAGATTCGCAGCATAACCACAGTCCTAGCAGAAACCAGATGTAAGGGTGAAATTGAAGGAGCTTGTCCCACCGTTCACCACCATCTATCCATATATCAAATTGTACGAGATTCCGATACACGATATAGCATAAAGCTGGGAGGGCAATGATCAGTCTGCCTATGAATTGGCATGGGAAGAGCATAACTGCACCCCATAATCCAATCATGAACATGCGCGACATGGCTAACGTCTCGTCGTACCAATACGGTTCCAGCATGACAAGCCATTGCCAGACCATCACAATCATACAGGTCCAGATCATCCGCTCTGTCCAATAGGAGGATAACCACACTTGTATTCGATCATCTGCAGCCTTCTGTACGGTTGAGGTACGTGAAGGAGCGGAGTACGGCTGTTCCGTCTTCATGCGGCCCCACCTCCTAGAAGCTTCGGCAGATCTTGTACTTGAGACAAGGAAATGTAGTGCAAGCGCTGAGAGGCCAGCAAGCGTATAAGAGAGTGACTCCTCTCGTTATGCGGGGCTGACACCTCTTCCTTCACATGAATAAAGCTCCCGGAACACCCCAGCTTCGATAATGTCCGCGTATATATCAACACATCTGAAGAGGCATGTCCGCTAATGAAAGCAAGTGAGGCTCCGTGAAGCATCGATGCATGCCCAGTAAGTGCTGCAAGCAATTGTTCTTGCTCTTCTGATGATTCCAGCTGCACAGTAGACATCCATTGTCGAAATACAGCAATTTCTGGTTTGGCCTGATCAGCCGTCCACCAATTCAATCGCTCCCCGATAGCCGCCACATAGGTTGGGCGTTGACACTGAGCACCGTATTGTACAAGAGATGCCATCGTAGATACAGCAACTTCAAATTTTTCATCCGCCACTGTTTTATTTCCCTCATAGGAAAGTGAACGGCAATCCAACACAACAATGATAGGCGATTGGGACTCTGGATCGAACTGTCTTGTCTTCAAAATCCCCGTCTTCGCAGTTGCATTCCAGTGAATGCGAGATAATTTATCTCCGTACACATACTCACGCACACCGTTCTGTTGTGAAGATTCTCTGTGATGACGGACAGAAGATGCTGCATGCACACCATGACCTACCTGTCGCTCCGCATGTGTCCACCTCGGAATAGGAATGACAGTTGGCATCACATAGAAGGCGGATGGCGCATTCAAGCTTCCACTCTGCTCGAACAACCCGAACAGATCCTTGGAGCTGCATAACGCTGGAGCAAATTCATAATATCCTCTTGCCAAAGACGGAGTCCGGTAAGTGACTGCAGCCGAACGGCCAGCGCCTAAGGCAACTGCAGACTCCATCGTATTACAACGGTTGCCGAAACGGCAGAGCTCATCACGGACAACGAGGTAAGGAATGGGCAGCCAACCTGGTACAGTGACTCGGATGTTAACGTATAATTGCGAATTGGCGGGAAAGAAGACCCCTGATCCGTCGCCAAGCACTCTTGTTCCCCGTACGTTGCGAATGCCGCCAATTAACACTACACCCCAATATACGAGCAGCACAGTCGCCATAGCTAGCAGCATGACTGACGTCTTGCCGCCTTGAAATAAGAAATAGAACAAACACGAGACGTACATGCTGGCAACCGATATAATCGTTCGCTTGCGAGCCCCTTTGCGCTGCCACATACGTTGCGAATGGCTCATATGCTACGTCCCCAATCGGATTGGTACACGTACACGTTCCGTAATACCGCTTACAATATGCTGGGCTGAAATGCCCTCCATTTTTGCCTCCATGCGCAATACAATCCGGTGCGTCAATACAAAAGGAAGCAGTTCCTTCACATCATCAGGCGTAACGAAATTCCGCTCATGCATCCATGCTCTCGCCTTCGCAGCCTGCATCAAGGCAACGGAAGCGCGCGGGCTTGCTCCGAGCAGGACATGTGCTTGTTCACGTGTAGCCCGCACGATCTCAATCATATAGGCCGCGACTGCATCATCCACATATACATTGCGAACTTCCTCCTGCATCAGCTTGATGGAAGCAATATCCGTGACGGTCTCCGCTCTCTCCGATGGCAGACCTTCCGCATGGCGAATCAGCATCGTACGCTCTGTCTGCTCATCCGGATACCCCAGCTTAAGCTTGAACATGAAACGATCCAGCTGTGCTTCCGGAAGTACATAAGTACCTTCGAATTCAATCGGATTTTGTGTAGCAAACATAACGAAAGGTGAAGGAAGAGAGAAGGTCTCCCCATCTACCGTAATATGATGTTCCTCCATTGCTTCCAGCAATGCAGATTGTGTCTTTGTAGTAGCACGGTTAATTTCGTCTACCAGCAGGACATTCGCCATGATTGGGCCTGGACGATAGACAAATTGCTGATCCTTAGGATGGAAGATGAATACACCTGTAATATCTGTTGGAAGCAAATCTGGATTGCACTGCACTCGCCGAAATAAACCATCCATCGTACGAGCTAACGATTTGACGAGCTGGGTCTTGCCAGTCCCGGGAACATCTTCAATAAGAACGTGTCCTCCGGCCAGCATCGCTGTCAGCAGAAGTTCAATTTCTTGGGATTTACCTAAAATACATCGTTCCAATGTCGATTGCATCTTTCGCATTAGGGCATGCAATGATTGGTAGGATGACATGGCAACGACCTCCTATTGGGTTCATTCATTATTTTGTAGAAGAATTAGTAACTTTCCACGTGATAACGTTTTAAAAATACATGCATTTTTTCATTTTACACCATTCAAGGGACAACGTACATGTCCATTCATGGTGAATCTTGTCAAATATCTTCGTTTTATCCGCTAAACAATGGATTGTGATCACCAACAAAAAAAGCTCTGACACCATCGAAATAGCGTCAGAACTTTGCATGTATCCTTATTCGATTGACGATATCTGAATTGAACTTCCACTCATCCCTTAGGCCGAATGACAAGAGCAGCTAAAAAGGAAAACACAATCGCAGCGGAAATGCCCGCACTTGTTGTCTTGAACATGCCGCTGACAGGTGCTACCCACCCGGAAGCTTTAATCTCGGTTAAGGCTCCGTGTACAAGGGAGTTGCCGAAGCTCGTAATCGGAACGGTAACCCCTGCTCCTGCAAATTTAATAAGCGGCTCATACCAGCCAAGCCCGTCGATAATCGCTCCTGCGACAACAAGGATCGTCATCGTGTGCGCCGGAGTCAGCTTGGCAACATCGAACATGAGCTGACCGATTACACAGATTAATCCGCCTATGACAAATGCCCACACATATATCATCCTGCTTCATCCCTTCATTTCAATCGTTACTGCGTGCGCGATGCAAGGAATCGTCTCCCCTTGCTGGAAGGATAGTGGCGAGAGCAGCGCTCCCGTAGCAGCTACAAGCACACGTCTCAGCTTCCGATCGCGCAAACGCTTCAGAATGTGGCCATATGTAACGACTGCCGAGCATCCGCAGCCACTGCCCCCTGCTTGTACGGCCTGCTTGTTCAAGTCATAGACCATAAGGCCACAATCATTGAAAGTTGTCCGCTCCATATGCAATCCGTTCTGTTGGAACAGATCATTAGCAATCGACAGACCGATGGATGCCAAGTCGCCCGTGACAATCAAGTCATAATCCTGAGGCTTGCGATCTAGATCGCTTAAGTGGGTCTGGATGGTATCGACTGCGGCTGGAGCCATTGCCGCCCCCATATTGAATGGATCCTTAATTCCGAGATCGACAATCTTGCCAATCGTAGCTGCAATCACACGAGGCATGGATGAGTATTGCTTCTCTGCCTTGGCAACTACAGCTGCTCCAGCACCTGTTACTGTATATTGCGCCGTAGGCGGCTTCTGGGAACCATATTCGGTCGGATAGCGGAACTGCTTCTCCGCTGTGCAGTTATGGCTGCAAGTAGCTGCCATAACCTTGTTCGCATTGCCCGAATCTACAAGCAGAGAGGCAATCGCAAGCGATTCCATCGATGTCGAACAAGCACCAAACACGCCAATATAAGGAACTCCCAGGGTACGCGCTGCGAAGGAATTGCTAATAATCTGATTAAGCAAATCCCCGCCGACAAAAAAGTTCAGATCGTCCTGCGTAATATGGGAATTTACAATTGCAAGCTGCGTCGCCTGCTCCAATAGTTTACGTTCGGCTTTCTCCCAGCTTTTCTCCTGCATATCAAGCGTATCATGTATATAATCAAAGTCAGCAGCGAGCGGCCCTTCTCCTTCATCAGGACCCACAACTGTTGCCGTACCAATGATCGCTGGCTCACTCTGGAATCGCCATGTATGACGTCCGATTTGCATCCAAATCCCCCTTCCTCATGCATGCGTTCATAATGCAGCAGCAAGTCAATGCTGGAGTCCAAAGATCAAATAAATCAACGCAACGAAGAACGCCGCTACGGTTCCGAACACGACGACCGACCCTGCCAATTTGAATATGTTCGCTCCTACCCCCAGCACTAAGCCCTCACTGCGATGCTCCAATGCCGCCGAACACATGGAATTGGCGAAGCCAGTAACCGGGACGGCCGTACCCGCGCCAGCCCACTGTGCGATTTTGTCGTATACGCCGAAGCATGTAAGAATGACGGACAGTAAAATTAAGGTGACGACTGTCGGGTTACCTGCCTCCTTCTCACTCATGCCCAAATACGTCATATATAGCTGCTGGATAACTTGTCCAATCAAACAAATCGTACCGCCAACGAGGAACGCACGAATGCAATTTTTGCCTACCGTCCGCGCGGGCTCTCGTCGACTGGCGATTTGCTTGTACTCTTGCTCAGAAAGCGTCCAATTTCCTGATTTCCATTTCGGTGTTCCGGATTTCGTTGATGACGCCATATCTCCACCTCCTGCAACATACTTGTGTAGCATTCATCATTTCACATGCATCATCATTCCTACACAGTATTTGTCTTTTGGAGATGGAATATGTCATGTATCTCATACTGCCTTCATGCACAGCCTACAACAGTCGCTGCAGGTGCAGCAGAAGCAAGCAAATAGCGAGCAGGACGAACAGAACAAGCACAATACAGCTAAATAACGGTACCATGACCCTGTTATCCAAATTCACTCTTCCTCTCTGCATTACTGGATACGGCCCTATGCGATACATTAGTGTATGCAGTTCCTGATATTCCGCTACAAGCTAAGGAAGAATAGCCTTCAGGATGTCCATATTCGGGGGATTCGTTTATTCGCTATACAAATAAACGCCCCAGTCCCCCTCAGCACAGAGGCTGAGTTTATGGGCCTGAAAGGCGCTTACTCGTATCAACCACTATTCTATTTCGTAAATCGAATCGTTCCGAAGCATTCTGGCATGTGGAAATTAACTGCACCTGTCGGAGCCCAAGCATCATAAGTGCGAGCACCAAGCTTATCTTGATCAATTCGGAACCAGTTAAGACGGAAATGAGAGCCCACTTCTGGTGTAGTACATTCCAAGTCCTCAAAGCGAATCGCCAATTCATATATCACTCTGCGTACTGGAACATTGACATACGACACAGAGGATAGCAGATGCTCGGCATTCCATTCCGGATGGAAGCCCTTCGGTTCCCCAGGATTGTTCGTAATGTAAGCATCGAATATCACATTATGCGGACTTACATTAAATTCATAATAAGCACGGCCATCCCCGTCAGGATCAATGAAGCACTCTACTACATCCGCCTCGTACAAAGGGTCATCCCGGTCAGTATATGGGCTGACGATGTAATCATCCTCGCATTCAAATTGCATATGGAACGTCGTATCTGTCCAGCAAGCCCTCACCTTCGTCTGTTGGCGTGGAGCTGCCCCCGTTACTACATCTACTAGCTCTACCGAATCCGTTAAGCTCCAATCTGGCGTACCGCTTGGCATATAGGTACATGGATAGTCCAGCGGTCTACGCAAATCATTCTCTGTATGTTGCATTCCTTGATGCTTAGCCGATGTCATTCGCTCTCTCTCCTTATGCTCTATCATTGTTGTCCTAGCACAAGTGTAATCGATTTCTATTGAAATAGGTATCACGTGTTAGCCAACAAGCAATAGAATATGTCGTATGTAAATAAGAGATTGCGACATCGTGCTCCATCCGCTCACACCAAAAAGAGCCGCAAGGCAATCCTCGCTGCTCTGTTCGGTTTTTCGATTTCTTCATGACCAGGCTCACCTTATTTGTACTGATCAATCTCGCTTCACTTTATAAAACTCATGATACAGCTTCATAAGCGCCCGCTTCTCTATCCGTGACACATACGAACGTGAGATTCCTAATTCCTTCGCAATCTCCCGCTGTGTGCGCTCATCGCCGCCTCCATCTAATCCGAACCGCCCCCGGATAACTTCCTGCTCCCGTTCATCCAAAATATCCAGATTGCGATAAATTTTGCTCTTCTCGATCTTAAGCTGCACCTTCTCGACGACCTCATCGCTTTCCGTTCCAAGTATGTCAATTAATGTAATTTCATTACCTTCCTTGTCAGTCCCAATTGGATCATGCAGCGATACATCCTTGCGTGTCTTCTTCAGCGAACGAAGATGCATCAGTATCTCATTTTCTATACAGCGAGCTGCGAAAGTAGCCAGCTTCGTCCCCTTATTCGGCTGAAAGCTCTCGATCGCTTTAATCAATCCAATCGTGCCGATCGAGATCAGATCCTCAAGATCCTCGCCGGTATTATCGAACTTCTTCACGATGTGGGCAACAAGCCTTAAGTTATGTTCAACCAACATATTTCTCGAATGTGCATTCCCTTCTGCCATCAAGCGCAAATGCTTCATTTCTTCTTCTTCCGCTAATGGCTGGGGGAACGCGTTATTTTTAACATAGGATACCAATAAGGAAATCTGCTTAATGAACATGGCGATCGTCGACAAAAACCCAAGCATTACTCCACCTCCTAAGACGTAAACACCCTTATGATTTATCCGATTGAGAACGTTACATTCTATGTGGGCAGCCGCCTATGCGTGCCTGTACGGGGGAAAAGAATATGGCGCAATTCAAAAGGTAAAGCCACGGATCACAGCGTGGAAATAATGCTGCGTCCATGGCTATATATTTGCGAAGTATCAGTTCTTTTTGCTGTAGTCGAATGTAAACTTCACGGGCGTCGACATTCCCTCTATCCAGAGATAGGCGTCGTTCGTTCCCTTTAGATTCCCGACAAGCTTGATCGAAAATTGGAATCTTCCAGTTTCCGAGCTTGTCGTCTGGCCTTCGTACCGGACTTTCCCTTTCGAATCGAGCACTTTCAAATTCACTTTGGACTGGCTTCCACTCATCACCAGACCATCGATCGTTAATTTCCCTGCATCCACATCTATCAGAGCTCTTGCGCCATCAATCGGTGTGACCGCATTGCTTCCCGCAAGATTATATACACCAAATTCATAGAAGGAATATCCGTATTCCGTATTTTTTTGAACGCCTTGGAATTTGACGTACCTAGCTGTGACTGGATCAAAATGAACGGTTTCTTTTCCGGCATGCGCAGTAATGATTCCGTCATTGTCCTTGATCACACTGGTCCAATTCTGATTATCATCGGAGACAAGGAGTTTGTAGGTTTTAGCCCGGGCATTCTCCCAGTCGATGCTAACCGTATCGAATTCCTTGGATTCGCCAAGATCGACTTGGAACCAGGTGTCATCCACATAAGCGCTCGACCATCTTGTCGAAGAGAATCCGTCTACCGCATTTTCCGGCGCCAATCTCGCAAGGGAGCCTTCTACGGAAGAAGCAGTTGCTGGTTTATTTTCCGCCAGATTACCAACGAGGCTATAAACCTCTTCTTTCAGCGCGGCGTAAGCCGTATTCGAAATAATATGGTCTACCGACAATTGATCTAGTTTCACATTGAAGCCTTTTAAGTATTTGTCAAACTGGCCCGCATCTGTTCCTTCAAAACGTTTCATCAGTTCTAGATAATTGTTCAGCGAACGAGGGGCTTCAGCTGTCGTAAACTGATTCTGTTCTGCGAATCGATCCACATGTGTTTTCATCGTATCGGCGGTCGCTACCGCTCTGATGATGTAAGTCGTCGTCTTGTATTTGGCAGCGGCCACAGTGACGACCAGTTGATGTTTATCCGGTTTTCCCGCCAGATCAAATGGTGTTTCCGGGGTGTAAGGTTTGCCATCAATCAAGACTGTTACCTTCGCCAATCCGCTTCCATCGTCGTCTTTGATTTTCCACGTAATTTGAAGAATTTCCGAGTCCGGTATGTTCATATCACCATTTAAAATTTGTCCGTTAATGAATATATCCGCCTCCGGTGCCGGGCTATTGTGGACGACGTATGTTCCGTTTAAATATTGATACAGCCAGTCATACATTAAACGCAAACTTGGATCCTTGCTTACTCCTAAGTTGTAAACGGCATTATTTCCTTGGTAATAAGCTCTAAAGCCATTTTGCATCAAGCCGGTTGTGGCACCGCTGTTCAAATAGTCGATAAAACGCTCGCGGAGTACGGCGTCCGTCAGCATACCGTCATCAAACTCGATTTCATTCCCCATCCCGTACCGCTTTGCATTATTCGCAGCATCCTCCAGACGGTCAACATCCATTCCACCGAAGAAGTAATTCGGCTGATAAGCAGCAGCATCTATTCCAACGTCTTTCCACATATACATTTTGTATGCCAAAGAGTGAGGAATCCAGAACACCTTCAAATTCATGGCATGTACTTTTTCACTCATCATTCGAGCCGTGTCTGGTCCCGTTTCACCTATATCGATTTGTTCTGGCAGCCAGTACATACCGACAAGCTCAAGATTTGAATAGTTCGCAGCATCCCATCTTTGCTGGACCTGATCGAGCCACCATTGTATCGCTTTTCCCCTGTTTTCAAGCGCTTTATCTCTACCGACAACGGATTCGTTAAAATTCAAGGAACCCGTACCGTCAATGTCGCCAAAATCGGTTAAGGATCCCCCTGGATCCGGAATCATTAACACAACCTTCTCTTTATGATCAGGCTGGTTCAGCTTGGCTCCGACTTCCTTGGTAGCCTCATTCAAGTTCTGCATATCCCCCGTGGCCGCAAAAGTTTTATCTAAATACCATTTCCAGTCTTCTAAGTTCGTTTGCCCTAGGCCGTAATCGCGGCCAGCAGGTGAAGCAAGCCCGAGATATAAAATGCCATCAAAAAGCCAATCAGTAGGCTCGCCATCCTTATTCACATAACTGATGTTAGGAATAATCCGCTCCTTGCTCCAATCACCCAAACCATTTGCATACTGTCCGTTATACAGCAAATTCAGATTCCGGATCCCAGCTGTCGCTTCACCCGGCTCCAGAAAATGAGGCTGCTCAGTAGGAACGGTTACTGCCCCGTCTACCTTGCCGTCCGTACCCGTTATTTCAACTTCGTCAATGTATTCCCATTGTGAAGGATGCATCGTAAAGATGACTTTCACGTAACGGGCATAAGCCAGCCTGCCTTCCGTTTTCCCGCCATTGATTCCGTCTCGGCTCCCGTCCCATATAAAGGTCTCCTGTCTAGGCGGCCCTGACCCCCAGAGCAGCTGAGTGGCGTTATGAGAGAGCAATCCCCAATTCTCCTTATCGTCGGAGACATACATCGATACCTCTAGCGGTACGAGGATAGAGTTTGTGGGGAAATCCTGAAAAAAGCGGGCTGATATCTTGCCGATCGACTTTGCCTCGCCCAAATCGAACACGACTTCACGTGCTTTTCCGCGCACATGTCCTACCCACGCTGGGTAATTCCTATCCAATTCTCCATATTTTCCATCCGTAAGCTTATGGCCGTCGTCCGGATGCGATGCGTCCGGCTGTTCAGACCATTCATAGGGAATACCTAGCGCGAGATTGCGGAATTTCGTCTGATCCTCTGATGATGCTGCTTTTTGATGTACATCCTGTGTTTGATTTGCCTGATCCATTGCCGGCCCTCCGTCATCCGTTGATTGTTCCAATAATTGTGAATTTCCCGCATCATTCCCTTCTGTCTGGATCGCATCTTCCGTCTCTGTTATGGTCACTGTCGGAACAGTTGACTTCGCCTGTGCCACAGAAACTGAGGTCAGCAGCAATACAGCTGCAATCAGGATCGATCCCCATTTTTTATTCAAATTCATTAATCCAGCTCCTCTTCTTATATTATTAAGTGCAGAAATTGCAGAAACCTTTACACCCCTTTCTCTGTTCTGGATGAACTCTCGATTTTTGATCCCTCCTTTCGCAGCATCCGGCATAAACCATTTGGGATCACCTCCAGAAAAAGGAACCTAAAATCCCCAAAACGAGTGAGCGGTAGCTGAGTAAAGATGTACCTGCGTATCAGCCTTCCAAAAACAGTGCTTAGTTAGCGCTTTCAAAATAGAAGGAGTGTTTCGCCTGTTGATCATTTGGAACGCGATCATGGCCCTATACATTGGAATATGGCTGAAAATTGCTTCCGCATGCGTTCATGATAGAGGGGGACTTGCAGGAGAACAAGCAACATAATTTGATACACTGCGCAATTTTTTTCATACGCCATACGAGAACTACTGTCTGTAAAAATACGAAAACTGATATTTTAAAAAAGGCCGGGTCCGAACTGGACACGGCCTATAAGAACCTATATCATTCCACGTGAACTCATTGATTTGACTCAGGCACAGTCACTTCTGTTTGAAGATCCTCATCGTTTATCTTTGTATGAATTTCGGGAGCAGTGTTGTTGTCAGCAATAAATTGGGCGTCCGCCCAATCTCCGTGATCATTGCCAATTCCATCGCCAGCATCGGTAACGATTAACTTTACTTGTTTCTTTCCACTAATATCAACATCAACAAATTTGGCTGGAGTGTCTCGTCTCATCGTCCCGCTGTCAAACAATTTTTCACCATCGGCCCATACTTGAAAAACTATGGATCCGCTATCGTTATTGTGTGATTCGTGATCAAGGCCTACGTAGCTTTGAAAGCGATCATACCCTTTCCCGGCAATGTCGTAAATGATTTCTGAATTCGCATGCGTTCCAATTCCTTTATCATAGGTGACAATGCCCGAATCAGTTAACAATTTAATCGGGTTCCCTCCGACACTAGCATCTCGATGAATCGTTCCCCAGCCAGTCGTCGCATAAATCCACGGAAGGTCGCTTACATACAATTGTGGAGTGATTTTAAAATGAATCTTATACGTTTTCGTCACTGATCCATCTGCCGAGGTTACCGTAATCACGGTGGTACCCGGAAGTTGATCAGCTGGTGAAATATTTACCTGAACATCGCTATTGGCCGGAATGACTTCCACCGTAGGCACATCCGTTATCGTGCCTTCCAAAAATGTCATGTAGTAATCTTGCGTTACCTGATCAAAGCTTGTGAAAGATTCCCCGTTGATCCTGATGTCATCTACCAACACCTCTTTCAACAACTTAGCTCCCGCCCAATCAGCATGTGTTGCACTATTGCCGACAGCACCGTCTATTACTTCCAACGTAAGAACATCGACAGTAGAAACATCAATATTGATATGCTGGGGCTCCGCATTATCTTTTATTACACCACTATCATAGAGCTTTTGCCCGTCTCCCCACACTCGAAAGATGACAGAGCTCCCTTGAGTTTCACTGTCTAGGCCAATATCAGAGATAAACCTTGCAAAGTGTTTGCCAATATAATAGGAAACTTTAGAGTAAGCATGGACGCCTAACCCTTTTTCATACCCTTTACCGTTCAGCGTAATCATATTGCCATCTCCTTGACCACTCCCGCCAACACTTGTATCCTTTTCAACCGGACCCCAACCGTTTGTAACATTGCCGAAAAACTGCATGTCGCTAATAAACGCATCGTCCGTCGGAGGAGAGGATGGAACTTGCACGGAAAATCCTGAGCGTACATGCCCCTGATTTCCGCCACCAGAATTGAACACGGCATCCGCTGAAAGGTGGTTCCAGCCAACCACAGCGTCTTGAGGAGCCGTCACCGCCCAACTCACCGTAACGGAACTGTTATTGCCTTGCGGTGGCATGTTATTAACTGTGGTGGCCGAACTGGGGATTGCTTCCCATCCTGCTGGCACTTGCAGGTTGAGATTCAGGTTATGGACAGCAGCCCTTCCATAATTGGTCATCGTTGTTGTGATCGTTTTGGTCTCACCTGGGGCAATAATCGAAGGTCCGTCAAACGATATACCAACAGCGGAAGGCGCCTGGTTCGGTGTTCCCGTTGCAACACGGTAGGTAACCGCTGAAAATGGTGCAACGTCGGAGACAATTTTGCTGGCGTAACTCATTTTTTCACCAGTCCAATCGTCTTCAGCCAAGTAAACCGGAGCATGTTTGAAACCTAATTTTTCCGGTTCAGCAGTGATTGTTGTCGCTGCAGTAGTCCGGTTGACCAATGTAATCATTTTGCTTCCATTAGATAACGATTTCACCCAAACTTCCTTGCCGTCATTATTGACAACACGCTCAAACCCGTCCGTTGAAATCACATTGCTCGTTTCAGGACTGATGCGATACATCATAATCCCGCGAGCCGGGACAGAAGCACTGATTTTGTCAGTGGTCGTTGTTGTTTCATGTGCCCAAAGATCTCGAACCGTGTAGGTTTGATTGTCTACAGACGGGGTTATGCCCAATTGGCTCAAACTTATCTCCATATTTGTCGGAGCACCATTCGCGTTGAAGAACAATACGGCTTTGTCCCCATTAGCCATCGGTTTCAACAATACATAAGTACCGTCGTTTTGCTGCTTGATGGGACGTCCCTGGAATCCGATTGGATCCTGATTCACCGCAGTCACTTCACCATTGGCGTAAATATCTAAAATTTCTTGGGGGGCATTCAGTAAATCGGTGCCCGAGAGCAATGGCGCAGCCATTATGGACCAAAGACCAAATTCGGTTCGATATTCTTCTAGATTCTTGCCCCCGTTGCCGATTTCCAACATATCGGGATCATTCCAATAGCCCGGACCGGCATACGGATACAGTTCCATATTCCGAAGGATATGGACTAACATTCTTTCATACGAATCACTGATATCACCAGTAACCCGCCACAGATTGCCTACTTGCTTGCCCCATTCCCACGGATTTTCGTTTCCTCCAACGCTCATACTGAAAACAATGTCCCGTCCTGTAGCTGCAAGCGCATCGCGCATCTTCACATAGCGTTCCTGTAGCGGTTGACCCAGTGGGTCGCCACAATTATCATATTTTAAATAGTCGATTCCCCATTCGGCAAAACGTTGGGCATCCTTCTCTTCATAATTGAGACTCCCCGGATACCACGCACAAGTCCTATTCCCTGCGCTTGCGTAAATGCCCATTTTCAGACCGAGAGAGTGAACATAATCGGCGACTTCCTTAATCCCGTCTGGAAACTTTGCCGGATCGGGAACCAAATTGCCGTTTTCATCGCGCTCACTAAGCATCCAACAATCATCGAGATTAACGTATTGGTAGCCCGCTTCTTTCATCCCGGAATCAACCATCTTTTTAGCCGTTTCCTTCACGAGAACGGCATTCACGTCACAATGAAAGGCGTTCCAGCCATTCCAGCCCATCGGAGGCGTTTGCGCAAGCCCATTGTCAAGCGCAAAGGCTTGCGAATAATTGAACCCTAACAAACCAATGCACAGCACAAACAAAAACAAAAGCTTTACTAACGACTTTCGTAACCAAGGGTTGTTCATTATAACTATCATCCTTTCTTTTTTCTTGTCCGGATTGCCAAATGCAACAGTCGGTATAAGAACAGACCAAGCCCCCTTTCTTCTTTACAACGATTTTCTCTGTCCGGGCAAATACTCGATTTTGATCCCCCTTTCATGAAATCCGGAATAAAATAATTTGTAAGCGATTTCAAATTTTTCTTAAAGATGATAGTTAGAAATCAAGTGAGGCAGGTCGGTGATGCAGACGGGTAAAAGCATAGTTGCTAGTTTCCTAATCCTTCAGACGTTTAAGAGAATTTCGGCCATCAATCGCATCGCCCACGCTCCAAATAGCAGGGTGAAATGTGACAACGATCGGACCCATTTCACTGGAAGTTGAGTGAATTAGGTACATGATTGGCATTTCACTCGCGGTAATCTGGTAACTACTGTATATCCTATACGATTGTATAATTAATGATCTGGTAATATCGTTCGTGTTATTCAGCTTATTTTCCGTTATTATTAGAACATGAGCTTAAAGAGAAGTAAGTTGTAATGGCTGCTGTAGAACGAACTATAACTATTGGAGGGGGATTTTTTATAAAAAGAATGTAGCACACTCAGTTGAATCGAATAATAAAGCAGTGCAGATGTATCTTGATTGTGGATTAGGATATAAACGAGTTACAAAGGATTTGAGTATTTCAGAGGCCTTAATAAGACGCTGGGTTAAATATTATGAAAATGAAGACATATCTGGGCTAGAAGAGAAACGTGAGAAATCAAAAAGTTTGATCAAAGGTAGGCCGAGAAAGAACCCACTAAGGTCTGAAGAATTATTTAGACTAAGTGCGGAGAATGAATACTTAAAAAGCTTTGTGCGCTTCAAAAGTCGGAAAGAAAACCGTAAGCAAAATCGCCCAATATGCCGTTATGGAGCAACTCTCAGTCAAGGAATATAGCATCTCAATGCTTTGTGAGATCGCCCATGTATCCAGAAGTGGATGTTACAAATGGCAGCGAAGACGTGGTACGTTTCATTTAAACAACTGGAAGATCAATTATTAAAGGAAGAAATATTAGAAGGGCATCACCGCTTACGTGGTAATTTAGGACATCCACGAATGCAAATTTGGTTGAAGAAGACGTATGGTATACACCAAGCAAATCTCGTAGTACCTTGAATAATAGCCCCTTAACCCTACACTATCACCAATAGATCCATGTCTTTCCTAGTATATTATTCTCTAAAAAAGATTGACCCTATTATAGCAGGTGCGATCCCATATTTTCTTGCGTACTGTTTAATATCTCTGCTATTACTTCTTAAAGCACCTGTCGCATCATTCATCAAATATTAGGAATATTTTACTATGTCAGAAACTCTGATCGAATCATACTCAGTGGCTTATTATTTGCATAGCTATAAACAAATTCAGGAATATAAGTGGAATTAGTTATATTTCTGCTACCCCACATAATCACAAGCACCCAAGTAACACCCTATAATTTCATACGAGGTTGATGAAGGTTTAGTTCTTTCGAGACATGCCGACCGATTCATTCGGCACTGGATGGGGGACACAATCAAAAAAAAGGAAAACCACATGGAGTTGTTACACTCGCATGTGGTCATATAGATTCAACTATTTACCATATTGCTCTAATTAATTTTATCAAGTCATAGTCATAAATACTGAGGTAGCTATTTGGCGTAAAGTAATTTCTAAAAGATGCTCTTCTGATTGGATATACTATTTCCCATTTATCCACATTAAGATCGGCATATAAAACATTAGTTTCCTTATCTTCTTTGAAATGTTCAACTTCACCAATTAGAAGGAATCTGTTCTCTACTTCAAACCAATTAAAATCAAACTCCTTATTAGCTAGGTACTTATTGGGACTATTTCGGAATACCATTACAGCAAGATCTTCTTCTAAATGTGAATTAGTATCTGTTTTTGCAATCCAGCCTGTTTCAAGCACATATTTAGATTCTGTTACACAAATATAATTTCCGGCTTCTAATTTTTGTTGTGCATCTTCGAGTTTAACTGCAAATTTTATTGGAATAAAGTTCAATAAAATTGATATTGTTAATACAGATAACGTTATAGAGAATACTACCCTCTTCACTCCCCTAAATTTATCCAACACCATAACATCACCCTTATCTTGTAAACTTCAACAAAGTCGCTCCGCTATCAGCTTCAGGGTATCGTACAGAGCCAGTTCTGGAAAATCCATATGACTCCCTCGCTAATTCAACAAATTCAGCGTAATCATACCATTTACCGACAAATAATCTGTTGAATTTTGCGTTCCAAGTAAAATATTCTCTTGGATACATCATATATTGATATGTTGTTTTACCTTCATATGCCTGAGTTCTCCCACCAACTTGGTTAACCCAAGCTTGAGCGAAACTTTTACGTCCACCTGTTGCTGTATTGCATGAGTAAAACCATGATAAAGGGGTATCGAACGCTTTGCCATTAATGTTTTTAATATTAGCTACTGTTAAATCCAAATTCGCATTGTATGAAGAGCTATAATTATATCCTAGTGGTATCTTGCCTTTAAGTCCATGTGAGAACAATGTAAAACTGGTTATTTTATCGTTCATCCTGCTATTACCACCAGTTTTTTTGTTAATGTAATTAATGAAATCGTCCGAACTGCTTAACCTAATTGTATTTACATTCAGCGTGCTAACAGCTTTTGAAAAGTTAGCCCAATCTCCATCATTCCACCCTTCATCAGCAACAAGCCATGCAATTGTTTCATTCGGATTACCTTTTCTTAGTTCCCATATCTTTTTAAGTGCCGGTTCGATGAAATTATATTTATATCCTCCATGGGAATCGACAGCATAATTTCCACCCGATACGACTATTCCTTCGTGCCCACTCGGGTCAGTATACCCTATGGGATTATTAGTTACATACGTATAAAGGTTTTGGCTCAACGGATTCGCAATTTCCCCTTCATACGTATCCTCTGTAGTAAACCTCCCTATGTTCGGGTTGTACCAACGGGCGTTATAGTCCATCAACCCCGTCTTCGGATCGAGAATCTGGCCAGTATAGCCGATCGTGTTGTATTCAGGCGTAATCGGGGTCATCAGGCTTCCGAAAGCATCGTAGCGATATTGCTCCAGTGTCTCGCCCGTGCGGTCCGTGATATGGGTCACCGATCCTAGTTGATCGTTCAAGTAATACGTCATATCGCCGCGCAGCATTCCGCGTACCTGCGGTCGGCTCCGCTTGTTCAACGGCACGTCAATGTTGTCCCGACCCGTGTATTGGAACGCTCTTCTGGATATGATCTGACCATTCGCTTCATAATACTGTGCGATAGGCTCCAGATTCTCCCCGTATTCCTTCATCACGTTCAATCCATCGTTAAGGTAGTACATGCGCTGCTTGGTCAGAGCTTCTTCTCGCCCCGCCTGCTGGCGTGGGTCGATTAAGGATTCGGTACGGGCGATCTTTTGCAAGAAAGCGTCATATTCGTATTCGACTTTGGAACGGTCGTCATACTGCACGCTTTTCAGCTTATCGTAGCCTGTATAGCTGTACGTGACATGGCCTTGCCCGCCTCCACTTTGCTCGATCAAGTTTCCGTTAGCATCATACTTGAACTGTTCTTTACCCGCTTGGATCATGCGACCTGCAGGATCGTACTTATAGGCTGTCATCTTACCGTCTTCACTCATCGTCAGGCGGTTTCCGTCTTTGTCGTAGGTGTACTCGACCGTTTGTGACGGAGTCACCATCGCATTGCGGTACGAGTAGGGCGACCAATTACGATATGCTTTCTTGAACGGCAGATCGTAGATTTTCAAAATTTCCGCGTTCTTCGCTTGCGGATATTCAACTTTCGACACACGATCCAGCGGATCGTAGGCGTAGGTCGTTCGTGCACCATCTTCTTCAACTTGAGATTTTTTGTTGCCGACCTTGTCATATTCATAGGTGAAAGAATTATGTGTAAAGTCCCCGCGATTCTCAAGGCCCGTCATCCAATGGTTGGCATTGTAGGTATACGTAGTGTTGATGCCATTCGGACGCTCGATGCTCGTTAGCGCACCTAACTTGTCATACGCAAACTTTGTTGTAAAATCATCCGGATCCGTCATTGACGTGAGTCGGTTCAGCACGTCGTACGTATACGTTATGGACCGTTTTTCTGGATCGGTTACTGCTGTCCGATTGCCAGCGGCATCGTAGGCGAATTGAACTGCTTTGTTCCACGTTTCGTTATTTATTTTTGTGACGCGGCCTAATGCGTCGTAGGAAAGCGACTTCTTGTCCTGCAAAGTGTCGGCCCCTACGAGTTGCCCCCGACCGTCATAGCTGTAATTCAGCAAATTGCCGTCCGGCAGTTTTATTCCTGTAACCGCACCTCGTTTATCGAACGAATAGGTTGTGGTGCGACCAAGCCCATCTTTCTTCTCTGCTAGCTCTGCTGTTGAGCTATAGCAGTACTTCTCCGTTTCGCCGTTCGGATTCGTTTCTTGCGTAAGACGGCCCAGCAGATCGTACGTCCATTGCGTTTTCGCTCCGGAGCCTGTTATTTTTTTCGATAGATTTCCTAATGCATCATAGCTATAGCTCGTTTCCTCGCCCAGAGCATTGATTACTTTCTTGAGTTGCCCCAATGCGTCGTAGCGGTATGAAGTCTCGTGATTGTTCGCATCTATTCTCTTGAGCAGTCGTCCGACTGCATCGTATTCATGCTTCGTCGTATTCCCCAACGGATCGGTGATCGAAATGATCCGTCCGAGTGCGTCGTAGCTATATTTCGTCTCTGCGCCCATGGCGTCTTTGGATGCAACAGCGCGGCCAAGCTCATCCAGCTGAATTGTCGTCACGCTGCCCATCGGATCGATGATTTCCGTCAAAAGCCCACGAGCATCATATCCCATTCTCCAGATCGCTCCGCCAGGCTTAACCGTCTGTTTCAAGCGGCCGACTTTATCATACTCAAACTTGGTTTCTTGCCCAAGCGCATCGGTAACCGTAGTCAATCGGTTGAGTTTGTCGTATGTATACGCCGTCGTTGCCCCAAGCGGGTCGGTTTCTTGTGTCAGGCGTCCGAGCGCATCATGCGCATAGACAGTCACCGCGCCTTCAGGGTCTGTTACCTGCGTTGGCAGGTTGCGCTCATCATACTGAATTTGGGTGATGCCACCGTTCGGATTTTTCTGCCATTCCAAGTTGCCATTCGCATCGAATCGATACTCCGTTACGTAAGCATGCTTCACGCCATGTTCGTCTGTATAATGCTCCCTCATCGTCTCGGTTCGGGTTTTATCGTTATAGCTATACGTTGTCACGGCCCCGTTTGGCGCAATTGTCCTCTTTACCCGGCCGAGCTGGTCATATTCATACGTCGTTTGATAACCCAGATGATCGGTTACCGTATGCACTTTATTGAAGGCGTACGTCATCGTTGTCTTGGAACCGGATGCATCCGTGTACGAAATCAGGTTGCTGTCCTTATCGTAGCCAAAATGCTCGCGATTCCCAAGTGCATCGATCCGCGTTTTGACGCGATCCCGTTGGTCGTATTCCAATTTGGTGATTTGGCCTAACGGATCGATCTGTTCTTTCACACGGTGGAGACCATCGCGAAGCGAGCGCTGCTTAAACCCTGCCGGATCCGTCACATATTCCGCGAAGCCCGCAGAATCATTTCGCAGCTCGACCTTCTCCCCTTGCTCATTCACAATACCGCTTAGCACGCCGTCCGTATCCCGAGTAAAGACGGACTGCTGTCCGAGCGCATCTGTCATGCCGATCGTATTCCCATGTTGGTCGTAGGAAATCGTTGTGACGTTGCCAAGCGCATCTGTAATCGTCTCTGGCATGTTGAATCTGTTGTAGGTGGTGACAGTCGTATGTTGTAAAGGATCGATTGTCTTCGTCAAATTTCCTTTTTCGTCATACTCGTATCCCCAGTTATTCCCTTTCATGTCTACATGAAGGGTCATGTTGTCGTTTTTATCGTAGGCGAACCGTTCAACCGTTCCGTCCGGATAATGGATAGCGGTCTGGCGAAATCTATCATCGTATTCGAACGTTTTCTCTTGACCTAGCGGATCGGTCGTGATTGTCTTCCGTTCATTCAAGAGATATCGAACTGTTCCTGTATTTCCGTTAAAATCTTTTTGTCGGATAACCCGCCCATTATCGTCATATGTATTAACGAGTGTGGAATTCCCCTCTGGGTTCGTCATCTCGGTCATCTGGTGCTTATCATCATATTTGAAGCGAATCACAGCGCCGTCAGACAACTCCATCGAGATTAGGTCATGCGTGTCTTCATCGTACTCATACTTGACCTGACGCCCCGTTTGGTCGGTTACGGTTGCGATTTTTCCTCCCGGACCGTAATCGAACGTCATCGAAGCTCCGACTGTCTCTACTTTTTGTAATACAGTATTTTGGTAAGTCAGTTGGGTCTGGTTGCCGTTATGGTCTGTGATCGAATAGAGCAGTCCGTCTTGACGGAAAATATATTTCCAATTCTGAGGCGTCTCCATGAGATACGTGCCATCTGCCTGCTTGATGAGCGTATTGTAAGTTCCATCGGGCGTACGGTAATGGCCGTCGCTTGTCGGCTTATAGGTGTATTTGGCCCCCTCTGGCGTAACAACATTCACGATCGTCTGATCTTCACGTTCTACACGCCATTCCCACGAATGGTGCCACCCGTATCCGATAGATCCGTTATAGTCGTCCCGGCTATGGTACGTTGCCGTGAAATCGAGCGGCATCTTCGCTTGCAACGACATGTTCGTATGCCTGAAATCGAAGTTGCCCGTTGCCAAGTTGATGGGATCCCACCAGGACGGGTTAGGAAAATTACCGCGTTTTGCAATAGCTTCAGGTGTTAAATCACCTAAAAATTGCTCTAAAATATTCCCTGCCAATTGCAAGTCGTGTTGTTGATTAGCCGGATGATCCTGAAGAATAAGGTTCCAGCCTTTCTCCATTCTCTGTGGGCAAACCACATTTTCCTTACAGATCCCTAGAGGAATAAGATTGTCATTCGCCATCTCTATAATCTTCTTGTCCATCATGGCGATGCTTGTCGCTTTATAATAATACCCTGCCAGCGCACCCCAGCTAACGTCCCAGGCGGGTGCCACAAAACGCTCGACACGCAAATCCGAATAACCTCGCACATCAAAAATGCCGGAACTGTTCGTCAATTCAGATTTATTCGAAGCAGGGTTGTTCGTATTATAGAACGGATTACTTGGCAATCTTTCGGTAGTAGCCGTAATGTCTGCTAGTTCATATTCTCTCAGCTCAATCGGAAGCTGCCACTCCCGTACGTATTTAGCCGGCTTGTTATCATCTCTTTCCGGAAAGTCCGTGAAGTATTTGCTGTAATCAAAATCCTTCGACCATGTCAAGTGCGAGCCGTCGTTCTTCCCATTGTCGTCGAACGGTACGTCGATTTCGTAGTTTACTGTATCACCGCGTACCTGATCATACTTGTTGCCATTTTTCTCTCGTTTCGTGTACTGAATCGACAAACGCACTTTTGTGCCTCGCTCAGCAACCCCTCGAATGATGTGGGACGTCGAATCCAAGTTAGGCAAAACTTGCAGATGAGCAGGTTTAGGAGGAGCAGGGTTATCGATCGTCACATTAGCAAAAGAAAAATATTTCTCTGCTCCGCTCGGAACAACGCATATCGTATAAGATTCGTTCGTGGCTGCAAGCGGCTTATTGTTCACATATCCGTTCCAGCTCTCCTTATAACTTTTCTGTCCGGTATCTGGAACCGTTCGAATTTGCTCCAACGTTGTACGGGAATATGGAGTAGGCGGTTCTGCTCCCTTAGGAGGGGGAGGCAGCTTAATTGGCTTCACCTTGCATATTTCCAATGTTGTGCTGTGAGATCGATCCTGATAGTTCCATGCTATTTCCGTTTTCCCGCTATAGACCAAGTTAAACTTCGATGGGTTAATCGATGCGTTAATCGTCGCGGCATGAGCCTGACCCATTTGGTCTCCGGGGTATAGCGGGATTCCAGAAATGACCATAACAATTGCAATTATACCGCTTAAGAGTGGCTTTACGGCTTTCTTCGCCCATTTATGAAAATAGGCATTTCGAACATTCTTTCGGCCGAATGCCGCTTTGATAGCATTCACGTAATAAGAGCCTCCTTGCAGTGTGAGTAAACTAGGAAGGAAATGAATCAGCGCGCAAGGCGCTGATCCATTTCCTCTTGAAGCTTCTTTAGAATTTATTTAGTTTTGTACGTAAATCCTAAAGGCAAGACTGCATCTTGACCATTCGGATTAACAATCACTATATCTACAGGACCCGCTACTGCTGCTTTCGGTACTCTTGCTCTAATTCTTGTGGCATTAATGAACTCTGCTTCCCCCTCTGTATTGCCAAAGTACACCTTTGCCCCTTTCATAAAGTTTGAACCATCGAAATAAATTGAACTTCCTCCAGCAATCGTATCGCTAGTAAGGGTCATTGATTTAATTGTCGGAGCAGCCGGTTGCTCCGGTAAGTTATAGGTGAACCCGGCTACTACAATGCCTTCTTGACCATCCGGATTTACGATCCGGAAATCTACAGGACCCGCTACTGCTGCTTTCGGTACTTTTACTCTAATTCTTGTGGCATTAATGAACTCTGCTTCCCCCTCTGTATTGCCAAAGTATGCCTTCGCCCCTTTCATAAAGTTTGAACCATCGATATAGATATGACTTCCTCCAGCAATCGTATCGCTAGTAAGGGTCATTGATTTAATTGTCGGAGCAGCCGATTGCTCCGGTAAGTTATAGGTGAACCCGGCTACTACAATGTCTTCTTGACCATCTGGATTTACGATCCGGATATCTACAGGACCCGCTACTGCTGCTTTCGGTACTTTTACTCTAATTCTTGCGGCATTAATGAACTCTGCTTCCCCCTCTGTATTGCCAAAGTATGCCTTCGCCCCTTTCATAAAGTTTGAGCCATCGATATAGATATGACTTCCTCCAGCAATGGTATCGCTAGTAGGGGATATTTTTGAAATTGTCGGGGCGGTCGATGGTACGGAATACGTATACGCCATTGGTTTTACGACTTGCTGGCCGTCCGGATTCACGATTCTAACATCCACAGCTCCACCCTTCATTGCTTTAGGCACCACAACATTTACTTGGGAACTGGATACGCTGTTGACCATGGCTTCTTCGCCACCAAAGTACACTTTCAGTCCTTTAGTGAAGTTAGTACCATGAATTGTAATGATGGTACCTCCAGCAATGTCTCCGCTATTCAACGAAAGATCCGTGATGCCGATCTTCGCTTGTTGACTTGAGCTAGTTGTGGCAAAGCTGATCACATTGGATAATGCTGAAGTATTCCCTGAATCATCCACTGTCTTAAGCGCAAAGAAATACGTCGTATTTTCATTCAATCCCTTAACATCGATCAACTCGCTCTGTCCTGGAGCGTTCGCAAGCGGCATGTAAACAGATTGCGTCACGGTTGTCCAGTTCATCTCATCGATCGGAGCTGTACTGTAACGAAGATTATACTGTTTTGGTGTCTTCACTTGTCTGTCATCCACTGGCGATGTCCAACTCAATTTTATCGATGAATCGGTTGAAGAAATCGGTGACAAGTTCGTAACCTTGCCTAACGGGCTAATCAGCTCATACATTTCAATGTACCCTACGCCCGTTGCCGAAGGATTCCCATTGTTCGATGTGATGCTTAGGGCATATTTGGTATAGCTTCCCGGATTGGCAATCGTGAACTCCTTCTTCGAACCGAGCACCCAGCCCTTCTGGTCAGTGTAGCTTTGAATCGTTATCCATTTGAACCCATCCCAGCCTAGCAGCTCTAAGTCCTTCGGATTCATATCGAGCACTTCAGTTGGATAAATCGCAAACTTAGCGACTTGCTTCGGTTCCCCAAATTCATACCACACGCGTTGCGGTTCCGCTTGCGTTGGAAGGAAACCAGACACCCAACTGTTTCCTATTTGCACGTTCGGCTCAAAAGCCTTCCATGCTGCATAGAAATCTTTAACACTTGTTGCTCCAGCACTGCCGCTTGGTGTCGTACTACCCGTTAGAGTCGGGATGATCGTTGCAGAATATTTCTTCCCATCCGCTGAGGATCCCTTCGGCAATGTTGTAGCCGTTGCGATATTGGATAGCGATGAAATATTGCCCGACTCATCATACGTCCTCATTGCTGCATAGTACATCGTATCTGGTTCAAGACCTGTCAAAGTATAAGATTCGTCTAAGCCTGCCGCACGAGGGAATGGTTCGCCATAAACTGCGTTCGTAACGGACCAGTTCTCCTCTGTAATCGGATCCTTGCTATAACGAATGTCATAGTACTTCGATGTTTTGATCGTTCCGTCATCGCCAGGCGACGTCCATGTTAAATCAATAGTCGTCTCTGTTGGAGAATGAGGCGTTAAATTATAGATCGCATCAATAGCCTTCTTGTACTCGTACATTTCGATAAATCCAATGCCTGTGAAATCGTTGTTTCCATTCGTTGCCGTAATACGAATTGCATATTTGGTATAACTTTGCGGTGCATTAGTCACAATGAATTCTTTCTTGGATCCGAATACCCAGCCGACAACATTCGTGTAGCTTTGAATGGTTACCCACTGGACGCCGTCCCAGCCTTCCAGATCGAAATCTTTCGGGTTGGCATCTAAAATTTCAGTTGGATAAATAGCTAGTTTAGTAATTTGTCTAGGCATTCCGAAATCATACCAAATCCGTTGTGGTTCCAGTTCGGTTGGTGCAAAATTGGAGAGCCAGCTATTACCCGGTTCGCCAAATATTCCGAAGGCCTTCCATGCCGCATGATAAGCCTTGACACTAGTTGCATCTGCTCTGCCAGACGGCTTATCCGGTCCTGTCATAAGCGGAATGACGTTGGTCGTATAGCGCTTAACACCCGGATCTTTAGGCAGCGGCAATGTCGATCCATGTACAACGTTGGAGAGTTCCGAGATGTTGCCTGCCTCATCATAGGTTTTCATTGCGAAGTAATACATTCTGTTCGCATGCAGCCCTTTAACAACCATAGATTCTTCTGTTCCAGGAGCACCAAGGAACGGTTCTCCAATCACTTGAGCAGCTTTCATCCAGTTCGATTCGGTAATCGGGATGGTACTATATCGAATGTCATAGAACTTCTGCGTCTTGACTGTTCCATCGTCTTTCGGTGTTGTCCACTTCAATTTCATCGAAGATTCTGTAGGTGCTTGAGGTGTCAAATCAGTCACAGCCTCAATCGCTTTCTTGAGTTCAAACATTTCGATAAATCCGATGCCTGTATAGGCTGTATTGCCGTTTGTTGCCGTAATACTAATCCCGTATTTAGAGTAGCTGCCGAGCGTGCCTTGCAGCGTAAATTCTTTTTTGGAACCATATACCCAACCTGTCACGTTTGTGAACCTTTGAATCGTTATCCATTGCGTTCCGTCCCAGCCTTGAAGCTCGAAGTCTTTCGGACTTGAATTCAACGCTTCCGTCGGATAAATTGCAAATTTCGCAACTTGCTTTGGCGTATCGAATTCGTACCAGACCCGCTGCGGCTCTGCCAATGTCGGCGCAAAGGCTGACAACCAACTGTGCCCCGCTTGAGTCCCTGGTTCAAACGCTTTCCATGCCGCATAGTAATCTTTCACACTTGTCGCTGCGGCTTTACCTGAAGGCAGAGTTGAACTTGTCATGATTGGAATAATCGAGTTTGTATAGCGCTCAAGGACAGGTCCCTTTTCAATCGTTACGCCTTTAACCACATTAGAAAGAGCGGAACCGTTATTCGCCTTATCATAGGTTTTCAGGGCAAAATAATAGATCATATTAGGATCCAAATCCTGCACAGTAAACTTCTCCAGCTCACCAGCCAAGCTAGGAACCGGCTCACCGGTAGCCTGAGTCGCATCATTCCAGTTCGCTTCCGTGATCGGCGATGTACTGTAACGAATATCATAAAAGGCTGCTTTCCCTTTCATCTCGTCATCGCCAGGCGCTGTCCATTTCAGGCTAACTGCTGTTGGTGACGTCGAACCTATTAGCAGATTATGTACGCTAGCAGGAGGTATAACATCAGAAGGCGTAATGAGACTGCCGCTCAACTGGCCGCCTGCCTGGCTCCCACCGAAATGAATTGGATGAAGACCGTTGATTGTGTCCACCCATCCATTTGCCGAAATTGTACCCGATGTAACCACAAGCTTTCCTGAATATACACGATCTGAACAATTATTCAGATGTCCGCCGTAAGAAATGTGGTAGGTTTCAGTGGAACCTCTTTGTATTGAAAAAGGAATTCCTGGCTCAATCGTAGATTCCAGCCCATCTATACTCGTTCCTTTCTCCGTATACAAGCTACCATCTTTCTTGAATAAAAGTAGAGTTACGACTGCTTCAGTTTCCTGCGTATTCGTAAATTCTAGGGATAAATCGATAAAGCTCGCTTTACTGCAATAGGTGTTGGCAGGTATTTGAAAATATCCCTGCAGCGTACGATCCTGTTCAACGGTTAATGCATGTACTAGATCTGGTTGCATCGTAAGTGCTAATACGCATATGTAGAACATCAACTTACGGATTACTTTTTTCAAAATATACAATCCTTTCCCCTAATCATGATAAATAAAATGAAGACTACTATGTGATTCATTCAATTTTCAATGAAAATTCAACATCCCCTTTTTATAATGATATACAAAAATGGTTTTATAAAGGAAAAACCCATCCTATTTATTTCAGACTTTTCAGCTAAAAATCGACGGTTTTTTAGTGAAAACCTGAAATTTCCCCAAACATTACTAATCTATAGGATAATAGGTCGAATATCAATCTTTTTTTCGATGATGTGTAGGTCAAAATATTCAGTAAAAAAGACTTCGTGCAGTAAAAAAGACTTATATGTCCCGAAAATGGAATATATTTGATTTATTAACTTTAAATTTAAAATTAAAATTGAAGGTAGGTATTCAGTAACGGAATAAGTCGCTTAAACGTGACATGCTTACTAGATCAGTAGATGATCTGAAACTGAAACCTATCGCTAAAAACTTTCGTAAAAAAGAGAACCTCTAAGGTTCTCTAAAATGTAAATATATCTATCTTAACTCCCGATCACATCTAACCTTTAACAAAAACAAGCTCCGCTTTCTTTTCAATCTCTTCCAAGATAATAATCTGATTCATAAATATCACTTCTTAGCCTTGTCAGTCCGGTCGACCTAAACTAAAAATTCTCCTGAGACACCCTCGTCTAAATATTCAAATCTCGATCCTACGATATCTAGAAATAAACATCCCCTTCTTTCTTCAAGAAGGGGATGTTTATGCAGTAGTTATAGTATTCTACAGGGATTATTCCCGGCAGCCTCTTCTCCCAATGCCGACCAACTCGTACAATTCGCAAGGTACCTTCGCGAGAGGAACATGGTTCTGATCCCCTCTACACGCTCGGACTCGCTCATGAACGAATCCAGCGTCAACACCAATCCAAAACAAGAGCATATGGGAGCTCGGCTGATTCCGCAGTTTGCCTCGCTACTTTCAGCCACTCCGCATCTTGATCACAAGGCATCCACCATCACCACTTTCGACTATCTTACACCTGCTTCCTGCAAAGTAATCTCCCATTAGGGATTGTACTTGGTCTGTAATCAGAATGTTTATTTGTGTTCCTCATTGACTCGATTGAATGTGTCGCCTTCCATCCCGCAGATTGTCAATCCTACTATGTCATCCGAATATTATGGTTAGAGAAACGCGTGTTCGCTCCCTTGTACATCGGGAGATGTTTTTACAATATAGCAGATAAGAAAGACACGTCGTTTGTAATCGATACAATTATTCCGATTCAGTCGGGCATGATGATGCTCCATATCAATCAAGGCAGTGTAATTCATATAAAACTAAATAGCCAGTCGCCTATTATTTTCCGACAACTGGCCACTTAAACTTGCAAGGTGTTTTTTTTCTATCTCACATTCGAAAGATTCTTAGTATACTTGTTTACTCCGTGATTAAAACCTATCCACTACATGTGCTGTAGCTTTATCATGTGTACCAGATACCCCTATTGAACCACCGAGTGGTATGGAAATTGAAACAGAGAATCCTAACTCTTCATGAACATAAGCTGCAAATCCATCATATGCTTGTACTGGTGCATTGAAATTCCTTTTTTCCGCTCTTAACAACATAGAGCCCATTACATTTCTTAAATCTTTTTGGCTTCCGCTCTGTACTAAACGAAACGGGTAATAATAGCCTCCAGCTTCAGTTTTAGGTGATTTGAAGGTATCAGACTTTCCTTCCCACCCTGAACCTTCATAATATACCTCCCGCGAGTAGGTTGCATATGAACTACCCGGTTTTATTGACAAATTATTCGAAACGCCTATTGCAATATGATCAGTCAATTTATAGTATGGGGTCTTTAACCATCTGAACTGTGCAAGATACATTATTTCACTATCACTTGGAACAGAGAGTAACTCGAATTTAATCCAGCTCAGATATTCTCCCTCGCTATGTCCT
This sequence comes from Paenibacillus wuxiensis, assembly GCF_040195695.1. Lineage (NCBI taxonomy): Bacteria > Bacillati > Bacillota > Bacilli > Caryophanales > Paenibacillaceae > Paenibacillus > Paenibacillus wuxiensis. The sequence continues at coordinate 210,468 of NZ_JBEFZI010000007.1, read as the reverse complement.
AAAGTAGAACTATTTCCTGAATAAATCTTATTACTTAATGATTTAAGAGCTTCTTCTTCAGTTACAACCGTTGTTTGTACTATCGGTTCTTCACCATTCTCAATAACATCATTAAAATTAATGATTTCGTACCTAAAGTATGAAGTTTGAGTTGAACCTCGTTTGGCATTTTTAAAATCAAAATCTTTGTTGCTTTCGAAAAAAAGCCTTTCATCTTCTGGTGATGTGAAGAAATTATCAAGACCAGTAGCACTAAGAAACTCCTTTTTCTCCATTTCGGACAGTTCATTGTCAGCAAATGAAAATTGTGGCATTATAAGAAATAATAACAATAAAGCCAGTGAAGAAGAAATAATCTTGTTCATTTTTCAAACGCTCCTTTAACAAATTGGTATTCTGCACTAGAACATATATACTGAGGTGATTCTAATGACCCAAACAAAAAAAATGTTAATTGCTTTACTTTCTTCACTCCTCCTCTTATCCGTTATTTTCGGGATTTATAGTCAACATGTTGCTAGCACACTAAGAAATGAGTTAGACAATGACTACAAACGTATCCTATTTCAAATGCACACGACTATCGATAATAATAACGACAAAGAATTGCTTATTCTGGAGTTATTAAAGTTCAACAGCCAACTTGATGTTCTTGGAACGTATACATCCTATAACAACAACCGCAATTCACTTTCCATGTATACCAAACACTTGAATAATTACTTTACAAATTTCTTAATCTTAATCGAAAAGAGAAGCATTGAGGAATTACAATCGCTTTCCACTAGTTTCTATAATCTATCAAAAGATCCTTCCAATATTACCCATATAAATACATTACTATACAAAACAACCAGTGTAAACTATAAATGATCAATTATTTCACATAAGCTATGTGCCATAGACAAAACATAATAACAAAGAAGAGTACAAAGAAAAACCCGCCAACAATGCGTACATTCGTACGTACCGTTAGCGGGTCTATCTTATCTTTATTCCTTGCTCAGCTCGCAACCCCAATGGATCGAAGGCGCTGAACTAGCAAATCAGTGAAGTGTGCGGCATGATCAGCGGCGACATCCAGATTATCATCGAAGCTGTTCGCCGTGACATCGCCATACCCGGCAATGTCCGATACGGCCTTGACGGATAAAACCGGAATTCCATATTGCGCTGCTGACTGTACAATTGCCAGCACTTCCATATCGGACACCTTCACGAGAGGGAAAGTGGATTTAATCCCCTCCACACGCTCGGACTCACTCATGAACGAATCCAATGTTAGCACTAATCCAAAATCAAGAGCGTATGGAAGATCGGCTGATGCCGCAGTTTGCCGCGCCACTTTCAGCCACTCCGCATCCGCCTCGTACTTAGCCGGCATTTGCGGAACCTGACCGGGTTCATACCCAAAACAGGTGGCATCGACGTCGCCATACACATACTGAGTAGCGATAATGACGTCGCCAACGTCCAATCCTGCGCCAAATGCGCCTGACGATCCGGAATTGATGATGACATCCGGCTTATAACGCTCAATCACAAGCGTCGCCGCCACTGCTGCATTGACCTTGCCAATCCCGCTCTCCACTAGAATCAGAGATTGTCCTTGGTACATCGCTTCTTCGATAATAACTTTGCCTACCCGTGTTCTTGCTGTAATTTGTGACTGGCTTCGAAAAGGAGCCATTTCTTCCTCCATCGCTGTTATAATCGCAATCCGCATGAAGCCAGCCTCACTATTCTTTCAGATAGGAGATCGGTTTCTCAACAGGAACTTTTGTGCCTCCGAACTCTTTCTCTATATATTTTTGCGTATCTTCGTTGTGGTATAATTCACCTAATTTCAAAATGCCTGGGTCGTTCTGCTTATCAGAGGTCGTCACGAGCACGTTGATATTATGCTTGGTATCCACAGAGATCTCCTCATGGAACAACGAATCCTTCAATACGTTCAATCCGCCTTCCATCGCAACCGTATTCCCGATCAATACCAAATCCACATCTTGAATGACCCGCGGGCCTGTCGTATCGTCAATTAGCTTGAATTTCAGATGCTTCGGATTTTCTACAACATCACTTTCTGAACCCGTTCCAAGGTCGAACCCCTCTTTCAACTTGATGAGCCCTGCTGCCTGCAGCAAACTTAATCCTCTTGCCGTGTTGGCTGGGTTATCCGCCAGAGCAACAAGAGCGCCGTCTGGAACATCCTTAATATCCTTGATCTTCTGCGAATAGATTCCCATCGGCTCTAGATAGGTTGTCGCTACTGCTGCAAGATCAGCTTTACTGTCTTTATTGTAGCTGACCAAGTACGCCCAAGATTGAAATGCGTTGACGTCCACTTCCCCGTCTTTGGTTGCGTTATTCAGCTCTACGCCGCCATTGATCTCCTTGACTTCGATATCAAGCTTGGCGTCCTTCGCCGCCTGAGATTGCGCGATATGCTTCCAAATCTGAGCGTCCGATCCCTGAGAACCGATCACGATTTTCCCAGCATCGCCTGATGATTTGCCTCCGCAGCCGGCCAGCACCAGTGTCAAAGCCAACCCAACCGCTAATCCGCCCCATACTCTCTTTTTAGTCATACGATTTACTCCCCCCTGTAAAATAAAGATAAGAGCTTTCTTGCTTAATGCATCGTCATCCCGCCTGTTACATTAATCGCCTGACCCGTCATATACGAAGACAACGGACTTGCCAGGAACAGCACTACATTGGCCACATCCTGAACTTCAGCGGTTCTTCCGAGCGGAATCTGCGAACAATCCTCCGCATAGATTTCCTCTGCGGTCATACCGCGGATGACTCCACCTTCAATCCGCTCCCGTTGCTTCATCGGTGTCTCCACAATTCCTGGACATACTGCATTCACGAGAATGTTATGCCGCGCCAGCTCGATCGCCATCACCTTCGTCAAGCCAAGAACAGCGTGCTTAGATGCGCAATACCCGCCCATAGCCCGGTAGCCGTTCTTGCCTGCTTGGGAAGCAATTTGAATGATTCTGCCCGGCTTCCCGGCATCGACCATTGCTTTGGCAAATATTTTGGAAACTAGGTACAGCCCCGTAGCATTAATGGAGAACACCTTCTCCCAGTCCTCCAGTTTGCTGTCAATCACATAATCCATTGTGGATGTACCCGCACAGTTCACGACGATATCGGGAACTCCTGCATTCTCTACAACCAATCTGGACCAGCGATCAATATCCTCGGACTTGGACAAGTCCAATTTCGTCTCGATGAGCTGACCGTCAGCCTCTCGATAATCAGCTTCGTACGCCAGATCAGCAGAGATGACCGTAGCTCCGCTTTCCAGCAAGATTTGCACGATCCCCTGCCCTATGCCTGACTTCCCGCCTGTGACAATCGCTGTCTGATGCGATAGATTGAGCGTAATCATCGCGATTACAGCACTCTTTCAAACGGATCTCTGCTGATTCCCGCTTCCAGCACAATCTTTGCATACTCTTGCGCGGAGAAGAGAGAATGATCCTTGTAGTTGCCGCATTCCAGTGCGGATACAGCAGGAACTTCTGTTGTCTCCAATACACGCTTCAGCGTTCTCTCCAAGGCGGAAGCAATCTCTTCCGGACTGTGCTCGTTCCACAGAATCAGATAGTATCCCGTTCTGCATCCCATCGGGGAAATATCGATAATCCCTTTGATCTCGTCTCTCATATATGTAGCGAGCAGATGCTCCAGCGTGTGAAGCGCTGCCGTTGGAATTGCGTCTTTATTTGGCTGCAAAAAGCGCAGATCGTATTTTTGCACGGTACTGCCCTTCTCATCATGTTCAACTCCAGCTGCTCTTACATAAGGAGCCTTTACGATTGTGTGATCCAGTTGAAAGCTTTCTACTTTTGCCATTGTTCTTCAGTCCTTTGTCTGTAGTTTGTATTTAATCCAATACGCCCTGAGGAGCATACTGCATAAATCGAGTTCACTAATCCGCGGCTAATGCATCGTCTTCTTCGTAAAATAGTCGCCAATGAATTGGCACACAAACACCAGAATTAAGATCAAAATAGTAGCAACTATGGTGATATCATTTTGAAACCGGTTATACCCCTTGCTAATTGCCAGACTGCCCAAGCCGCCTGAGCCAATCGCCCCCGCCATCGTCGTCAGCCCGATCAAGTTAATAACCGTCACAGAAGAAGCGCGGATAATCGCATTCAATCCTTCCTTCAAATAGACACGAAACACGATCTCAATCGGCCCTGATCCCATCGACTGAGCTGCTTCCACAATCCCAGGATCTACTTCCACCAGTGCATTTTGAATCTGTCTCGCATAAAAAGGAACAATTCCGATAACTAATGGTACAATTGCTGCTTGCATGCCGATCGATGTCCCCGCAATCAGGCGGGTAAGTGGAACGACAACCGCGATAAGAATAATGAACGGAATAGAGCGAAATAGATTAATGACTTTGTCCAATACACTATAAACGAGCCTGTTCTCCAAAATCCCGCCCTTATCAACCACAATCAAGGTTACGCCCAGCAAAAGGCCGAAAAGTACCGAGAATAAAGAGGTTACGACCACCATGTATATCGTTTCATAGATGCTGATCAGAATCTCTTCTCTTAAATTCCAAATGTTTGGGAAGTTATTCATCAAAAACTCACTCATACCGTTTCACCTACCTTAACGTTCTGCACAAGACGAGAATCAATCATTTCCACCGCAACTTGAATCGACTGCAAATATTCGAGTGCCGCTTCCAAATCGCTAGTTGATCCCGACATGACCACAATTAAATTGCCAATAGGCGTCTGCTGTAGAATCTCCACATTCGCATATAAGATGTTGGTCGTTACCCGATAACGAGCGGTAAGCGCTGAGATAATCGGCTCGCTTGTGCTATCGCCAATGTAGGATATCTTGCACAAAATATCGTTGTTCTTCAGCTGCACCAATGACGGATACTGGGAGAGCTTCTCCAGCGTCTGTTCAATATGAGTAGCCGTATTGATAAAATCACGAGTTAACGCATTTTGCGGACGGCTAAAGATCGACACGATATCGCCCTGCTCGATAATCCGACCGTCTTCCATTACGGCAACCTTATTGCAAATTTCTTTGACCACTTGCATTTCATGCGTAATGAGCACGATTGTTAACCCTAAGGTTTGGTTCAATTTCTTCAATAATTCCAATATGGATAGTGTGGTTTTGGGGTCTAAGGCGCTTGTCGCTTCATCGCATAATAGGATTTCTGGATCATTCGCCAGCGCTCTAGCAATCGCCACCCTCTGCTTCTGTCCCCCTGACAATTGAGAGGGATACGCGTCCAATTTATCTGACAAGCCTACTAATTCGAGCAAATCCTTCACCTTCTGCGATCGTTCACGCTTCGAAAGCTTGGAGCTCTTTAACGGATAATCTACATTGTCATAGATCGTTCTGGAATTCATCAGGTTGAAGTGCTGAAAGATCATCCCGATCTTCTTCCTAGCTGCCCGCAGTTCCTTGGGGCTCAGAGCCAGCAAGTCCTGACCGTTCACCTCTACAATTCCTGATGCAGGCCGCTGCAGCAAGTTAATGACGCGCACCAAGGTACTCTTCCCCGCTCCGCTGTATCCAACAATGCCGTACACGTCACCCGCGTTCACGTGCAGACTAACATCCTGTACAGCAGTAACCGATTGAGGGCCCGTGTCAAACGTCACCCTAATATTCGATAATGAGATCATGATGTCCAACCCTTCCTGGTCGTTCTGTGTACTGCCGAATTACCGAAAATTTTATTTCCGTCATTATACACCAGAATAGTCGGAATTACTATATGTAAGTATCATCATACCTTCAACTATATTTTTTCGCTGCTTGTTGGGGTCCGTCTTCTAATTTCGTCTCTTTTACTTGTCATATTCCAAAATGAAAGCGATATAAATATGTATCAATAAAACTTGCACTTATTCGATTATAAAGGGGATGTATTGATGTCCAACGTTTCGTATCCGCTTTCAAAGAAATGGATTCGATGCACACTGCTGCTGACACTCAGCTCAACGCTGCTTCTCACCTCGCTTGGATTCACAACTGCCTCTGCCTCGGCTGCTGACGTTACTTCCATTTCAGGCAAAGCTGATATTGTGTACCTGCTAGATGAGAGCTTGTCCGTTGGCGACAGCCGCATTCTGACCAGACAGCAGATTGAATCCCAATGGGATGGAATCGATCCTGACTATACCGCAGACAAGGCGGTTGAGGCTGTCCGTTCCGCACTCCCCGAGAAAGAATACGAAGCATTATTCCCAATGCGCCTTGGTTCGAAAGAGTGGCATGCCTTCAACAAAGATAAGAAAGACTATAATCCCAATCAGACCGACTATTACTCCTATCAAAATCTCATCAATGCCGTCAGCCTTGTAGCCAATGTGAAATACAAAGTTTCGTATCGGGAAGGCAACTATTCTGCTCAAGAAATTTATCGTTTAGAGAAAAAGGGAAAAACCGAAACGCTCATTGTACGCTCCGATGACTTCAATACACCAGAGAACAAGACTAAGCGCATCATCACGCAAATCGTCGATTACGGCGCCTTCTTAAATGAAGGATTGGAGAAGGATCGCAAACGTGATCTCGCGGCACTGCTCGCTAATCTGTCTCATGAGACCGGCGGAGGTTGGGACACGGCTCCGGGAGGCATGCTGCGCTGGGGGCTCTATTGGAATGAGAACATTGCAGGCAGAACGGGACAGAATAAATCGGAGTTCGTAGACCCTGCCAGCAGTAAGGAATATCCGGGTGTTCCAGGCAAGAGATACTACGGCCGTGGGCCAATCATGCTGAGCTGGAATTTCAATTACGGGTTAATGAGTGCCATTATATACGGAGATAAAAATGTGCTGCTTCGAAATCCGGAATGGATTGCGGCCGACGGCAAGCTTGGTTTTGCAACCGCTATCTTATTCTGGATGACACCGCAAGCACCGAAGCCTTCCGCCCATGATGTTATGATTGGCAGATGGAAGCCTGCGGCAGAGGAAAAAGAAAAAGGATTAGGTCCCGCAGGATTCGGGGTTAGCATCATGGTACTCAATGGACTGGAAGCTAATCTGGATGAATCAAATGGAGCCATTAAGCGCCGCATTGGCCACTACTTGGACATCACAAGCAAAATGGGTGTGGATGTTACAGGTGAGAAGCTCAACACACTTGGCATGCAGCCTTTTTGATCGTACGGAGAAGCAAGCTATTAGCGAACTTACCAACAACAAGATCGAGGGGCATTTACATTCAGACATATAATCATTCGGGCATATAATCATTCAAACATCCAATCAATTCAATCATTTAATCAACATCTAATTTACCAAGAAGCACCATCAGATCAGAAACTATCAGCTACCATGTGAACCATGAACAGCCTTCCCTATTGTTAGGAGGAGGCTGTTGTCATGTTTATCATGTTTATCTTCTTTGCTTACTTCTGCAATACCATCGAGATCATTCGATACAGAACTAACGCGGCTTCCGCACGACTCGTAGTTTTTTTCGGCAGAAGCTGCTGATTGGCTCCTTCGATCAATTTCAGCTTCACAAGCGCTGCTGCACTCCGCCGCGCATAATCTGCAATTTGCTCACGATCCGTAAATGTATTCAATTCGTCGCCATTGGCCGATTCATTGATGATTTTCATTTGGCGCAGCGCACGCTCGGTGATGGTCATCCATTGCTCCCGCGTCACTTTTGCCTCAGGCTGGAACTCCTTATCCGTAACCCCCTGAATAAGCCCAGCTTTTTTGGCTATCGCAATGTCATGGTAGTAAGTAGCAGATGGATTGACGTCAACAAAATTCGCATCCGCTTCCGCAGTGAGGCCGAGCATACGAACGAGCATGACGACGAGCTCAGCGCGTGTTATCGCTTGTTCTGGCGCAAATCGATAGGGCGATACGCCATCCAGCACACCGCGTGAGGCAAGTGCTTCAATAGCCTCCTTCGCCCAAGCATGCTTCTGCAAATCCGTGAACTTTGCTACCTTGTATACAACTTTGTAGTCCTCGTCGTCGTAACCAAGGAACTTCATTTTGAGCGCTGAAGGGTCGTAGGTGCTGAATACAACCGGTGTGGTGCTTCCATCCTCATTCACCCGCACGACAGATAAATAGTGTATATGTTGCAGCTGATCGACATTCGGCTCATATGGCAGCTCCATAAGCTTCGGCGCTTGTTGCTCTCTGTTAGGCTGTGGCTTCTTGGATTCTTTCGTTTGCGGCGAGACTGTTGTAGATGTACTGGAACTGCTTCCCCCGCCTGATCCATTGTCTGTTCCGTTCCCAGATCCTTGATCCGCCTTCACCGTAACCGTGGCCTCTGCCTTTAATAGTGTCCCTTCAACAGTTCCATTCACAGTAAAGCTGCCGGTCTTGCTATAAAGACTAGCATCAATCTGATCCCACACCACGGATACCTGCGCCATCGATAAGTCCGAATACGTAGCCGTTACAACAGAAGGCATGGCTGGTGGTGTTCCGACTACTGTCTCTGCGAATACGGGTAATAGACTCGTAATATATGGTGACTGTACAGATGACTCCTTGACATGAATCGTTGCGATCGCTTGAAGATCTGTACCTGCAACCGATCCCGTCACCGTAAATGTTCCCGCCTTCGCATACTGTTCAACCTCAATTGGATTCCATACGACAGATATCTCCGCTACCGTTAAATCCGAATACGTCGCTGTGACGACTGACGGCAGCACTGGTGGTGTTCCGACTTCCGTATCCACAGCTATTGGCGATAAATTCGTAATATATGGTGTGTTTATCGGTTCCTCCGTGACATGAACTGTTGCAACGGCTTGGATATTCGTACTCGCAACCGATCCCGTTACCGTAAATGTTCCCGCCTTCGCATACTGTTCAGCCTCAATCGCATCCCACACGACGGAAATCTCCGCTACTGTCAAATCCGAATACGTCGCAGTGACGACTGTCGGCAGCACTGGAAGCTTTCCGACTACCGTATTTACAACTACCGGTGCAATACTGATTATTTGAGGCTCTCCAGCTATAACGACAGGGATCGCTGCTGTTTCAGCCGTTACGCCATCATAATTTCGTGTCACTTGCAAAATAAGATGAACGATCTGATCCGCAGCTGGACGAACAATCGTACCATCCGGCTGAATAACCATCTCGTTGTCCGACGATTTGATCGAAACCGTGAAGCCTTGCGGCACAGAAGGAAGCGTTACGATCTTATCGTTCTTCCCAGGTTGCTGGATGGATGTAATCCAGTCTGCAATCACGTGTGGAGTGATGGACTTCACAATAATCGATCCCATATCAGGGGCATATTCCGTCGGATTATATAAGGTAATGGAGTTCGAGCCTTTTTTCAACACAATCTGAATGGTTTTGAGCTGTGCTTTATTCCAATCCGTCCCCGTCAATGGCACTTCGATACCTTGCTCCTCATTCGCCCGCACGAACACCGAACGCGGCACGGCAGTTGCATACTCGATCTGCAATTCATAGACGCCATCCCCAGGCACGTTGACTTGTTGAAAAGTAACGGTGTTGTCGTTCCCAGCAGGCCCGCCTACAAATCCAACCACACTCCCAGTCATAAACTGGCCATTGCTTCGCAGTACCGCATTTCCTGTCAATACGGCATTCTTCGCATCATACACGTCGTTAATATTTACAATGCTTCCTGCCGGCACGATAACAGGGATTGCAGCCGTATGGGTACTCACACCGTCAGCCTTCCGCTTTACTTGGAAGATAAGCATAACTTCTTCCGCTTGGCTCGTTGGCAAGATGAGTCCAGTATGATCAATAATATCTGGACGCTTCGATTCAAGCAGCTCGATCTCATAGCCCTCCGGCACTGGTGGCAGCGTTAAACGAGTCGCATTCTTCGCAGGCGCTGGAACTGACTTCAATCCCGCAGCGATTGTCTGTATTGGATCCATTGTTTCCTGATTCGCTGGAGCAAGGAATACTGTCGTTCCCGCTGCTAAGGTTAATGTGACGGTGTCTCCAGCAGTCGGCAGCCCTCGCTCGATCAATCTCGGCAAGCCCAAGCCGATCTCGAATACGTCAACCGCCTGCACGCCCGCCCATCCAGCAGGCAGCTTCCAGCTCCTATCCTTGTAGCCATCCTGGCTAAACGCGAAAATCTCTAGTTTATCCTTGCGCCATAAAGCGGGTACGAACATATCCTTACCATCTGCAATCGTCACATCGCCGTGCATCACAACACGCTTGCCGTTCTGCTCAGAACTCGTCACTCCATCTGAAAATTGCACGGTGCTCGTTGATCCATTATAAGAGAGACGTTCGAATTGATTAAGATACTGCCAGAGCAGCGTAGTTGTACTGAATTCCTGCAAAAATCCCGTTAGCCTCATCTTGTCTTTTTTGACAATGTCTTCGCCATGCATGCTCGTGCCGAACAACTCATTGCCGCCTTTTCCACCGACAGCAAGTGCTGCAGGCAGCTTCATCTGACTGTCGAACGAACGCCAATCCGCCCACCACGCCATCGGCTGCAGACCGAATAACGGATCACCGCGGTAGCCATGGAAATACTCGCTCGTAACATCCATTCCTTTATCGTGCCAGTAACGCATAATCTTTTTCTGAGTTTCACTTTCCTGTCGATACGTTGTCTTATGATATGGATCTGCATTACCAACGGAAGGAGCCCACTCTACTGGACTCGTTACGAATGCATCGATATGAATCGTCTTTCCATGAAGCAGCTCCGGAATCTTCGCAAGCAAGTCATCGATATTGCGCTGGAATAGCCCTGCTTCCCAAGCGCGTGTCAGATTGATTTTGTAGCTCTGGCCGCTTACCCAATGGCCTCCCTTTATAAGCTCACCGTTCTCTTCCTTGCGAATGAGATCCTTATTGACGAATTCCTCCCATTGCGGGCTATCTTGATAGGCGTCCGTCATATTGATGTGGAAGCTGATCGTCGTATTGTACTTCTCCGCCTCATCCATGAACCATTTCAGGCTGTCCAGTGCAGTAGCATCACCTGGTCGCTTCAGCTTCGGATTGACGACATTCCAATCTGGATATTTCGAATCGTGGCCATCATGCTGCCAGCCAACCAAATAGATGATTTTCGGCATGCCGCGCGTCAGGTGATCCATCTTCTTGATCGCTTCCAGCGCTTCATCCAGCGTTAATTCTATTTTCCCGTTGTCTCCCAAATATAGCTTCATCGTTAAAGTGCCCGTGTAATCTCGCAAAAATGGCCGCGCAGGCTCAGGCTTAATCGTCAGCTTCAATGTATCAGTCAAGCGAATACCGTCTCTAACTACTTCCACGCCGATCTGGACTTCACCAACATCCTGTGTCCCTGCCCTTGCTAGTCCATCATCCCCGATGGTGAACATATCGATAGGAGCGCTATATGCAATTGTCGTCTTTGAATCATGCCGCAAGTCAATCTCGCTGCCATCCTTCAGCCAGCCTGTCACCTGCAGCTGCGTCACACCGTCCAAAGGCACTGATGTATCGTCAGCGGATAGCTTAACCGATACAAGTGGATTGTCATTATCAGCTGTCCCTTGGGCTTGAATCATACCGCCGGGAGTGAATAAGCCCAACACCATAGCAAGAACAAGTGCTAATGAAGTGATCCTTGCACTCGATTTCTTCCTGAACATGATTAACCCCCTTCGCATTCCTAGTTGTTGTAGCCCCGTCCTTGTTGCCTTGATCTTGGTTTCTTTGTAACTTGTTTACCTTGACCATACCTCCTTTCTTTGCTGTTGCTGCTACCCTTTAATCGCCCCGTCTACCATCCCTTTCACGAAATATTTTTGCAGAAACAAATACACGACCGTGAGCGGCAGCATCCCAATAAAGCAACCCGCAGCGAGCCAGCTAATATTGCTATGGAACTGCGAGACGAAGCCCGACAGGGCAACCGGAATCGTCATCATCTCTTTCTTCTGCAAGAAGAATACGGAGAATTGATAGTCATTCCACACCTGCACACCGATCAAAATGACCACTGTAGCCGTGATTGGCTTCAGCAAAGGGAAAATAATTCGCAGAAAAATTCCATACCGGCTGCAGCCGTCGATCAGCCCCGCCTCGTCCATCTCTCGCGGAACCGTACTGATAAACCCGGTAAACAAAAATATCGTCATCGGCAGCGCAAAAGTGACTTGTGTCAGAATAATCGCCCAGTATGTATTGATTCCGCCTACGTCTACGATGAATTTGTACAAAGGTACGAGAATCGTCAATGCGGGGACAATTAAGCATGAGATACACAGCGTGTATACGAATCGATTCCATTTGGTCTGATGACGAGCAAGCGGATACGAAGCACACGCACCGATGAACACGACGAGAATAACCGCAGTAACCGTGATAATCCCATTGTTCATAACAGCTCTTCCTAGCTGGGCATCCTGCCATGCATGAATGAAATTATCCACTTGGAGCTGCTGTGAAGGCATCCATTTACTGCTCATATCTTCTATTGGTTTGAAGGACAGATTGACTAAAATGTAAAAAGGGATGCTGTGAATCAGCACGATGAGTACTAGCACTATATATTTGGCAATCTTCACACATCCACTTCCTTCCGACGAAGCAGTACAAGTGATGAAATACTGATGACCGCGATGATGATGAACATCAGATTCCCGAGCGCTGCCGCATAGCCCGCATCCTGACGGGCGAAATACAGATTGTACATCATCGTGGACAAAGACTGCGTCGCATAGCCTGGTCCGCCGTTCGTCATCGCTACTATGACGTCAAACAGCTTCAAACCCCCAATGAGATTAAGCACAATATTGATCGTAATTGCCGGCATAAGCAGCGGAAGCGTAATCCGCATGAATCGGCTCCACCAGCCAGCGCCATCGATATTGGCCGCTTCGTGATACTCTTTCGAAACAGACTGTAAGCCTGCCAAAAAAATAATCATCGCAATCCCCATATACTGGTACGTGTTAACAAGGACAATCATCCATACCGCACGTGAGCCGTTCGACAGCCAATCCACGGCCTCTCCGCCAAATAAACGAATCGCATCATTCAGCGCCCCGCCGTCGTACTGAAAGAAGAAGTAGCTGATGTAGCCCATAATTAAGGGGCTGATAATAACGGGAAGGTACACGATCATACGGATGATGCCCTTCCCTCTTAACTTCTGATCCAGAAACAAGGCGTAAGCAAGCCCCATCACATTTTGAAATAACGTACTTCCGAAGCCGTAAATAAACGTGTTCTGAATCGTCTGAACAATCTTCTTGTCCGACAGCATTAGCTTATATTTTTCGAAGCCGACCCAAGCGTATTGCTGTGAATAGCCGTCCCAATTGGTGAAAGAGATTTTAATCCCCTGGATTAGTGGATAGAAAATGAACACGGCAAACAGCACTAGCGCCGGGACGTACATCAGATTGAGTATTCCAGCAGAATGAACCCATCTGACCATGAAGCCCGAACGCAGCTGCACTCGTCCTTCATGCGTGGATTCTATCTTCGACGGACTTCTAGCCATATGCATCCTCCTAGATGTGAGAAATAGACCCGAAGCAAGACAGATGCAGCCGCGGGTCGATGAATTGCCTATCTGTTATTTAGCAGCACGTAATCTTTCATATTCCTTTTTCATATTTTCCGAGAATTCACGAGGTGTAATGCCGCCAGCCAGCAGATCCTGGCCATTCTTGCACATGACGTCCCACATCCCGTTCGGCAAATACACCCTGTCAAAGTACGGGAACACGCGCAAATCTTTAAACTTCTCAAAGTCAGCAGTCAAGCTGCCCGCGTTGGTGGCTACACCATCAAGCCCAGGAGGGAGCGCATTTGCAGCGGCGACCAAGGCTACGTTCTCCGGCTTGGCGTAATAGGCCACGAATTTACGAGCCGCCTCGCTGTTCGGGGAATCCTTCCACACGCCCCATGTCGTCTTCTCTCCACCTACAAGCGTTGGCGCATCGCCAGCTGCTACCGAATGAATCGGCATCAAGCCTGCTTTCAGATCAGCATTTATTTTCTTTGCTTCTTCGATAAGGAACGGCCCATATATCCCGAATGCAGCTTTTCCTTCTGCGAAGGCTTTAGCGGAATCGCTATATTTCGCAGTCAGCACATCCTTGTTCAGGTACCCTTTCTCTTGCAAGGATAGGAACATTTGCGGCAATGCGTCGAATCGGTTCCAATCGAAGGTTCCGTCGAGCAGTTGTGCTACATTATTCTTCTCAGGGCTTATAAAGACGGACGTCGCATAGAAATCGAAAAATTGTCCGATCGGCCATGAATCCGCGCCTCCGATATGAATTGGCACGACTTCTCCATTGCTCTTCGTCTTGATTTCTTCCGCGGCCTTCATCAATTCATCCCATGTCATCGGAACCTGTATGCCATACTTCTCCAGCACTGCTGCATTGTACACAGGCCCGCCTTTATCTTGATCCATAGGGAGCACGAACACTCTCCCCTGATCGTCGGTTACAGCAGATTTGATGGAGGCGTTAAGCTTGCTTGCCCATTCTTCGCCCTTCAGGTCAGCTAAGTACGCTCCGTAACGAGCCTTGGCCCATCCGTGTGTCGCGAATACATCCGGCAGCTCATTGGATGCCATTTTCATTTTCATAATGTTCTCATACTCCGCACCTGGAGCACTGAAATCCACTTTAATATCTGGATTGTCTTTCATAAATTGATTGGCGATCTCCTGGAGCACCTTCGCTGGCTCGCCAACCACGTTCGTCATAACTGTAAGATTGGCCCCGGTTCCTCCCTTGCTTCCTGCACTCTGACCGGGGTCGCTGCTAGATGCCTTTCCTCCAGCTGCATCCCCGCCCGTACTTCCTGTTCCGCATGCCGCAAGCAGACATGCTGCGATAACAAGCTGTGTGAGCATCTTGAACCAATTGTTCCGTTTCATCTGTATCCCCCTTGCCGACGATATGGTCGTTGATTCCGTTTTCTGTATAGAAGATACCATTTATGATTGCGCTTTCATATGCTATAAACCTACAATTGCTCCGCTCATTTCTACACTGTCGATTTTCGTATTGACGAACCTGCAAGGAGTACATATCCTTTAACTTAAGTGAAGGAGGCTGGCGATTATGGCTGCATTCAAGTCACTACGATCCAAGCTGACGCTCGTATATGGCCTGACCATTGTCACTCCATTTGTCATATTGGCATTTGTTCTTCCCATCTACGCCCAGCACGTGCTCATCAGAGAGACGGAGAAGCTGACGGCAGGAACTCTGCGCGCTATGGCCGGCAATATCGAGACCTATCTGGATGATTTGGAACGGCTGACGGCTTCCCCTTATCTGAATGACAATGTCATACAGGCGCTGAAAATTATTGCCGACAATGTATATGAACATGCAAGCGCATACACGAAGCTTCAGACGGATCGCGCCTTAACAGGCACATTGCCCAATTACTTAATCAATACCCGCAAAGATATTCTCAGCACGCTCATCATTACGATGAACGGGAAAGCCTACCTCACAACCAAGAACAGCAGCATAGACCTCGTTCCCGACTTTCCGTTCCAGTACGAATTATGGTATCAAAAAGCAGTGAAAAGAGATGGGAAAGCTGCATTCATCAGTTCTCATTCGCAGACCTACTTAACGAACCCGTCCAACATTCAGGTATTCTCCGTTTCCCGATTAATTAAAAATCCAGAATCCGGTCAGCCGCTCGCGGTCATATCTGCCGATGCAGATACGAATGTACTCGATCAGATCACGAAGGACATTCCATTTAACGTTAGTTCTGTCGTCGCAATTACGGATGACATGGGAAATGTAATCTATTCAGGCAAGCCGCTGACCGAAGAAATGCTCAAACAACTTCAGACCCGAGGGAATGAAGACGTACAGGACACCAGATTCGTGACCGTAGCCCAGACTATCAAGCCAGCAAATTGGGAAATCACCGTATTCTTATCCAATGACGAGCTTAAGCAAAAGGTACATTGGATTTACATCACGGCAGCATTCATTTCGATTGGCGGCCTCATTGTCACTTTTTTCGTATTCCGCTACTCATCGCAATGGATCGTTAAGCCGATCACGCAGATGAAAGAAGTGATGACGAAAGTCCGCAATGGCAATATGCAGGCGCGTTATGAAGGGGCAGGATCAGACGAGCTGTCTTACCTTGGGCATTCGTTAAATAAAATGGTCATCCAGCTCGATGAGCTCATTAATCGCGAATATAAAGCGGTTCTGGCACAGCAGCATGCAGAATATCGAGCCTTGCAATCGCAAATTCAGCCCCATTTTCTATACAACGTGCTGTCTGGATTCATCGGGTTGAACCGCATCGGCGATACGAAGAGTCTGGAAACGGCCATTCTTTCACTGAGCGGCATGCTGCGCTACATTCTAGAGGATAATCAATGGACAACGGTCGAACACGAATTCAAGTTTCTAACCAAATATGCGCTGCTGCAGCAGCTTCGCTTCCAAGACAGGCTGACGATTCATATTCACTATGATGATGAAGCTGCTGAGTGCCGTATTCCAAAACTGCTCATCCAGCCTCTATTGGAGAACGCCGTCATCCATGGCATTGAACCCGATGATCAAGATCACACCATTCACGTGTCCGCTTCCATCAAGCAGCAAGACAACGACCCGCTTATCTGTATCGAAGTGCGTGACGACGGTGTTGGATTCGATGCGAAGGCGATGCAATCTCAAGCACATGTTGGTCTTGCCAATGTAAATTCGCGATTGAAGCTCGTCTACCCGAACGCACAACTGAGCATTGTAAGCGAGCCTCATATCGGTACTTGCGTAACGATTCAGATTTCGAAGGAGGACAGCTTATCATGAGGATTTTAGTGGCAGACGACGAGGCCTTGGTAAGAGCCAGTTTGCGAAGTATGCTGGCTGAATTGAACTTGCCTGTCCACGTCATCGGAGAAGCCCGTAACGGAGAAGAAGCCCTTCGGTATGTGGCAGAGCGGCAGCCAGACCTTGTGTTCGTCGATATTCGGATGCCGAAGTTGAATGGTCTGGAGGTCATCGCGCAGAGTCGGGATAACTCCCCTCATACGAAGTGGATTATTGTAAGCGGCCATTCGGAATTCCAATATGCGAAGGAAGCGCTGCGTCTTGGCGCATGCAATTATTTATTGAAGCCATTCAGTCTCGATGAGCTTCAGGATAGCCTAATCCGTGCGCAGGAAATCCATGATGCACACATCTTGGATCTCAATCGCAAGCTTGAACATGCCATTCTTTCTTGTATGCATGGCAGCAGCGCCAATCAAGCAGACCTATGTCAGCTTGGGGCACGTCGATACAAAGTCAGCGCGTTCTATTTCGACGGCTGTCTCTCAGAACAAGAGACGCTTTTGCGGCAGCAGCAGTTCCATGAGCAATTGCAGTTGCTCATCCGTAATCAATCTCTTACCACCAGTCTCCATGCCGTCGCATTACCTTTCACTGACGGAAATCCTGCAATCGTATGGTCATGGCCGGCTGCACATCAACAACATGCGGTGGAGTTTCAAAAGGAGATGGAGGATGCTGTCCAGCAAATGTGTAAAGATGAGTTTTCTTCCTCTCCTACCATTACTACCATTCGGATCGAAGAGTGTGCGAAGCTTCAAGAAGCGGCGCAGAAGGTGGAAGAGCTTCAGCGAATCGCTCCCCTTCGCATGCTGTTCCCGATGAAGCACACGTTGGCACTTCACGACCTACTCGAATTGGATCAGCAGCATGAATGGCTCTCTATAAGTCATCTCGGGGAGAGGGTATGCCGATCATTCCGTCAGCAGGACTATCACGGTTATTCTAAAGCCATCGTGTGCATGGAAAAAGAACTTCGCAGAATGCGTGGAACACACTTGGCAGATGGAACCCTTGTTCATCGGATTCAAGAATCCATATCCTATTCGATTGGAATATCGATAGATAAGATAGAAGATCAAGAATGCTGGTTTGTGCAATTGAAAAGTCTCGGGGATCAGATGATAATCCAGCCTCCACGTCATGACAGCATGAACAAAGATATCGTGCAGCAAGTCGTTGCTTTTGTTGACGAGCACTATATGCATAACATTGGAATGAAGCAAATCGCGGATATGTTCCATGTGACGCCGAATTATTTAAGCAGCTTATTTCATAAGAAGCATGGCATACCATTTCTGAAATATGTAACGGAAACAAGAATGTTGAAAGCGAAGGAGTTGCTGCTCAAGGAGCCTCATCTTAAAGTGCAGGAGGTTGCCGAAGCCGTCGGTTATTACAGTGCACGCCATTTTGCAAAGCTGTTCCGGGACTATTATGAGTGCTATCCATCAGAGCTTAAAGAACAGGGAAAATGAAGAAGATGCGATATAAGGTGATGAAAACGTCTGCCGGAGGAGTTTCATGTTAACAACTTAATCATTTGCCAACCTTTGGAACATAGCCTGTAGTTAAAATAGAGAAGTTTCATAGTAACAACTTAATGACTTAGCAACTTTATACGAATTTGGATCGTTAATATATTGATCTACTATATTACTAAATCCCTCTTACTAGGAAGGAGAAAACGTATGCAACCATCCATTACACGCGACTCTCTTACTCACACGTCCTCATCACGACACAAACATACCTTTCGATTGCTGTCTGTCGTTCTCACATTTATGATCCTTTTCACCGCATCGCTAACACCGACTGCCCGTGCTTCCTTAGCAGCCAATTCCACAAAAGAATCTCTGCCAAAATTCATACAAGTCGAGGGAGGATATTATTATTCTATCGCGCTGCGCAGTGACGGCTCTGTATGGGCTTGGGGACGCAATCTCACTGGGGAAATGGGCATCCAAGAAACAGTGACCATTTACGACTCCTATCCGATTCGACTATTTGAGCTGACAGACATCCGTCATATCTCAACGAGCGGAGAAGGTTATCACTTGGCCACGAAAGCCGATGGAACCGTATGGACATGGGGTGCCTCAGGAGACTCTAAAGACGGCCGCCAGCATTCCATTCTGCCACATCAGATTCAAGGAATAAAGCATGCCGTTTCCACAACCGCAACATCCAATAGGGGTGCAGCAGTTCTCGATGACGGGACGGTGTGGTACTGGCCGCGTGCAAAAGGAACAGAGACAGCTCCTGTGAAGCCCGTGCAAGTGAAAGGTCTATCCGAAGTTATTCAAATTGAATCCTCCACAAATAAAATAGTTGCAGTAAAAAAAGATGGTACGGTGTGGAGTTGGTCAGACGCAGCAAAACCAACAAAAATCCAAGGACTTTCTGATATTCGCATGATCTCTGCCGGTCATTCCCTGCTTGCTCTGAACAAGAAGGGAAAGGTATGGAGAATCAAGGAACAAGGGAAGCCTGTCGCCGTTCAGCCCAAGCTGACGATAAAATCGATTCGTACTTATGACGATTACGAACTATTATTAACGACTTCCGGTGAAGTGTACAGCTATGGAGGACGGACACCGACTGGAAAGCAGGGAAAAGTAACCGGTTTGCCTAAAGTTACGGCGATAGCCGCGGGGGCATTCCACAGTCAAGCTATAGCGGAAGATGGAAACGTATGGGGCTGGGGTGGAAATATGTTTTCTTCGATCGGGACAACGAAGAAATTTAAAGACAATATGGTCTATAGCCCTGTTCCTGTAGAACGTACGGCAGACATTTACGTCAATGGCAAGCTCATCAACTCCAGGTATCCTTCTTTCATTCAAACCAATACCGTGCTTCTCCCCGCAGCGACAGTCGCGGCGGCACTCGGTACGAAGCTGCAGTTCAACGCAGAATACGGTGTTGAACTGCCTTACTCTATAACGTACAAGAGCCGAACATTGTCCTTCGGATATGAACAAGATCGCATTGTTTATGACGGTGGGTTCATTGATCGTGAGAAACCTTTAGTCGGTGCAACTGGTACTACCTCCATACCTTATCAGTTGTTAGAAAAAGGACTTGGTCTTCATGTGACCTGGAATCCCAAACTGCTGCAAATTCATATCGACGAAAAAACATCGAACAAATGATTACTAAAACTGAGGATATCGATGGCTGATTCAAATGAACAAGCATGCATTTCCATAAACCTACATATGTATTGGCTGGGTTACGGGAAACTACGGTTAGAAACGATAAAAAAGACGCTGCCTCATTCGGGCAGCGTCTTTTCGCATCCAGATTAACCTTGATTTTGTTCCCAGCGTGCTACTTCTTCTCTTACACGAGGCGCTACTTCTGTTCCAAACAGCCGTATTGCTTCCATAACCTCTTCGTGAGGCATAGTGCCATGCGGCATATGCAGCATGAATCGCGTAACCCCTACGTGCTTACGGAGCTCGATAATTTTTTGGGCTACCGTCTCGGGATCGCCAACATAGAGAGCACCCTCAGGGCTGCAAGCCGCGTCGTAATTCGCTCTCGTATAAGGAGGAGCTCCTTTTTCCTTCGCTCTCACATTCGTTCTTGCAAATGTGGACGGGAAGAACGTCTCGATTGCTTGCTTCTGCTCCTTCGCGACAAATCCATGAGAATGTGAAGCAATCGTTAGACGGCTTACATCGTGGCCTGCTTCCGCAGCAGCTTTCTTGTATAGTTCAGCCTGAGATGCATAATCAAGCGGCTTCACTGGTCCGATGATCGCCAAAACGAATGGAAGTCCCATCTTCCCTGCTCTGACCGCGGATTCCGGACTTCCTGCGCTTCCAATCCACACTGGCAAATGCTCCTGCACAGGACGCGGATAGATGCCTAGTTCATGAATCGCAGGGCGATGCTTCCCGCTCCAGCTTACCTTCTCCGACTTCTGAATCTGCAGCAGCAAATCCAGCTTCTCATCGAACAGCTCTTCATAATCGTTCAGATCACAACCGAACAAAGGGAATGATTCCAGAAACGAACCACGACCAACCATAATTTCTGCACGACCATTAGAGAGGCCATCCACAGTTGCAAAGTCTTGAAATACACGCACAGGATCGGTAGACGACAGGATCGTCACTGCGCTTGTCAACCGAATTCTTGTCGTCTGAGTTGCTGCTGCAGCTAATACAACCGCAGGAGAGGATGCCGCAAAGTCCGGACGATGATGCTCCCCTATCCCATATACATCCAGCCCTACCTGATCTGCGAGGATCATCTCCTCCACCACTTGCCGCAGCCGCTCTGCATGGCTAATCGTGATTCCGGTATTCACATCAGGCGTAGTCTCAACAAACGTGCTTATACCTAGTTCCACTATCCATTTCCTCTTTTCCATTGATGTTCGTGTCGATGTTCATGTTCATATTTACGCACATAGTAGACGGTATATTAATTTATCACTTATTTTCATGATTTCATAGGTTGGAAATGGGATTTCCATTTATTCCCTGTATATAAAAAAGAAATCGAGTTCCATCGTACATGGAACCCTGAATGGCAGCGGCACTATATTCATGAAGAAACGCAGCATCGTTGAGTTTTATGATGACAGAACTACAATGCTGATCAGACGTCAGATTGCCCCTCCCTAATTTCCCATGCGCTTCACGTTTTGGTGTCATTTACCGATACATGATAAGGAAGCTTTTATGAAACCTTCATGATGGAGTGGGAAAATGACCAATCATACAATGGAGTATTGCCCGGAATGCGGGCACAAAATGGAATCCGTGCCGGGGTATGTTACCTGGTGCGAAGAATGCAATTGGAACATCGATCCGGACTGTCGCCCCATCTCTTCACTGGGCCTTGTGGAACGGCTCAATTACCGCATGGGTGTCAAAAAATCACAGCTATTGCTTGAGGAGAATCTGCACACCGAGCGGATTACGTATCCCTTAACCTGGCGTAAAGCGCTCGCTTATTTGTTAGCCGGATGTATCCTTGCAGGTACCTTCAGCCTACCGATTATTGCGGTGTATTGGTTTTTTTATAGCAATTCGTTATTGCTTACCATGCTTGCCATTGTCCCGTTTCTACTATTCATCGGCTTGATGCTGCCCTCCAGGTGGAGACTGTCTGGCCAGCCTTTGCGGCGGGAGGAATATCCCGGATTGTATCGTCTCGCCGATGACATTGCCGCGGCCGTTCAAGCACCTCCGATCGACGAGATTCGGATGACGAATTCATACAATGCGTACTTTACCAAGTTCGGCTGGCGCCGGGCCAAAATCATTGGGATTGGAGTACCTCTATTTTCGGCATTGAGTCTATCGGAGAAGATCGCAATCCTCGCCCACGAGACCGCACATCATGCGCATAAGGATGTGACCCGTTCCTGGTTTATCGTGTCAGCGAGGCGTATTATGGCTTCGTGGTACGATTTCGTATATCCATACTGCGAAGAGGGCGAAGTGCTCAGCCCTATCTCCACACCGTTTCGATATGCCCAGCAGCTGCTGGCCAATCTGATATTCATCCTGTATTACGGGCTCGGTATTACGGTCTGGGATGAGAGCCAGCGCGCCGAGTATTTGGCCGACCGAGTCGCGGGCGAGATTGCAGGAACAGATGCCGCATGCTCGGCCTTAAGCAAATCTCACTTCGCTCCCGTATTCTGGCTGACGGCTGAACAAATCGCACGCTACCGCTTTAATTCGGATTTATTCGGGGAATTCCGCCAAAAGATGGAGCATGTCCCCGCAAGCGAGCAGAAACGAATCCAACGGATTCGCGATTCCATCACTGTACAATTGGATTCCACTCATCCACCGACACCGTACAGATTACAGAGTCTACAGCATCATCAAGTACTGACACCGCGATATGTGCTTGACAGCAACCTGAAAAATCAGCTGGAAGAAGAGTTCGCACGCCTGGAGGAAATAAGCCAGCGCTACTTGCTGAATGATATTCGGGCGGCGTTGTGATGGAGCCTGGTATGAGTAAATAGTAGTAAACAGATGCAAACATTTCAGCCCTTTCGATTTCTATCAGGAAGCCGAAAGGGCTCTGTTCGCAGCTGAAACCGTTATCAATATCCTTGCACTGATCTCTCCTTCGAACTACAATCGAAAGAGCATCCATTTCTTCACATTACTAGATTGAGAGAAGGTTCATCTATGAATGACAAAAGCAAGGAGCTACTGCAGCAAGCCTATGTACATGTCGATGAGCTATCCAAGCATCCTGTCCTCACCCGCTATTGGGATCGATGTTCGCTTGTCGTGAAGGGCAGTGTATCCCGCGGCAACTGCGATCAGTATTCCGATATTGATTTTGTGTTCTTCTGTGACGAAAATATTCGGCAAGCGATTATTCGCGGATATCGGGAAGCAGGACTAAGCACGACAGAAGATGGCGCATTCCAGCCGATTGGAGATTGGGAGGGCCATTATCACTTTGAGTCGTTCACGATGTTAGAAGGATATTACGAGGAAAATAACTATCCGCAAGTGTGGGAATCCCAGCAGGCGATCCCTATTCATGATCCTGAGTCTCGATTCAAGCATACAATTGCGCAGCAATCTGCGCACTTCTTGTCCAATCCGATCAAGGTTATCAAGCCTCTATACCTCAGCTTGCAGCTTACGCTCGATTGGATGCGGCATCCGCTGAAGCGCGGCGATGCGATTTCCACTAGTCTGCACTGCTCCAAGATTGTAAGGGAGCTATGTCAGCTGTCCTATATTTTGGATGGAAAGAGCTATCCACATGACAAGTGGCTGTCTACTTTTTTATCTACTACCCGCTTCGGCAGCTTGCAGGAAGAACGGATTGTATCCTATTTGAGCGTGATACCGACTGGAGGGTCGATTATTCCTCATATGGAGCTGAATGAATATCCATGCTATCAGCGAGCACGGGAGATGATTGACTCCGTGATTCATTTTATCCGCGAGCATTATGGGGATTATCCATGGATTGACGAATGGTACTTATATGGGTAGTTTGTACCTTACCAAGTGGTATACCCAGTTGTTGTATTGATGTCTACAGAGTCTAAAGAGTCGACAGCAGTTTGAGGTTGCACGTACTACTCCGCCATCGACTCTTTCCTCTGCTTCTGAGTAGGTACTGTAGAGGTAGAAGTAGAAGCGAACAATCGTTTTTTTTGATAATCCAGCAAATATACATCTAATTCCTGACTAATCCTCACAACCTCATCATCTTTGAAATCGTTCTTTTCATTGACAATCGAAATAAGTTGCTTTTTAAGTCGTTCGATTTTCTCAAGCATTTGAAGATCATGGGGGCAGTGAAGATAACACATTATGAATCACCTCGCATAATCGGTGTGTAAATGAAGAACATCCCGAATGCTGATTGCAAATCTAGCAACCTACTAACCTTCTCCATGTTGTCTACTCTATCGATGACGCTCATATATTTCGTTTCTTCTTATACGTTGAATATATGTAAAATGTTTCCTGAAAAATAAATGAATTTCGATTTTCAGATACATTCCCTCCATGAGCATCGTTTGCTCCATACAGCAAAAAGACATCGACAGTATCCTTGCTTTGCCGATGCCCTTACCTTCGATTTTCCCGAAATCAATTACTTTTTATCCACATGAAGCAATACCTTCGGATGCACGCTGTACGTGTCTGAAATGCTCTCATCTGAAATGACACCTAGTTGTATCAAGCTCTTTATCTTCGCAGTATCCGGCTTGGACAGCAAGCGCCATACTTCCGGGTCAGGCAGAGCCGCATACAGCTTGGCATCATCATATTGTCTATACTGTTGCTGAACCAGCTTCACATGGAAATTGCCCACGTCTATCTCTGACTCTCCCTGCTCTTCACAGTATTGAATAATATCGCTTCGCAGCGCCGACAGCTCATCCTCAATTTCCTTTTGCTGCTGCTTCAGCTTATAGTATCTCTTTATCTTCTCATTCTCGACCATTGGATCACGCTCCCTCCTTGCACTGTATGCAGGGTGAAGTCGATCTAAGACCGTGTAACCGGGAAAGTGTAAAATTCGATTCGCACGCAAGGGAAGACAATCTGTTCGTCTCCTCAACACTTCGCACTATCTATTCTGTCTGCTAAACTGACACTTGCCTTCATCCTTCCACCACCAGACTCGCCCAAACCTCCTTCATCTTCATAACCCCATAAATTATGTCGTCTTCAGACATTCGAGGGAAATAAAAGTACGCACCATACTGATTCATACCTTTACCAGTTTCTTCCTGAATGCAGGTATCAGACCAGTAAATGCCTTCTTCCGAGCACTTTGTACGAAACGTGACATATTGCTCTATGTTGCCTCGCCACCATCCGAAAATGCTTAATCCGGCATCCGCTTCGATCCAATGGAACAAGTGCGATACATGTGCCGTCAACAGATCCTGCAGCAGCTTGAACTTCTTCCCATACACCCGCTTCATTCTTCGTAGATGCCGTTCATATTGGCCATTGTGCATCCAAGAAGCCAACGTGCGCTGCTCCAGCAAGTTGCTCGGATTCGGCTCGAATACCCCCTTCGCTTTAGCGAACACGGAGACGAGCGATGTCGGCACAACCGCATAACCGATGCGTATATGTGGGAGCAGCGTATTGCTGAAGCTTCCGATATAGATGACTCGACCCTCACTATCTAACACTTTCAACGGCTCCAGCGATTTGCCCCGATGACGGAACACGCTGTCATAATCGTCTTCCAGAATGAGCGCATTATTCTCCGAAGCCCAAGCGAGCAGTTTCTGACGACGCTCCATTGTCAACACAGCCCCTGTCGGAAACTGGCGGTTAGGCGTCACAAGAAGCAGCTTAGCCTGCCAATCGTCCGGTATTATCCCCTGTCCATCAATAGGTGCATGAACACAGCTCGCCCCTAGCGTCTGAAAGATATGTATGGCTCCCGTATATCCCGGATTCTCAACAACTACGCGATCCCCAGGACTAATGAACAACTGTGCCGTCAAAGCGAGTGCCTGCTTCGAACCATTGAACACAATCACCTGACTCGGATCAGCAGCTATGCCCCGTGCTCGTCTTATATATTGGGCAATATTGTCTCTAAGCCTATCATCGCCTAATGTGGACACCAATCGGTTCATTCGGTCACTGCTGTGCAGCAATCTGGCCTGCGCATACAAGCTGCGATTCCACTCTTTATCCGGAAACCATTGTGTACCAGGACCGAACTCTTTGAAATTCGCTACTCTCAAGCCGGCCTTGATGCGCATTCCACTATTTTCATCCCGCCGTTCCTCGATCTCCTTCAGACGCATCCCCCAGTCGGACAATACGTTCAGCTCTTGACAGGGAGTATCAATTCCTCTCTTGGTTGAGGGCTGAAACGCAACAAAGGTTCCCTTTCCCACCCCGCTTGAAATATAACCTTCAGCAGACAACATATCGTACACCTCATTGACAGTTCCCCGAGATAGCCCGAACAGGGCAGCCATTTCCCGGCTCGATGGCAGTCTTGTATCCTTTACAAAGACTTGTGCGGCAATGGAATCTCGGATGGCATGATACAGTGCGAGGCGTTTGGATGGATATTGATCCAGATAGGAATGGTAAGGAATGTGGAATTGCATAAACTCATCCTCCATCACCAATGGTCTAGTAAAACTAATCTAAATTGGATCTTTTTCATTGTCAATTCGTGAGGTAAGCTAAATACTACACAAACAAGATCGAATGGAGTAATCGGAGGAGGCCCTTGTTAATGCGAAGAAAAGAATTCGAAGTCATGGACACAGTGGAAACCGAGCAATTTATGCAAGAAATGAGCTTTGGCATTCTCGGGACGATCAATGAGGATGGATGGCCAGAGCTTACCCCGCTTAATTTTGTATATCACAACGGCTTTATTTATTTTCACGGCAGCGTATCAGGACGCAAGATGAAGAACATCAAGGCAGATCAGCGTGTTACATTCTCTGTGGCGAAGGAGTACGCAATCATTCCCTCCTATTTCACTGAAGCGAAGCTGGCCTGCCCTGCAACAGCATTCTTCAAATCGGTTCTGATCAAAGGCCATGCGGAAAAGGTGTCGGATCTAACAGAGAAAGCGGAAGCATTGACCGCCTTTATGCAGAAGCTGCAGCCAGAGGGGGGCTATGCTCCGATTGATCCAGAGGATCCAGACTATACGGGTCAGATCAAAAGCACCTCCGTTGTCCGCATTAACGTGCATGAGTTATCAGCCAAGTATAAATTCGGGCAAAATATGAAAGAAGAGAAATTTGAAATCGTGTCGAATGGGCTTTTGAACCGTAATGAAGGTCTGGACAAGGAAACCATAGCCATGATGGAAGCATTATGTCCGCATCATCGGAAGAATGACGGCGATTAGATGACGAATTCTAATACGAAGTAAGACACTAAAAATAAAGCCCTGTTGGATTTTATGTAAAATGGAAGTCTTCGCGACACCATTTGTACAGAATAAACCAACAGGGCTATTCACAATTTTTCATTATTAGAGTGCACAGCTTCAAGATGATTTATCAGTGGGTGTCTAACAGCCAACGACTAGAAGAGATAGATATGTAGTAGCTTTGTCTATTGGGAACTCGATACGGTCGTATCTAGAAGTGGAAAATCAACATAATGGTACATCAAACCGCGCGCCAGTCCGGCCTTTGCAGCGATATCACCAACCTCGGCAGCAGAATATCCTTTATCTGCATACACAAGTATGGCTGCTTGCAATATTTCTTGTTTTCGCTGTTTTCGAATTTCTTCGTCCTGTTCCTTTGTACGTGGAGAAAAGACTAACCCTCTTTTCATTGACATTCATGTCATCCAAAGTTATACAAGTATTCATAATAACCATCAACGTAGAGGATGTTTCCAAGAGTGGCTTCTTTAGACGTAGGAAACGAACATATTAGAATAATACCTTTGACGCTTCCTTGGTAAAAGGAAGCAGCTCATCCACTCTTCCATCACGTATTTTTGCAGCCCATGCGGGATCGACGAGCAAAGCCCGGCCTATCGCTACCAAATCAAATTCAGCTTGCTCAAGTCTCTCGATCAAGCCGTCAATGTTTACATTCTGGGCCCCTTTACCCTCCGCAAAGAAACTTAAAAATTCACTGTCTAATCCCACAGAGCCTACAGTTATTACAGGTTTTCCTGTAATCTTCTTCGTCCATCCAGCTAAATTAAGAGAAGAACCTTCGAATTCAGGTTCCCAAAAACGTCGAGTCGAGCAATGAAATACATCTACCCCGGCATCTACCAACGGAGATAAAAATTGAGCCAGCTCATCTGGTGTATAGGCCAATTTAGCCGTAAAGGGTCTTATTTTCCATTGAGAGAAACGGAATATGATCGGGAAGTCTGGGCCAACAGCATCTCTGCAAGCTTTCACAATCTCAACTGCAAAACGCGTCCGTTCTGCGATCCCGCCTCCATACTCGTCCTTTCGTTGGTTCGTTTGTTCCCAGAAAAATTGGTCGATAAGATAGCCATGTGCCCCATGGAGCTCAATACCGTCAAAGCCAATTCTTTGCGCATCTGCTGCACCTTGAGCAAATGCATCCACTACCATGTCAATTTCGTTCTTCGTCATCGGTTCATTCACCTTCAAGCCATCAGCTGTTATACCCGATGGGCCAATAGGCAAAGCCTCTGGATTCGGCGCTTGCCCAACTGCGCGCTGGGTTCCGACATGCCATAGCTGTGGAATAATTCTTCCCCCCGCCTTATGTACCGACTGAACGATCCTAGACCAACCATCTAGTGCGTCTTCTCCATAAAATCTCGGAATATTCGGGTGTGACGCTGCTGCAGGATGATTAATGACTGTACCTTCCGTTATAATAAGCCCAACACCATTCTCTGCACGACGTCTATAGTACGCCTCCACATCCTCCCCTGGAATACCCTCTGGAGAGAACATGCGCGTCATAGGCGCCATGACAATGCGATTGCTCAGCTCTAGTGGGCCAATCGAGAAAGGTTTAAACAAAGCTTCAACTGATGGGGTTTGCTTCATGCTTTTCCTCCTTTTTTCTTTGAAATATACTGCTTGAAATATACTGCCTTTTATCATTATACAATATTTCACATTTAAACTTGACCACGATGGATCCATTTTGTCCACATCATCGGATACAGGATAAAGCCATATCATCTTAGACCCTTCACGACTTCATTCATGTTTATTCTTCCTTAGCTCTATCAGACGACAACACCTCCGACTCAAGGAGTATCGGAGGTGCTTCGTGTTTGATATTTTACACTTGCTCGACAATGACAGCGACGCCGTGGCCGCCGCCGACACACAAGGTGGCGAGCCCAGTGGCTGCTTGCCTGCGCTTCATGGCATGCAACAGCGTCACGAGGATACGCGCGCCGCTGGCGCCAATCGGATGCCCGAGTGCAATGGCGCCGCCGTTCACATTGACGATTGCTGGATCGATCCCAAGCTCACTGATGACGGCAATCGATTGGGCGGCGAAAGCTTCATTTATTTCCGCCAGGTCAATATCCGCCAGTGACATGCCCGCCTTCTTTACCGCCGCCTGCGCGGCTGATACAGGTCCCATGCCCATATAGGCTGGATCCACGCCGGTGCAGGCATAGCCGCGGACGCGCGCCAGCACGGACAGCCCAAGCTGCTTCGCCATACGCCCAGAGCAGACCACTAGCGCTGCCGCCCCATCGTTAATGCCGGAAGCATTTCCGGCTGTTACCGTGCCGTCTGCCTGGAATGCAGGCTTGAGTCGGGCCAGGGCTGCAGCCGTCACATCAGGACGGAAATGCTCATCGGCTTCAATCGTCGCCAGCCCCTTCTTGGTTCGAATCTCCACCGGCACGATTTCAGCGGAGAACTCGCTGCGCTCCCATGCCTCGCGAGCTCGCTGTTGACTCGTCAGAGCGAAGGCATCTTGCTCTTCTCGCGCAATGCCATATTTCGCCGCAATATTTTCCGCAGTTTTGCCCATATGAATGTCACATATCGAACAGGTAAGTCCGTCTTTGAGGATGCTGTCCTCAATTACCCCATTCCCAAGCCGGTATCCCGTTCTGCCTTGCGCCAATACATAGGGCGCAAGCGACATATTTTCCATGCCGCCCGCAACAATGAGATCTGCATCATCAGCCTTGATAGCCTGCGCAGCCATGATGACCGCCTTCAAACCTGAGCCGCATATTTTATTAATCGTAACGGCCGGCACCTCACAGGGAAGCCCTGCCTTCATTGCGGCCAGACGTGCTGGCCCTTGGCCGCTGCCCGCCTGCAGCACATTGCCCATGATCACTTCATGCACCGATCCCGGCTGCACCCCGGCTCGCCCCAGTGCTTCTGCGATAACCCGCGCTCCCAGTTCAACAGCCGGAACTTCGCTCAATCCGCCCATGAACGCACCGATCGGCGTTCGCACAGCGCTTGCAATTACAACGTCAGACAGATCGCCACCCCCATCTGCAATGCATTATTTAGTCACTGATAGTCACCGATAGTTACCGATAGTTACCGATAGACATTGATATTCACTGATAGACATTGATAGTTACTAAGTGCAATAGATAATCATTCAAGTCATCGCTATGCAAACATAGCTCGTTATATCCCAATACCAACCGTTCGAACATAGGTCAGCAATAAAGAAGCGCGCGATTGGTTCAAACCGATTTGACGCAAGGACCAAGAATATGCCGAAGCGCCTCGATGAACACCTGATTTTCCTGCTCCGTCCCTATGGATACACGAATCGTATCTGGATAGCCGAGCAAACTGCCCGCGCGCACCACCACGCCCCGCTCCAGTAACGAGCGGAATACGTCGTCACCAGAACAATTCAGCTTCACCATCAGGAAGTTGGCGTGCGATGGATAGCAGGACAGACCCAACTGCTTCAATTCCGCAACCAGCTTGGTTCTCTCCGCCTCATTCCGCCGGGCACAGTCTTCGGCGAACGTCGTATCTTCCAGTGAGGCAAGAGCCGCAGCTTGCGCCATCCGATTCGAATTGAACGGCTCCTTTACCTTGATCAGCTCCTGCACGATGCTCGGATGCATCATACCATAGCCTGCTCGCAGCGCAGCCAAGCCATAAATCTTAGAGAACGTGCGCAAGATGACCAGATTTGGATAGCTGGCAAGCAGAGGTATGGTCTGTAAGTTGTCCGGGTCGGATACATACTCGTAATATGCCTCGTCGATGACCAGCAAAATATGACGCGGTACCTGCTCGATGAAGGCAAGCAGCTCGCTTCGCTCTACAATTGTCCCGGTTGGATTGTTCGGGTTGCATATGAAGATCATCTTCGTCCTGCTGCCGATCGCCTTCAACATGCCGTCCAGATCATGAACGCCCTCGATGAGCGGCACCGCAACGGGAACGCCTCCCTCAATACGAACGTTCGTATCGTAACGAGGGAATGTGACATCGGCCATGATCGCCTCGTCCCCTGCGGCGATATAACTCCGCGTTAGTAAACGGATAATTTCGTCGGAACCATTGCCGACAATGAAATATTCAGGCTCCACGCCCAGATGAGCTGACAGCTTCGCCGCCAATTCGGGAGCGGTTCCTTCCGGATACAAGGCGCACTTCTCCATTTCGCGTACAATAGCCTGAGCGGCCAATTCCGAACAGCCGTACGGATTTTCATTGGACGCGAGCTTGATGATCTCTGTAAGGCCGAACTCCCTTTTTACCTCTTCAATCGGTTTTCCCGGCACGTACACGCCGAGCGGCTCGATTTCTTTTCTTGTCGGGATCTTGACAGACACTTGCATACACGCTCCTCCTTAGCCCTTTACTCCGATGCCCGAGGCGTTGCGTTCGCCGCGTTCAACGCTGGGCTTATTCGGAACGTCGCCTCGGTTTTGTGACGAATCTCTTCTACGTCAGCTCCTTGCTGTGTCTCGATCAAAACCATGCCTTCTTCGGTAAAATCAAATACGGCCAAATCGGTAATTAACCGATCGACGACTCGTTTGCCTGTCAGCGGCAAACTGCACTCGCGCTTAATTTTAGATTCACCATGCTTGTTCACATGCTCCATAATGACGACGATGCGCCGGGCACCATTCACCAGATCCATGGCGCCTCCCATGCCTTTAATCATTTTGCCGGGAATCATCCAATTCGCCAGATCGCCCTGTTCCGATACTTCCATCCCGCCCAGAATGGCGAGATCGATATGACCACCGCGGATCATGGCGAACGATTCGGCACTGTCGAAGTAGGACGCCCCCTCCACAGCGCTAACCGTCTCCTTGCCTGCGTTAATCAGATCCGGATCCTCGCTCCCCTCCAATGGGTATGGCCCGATGCCGAGCAGGCCGTTCTCCGAATGGAGCATCACATCGAACTCTGGCGGAATGATGCCTGCAATGAGGGTCGGCATGCCGATGCCGAGATTGACTGTCATCCCGTCCGCAATCTCCAGCACTGCTCGCCGCACGATGGCTTGACGTGCATCACTCATGCGAATCCCTCCGTTCCTTGCTGCGCCGCCGACTGGACAACGCGCCGTTCCACCCGCTTTTCATATCCGGTTCCGTGAAGTATCCGCTGCACATAGATACCAGGCGTATGAATATGATTCGGATCCAATTGTCCCGGCTCAACCAGCTCCTCCACCTCGGCAATCGTAATTTTACCTGCTGCTGCTGCCAACGGATTGAAGTTCTGGGCTGTCTTCCGGTAGATCAGATTTCCGAGCGTATCCCCCTTCCACGCCTTCACGAACGCAAAATCTCCGACAATCGCCTCTTCCATCAGGTATGTGCGGCCGTTGAACTCTTTAAGCTCCTTGCCTTCCGCTATCGGCGTGCCGACACCGGTAGCCGTATAGAAGGCCGGGATACCGGCTCCGCCCGCGCGAATGCGCTCAGCCAGTGTGCCCTGCGGAACGAGCTCAACCTCCAGCTCACCGTTCAGAAGCTGGCGTTCGAATATTTTGTTCTCTCCAACATACGAAGAGATCATCTTCTTAATCTGGCGGTTCGCGAGCAGGAGACCGAGCCCCCAATCATCCACGCCGCAATTGTTGCTCACAACGGTCAGATTCTTCACACCGCAGTCTCTCAGCGCCGCAATAGCCAGCTCGGGGATCCCGCATAGGCCGAATCCACCTACTATCAAGGTAGCGCCGTCTTGAATTCCCTTTATCGCCTCAGCGGCGGAATGCACGACTTTCCTATCCTTCATGCCATGCGCTCCTTTCATCAGCGTAACTTGAAGCTCTTACATCTTGCAGTCATTAACGAGCTTACACGGTTCGAGATGCTTCCGGCGACCCCTCGCACCAGCTGTACATGTATTGACTATCCTCGTAGGACAGTGCTTGCTTGACAACGCGCAGCGGACGGAACGTGTCGATCATGACCGCAAGCTCTGTCGTTTCCTTTTTGCCGATGCTGTCTTCGATCTTGCCAGGATGCGGTCCGTGCGGGATGCCTGATGGATGCAAGGTAATGGAACTTTCCTTCACTCCCTTGCGGCTCATGAAGTTGCCCCTGACATAATAGAGCACCTCGTCGCTGTCTACATTGCTGTGGAAATAGGGGGCAGGAATTCCATCGGGATGATAATCGTATAATCGAGGCACGAAGGAGCAAATGACAAAGTTATTCCCCTCGAAGGTCTGGTGAATCGGCGGCGGCATATGAATGCGGCCAGTTATCGGCTCGAAATCGGCAATATTGAAAATCCACGGGTACAAATACCCATCCCAGCCTACAACATCAAAAGGATGATGGTTGAATATATGCAGATGGATATATCCCCTAGACTTCGTTCTTACTTCGAATTCACCAAGCTGAGCGTAAGTCTCCAGCTTATCCGGCCCGCGGAAATCCCGTTCGCAGAACGGACTATGCTCCAAAAGCTGTCCATGCGGGTTGCGATAGCGCTTCGGCGTTGTAATCCAACTGTTCGTTTCCACGACCAGGAGCTTTGTACGTCCGCCCCCCAGCTCCGGTATGACGCGATAGATCGTGCCGATCGGTATGTTGATATAATCCCCTGGACGGTAATGGAGCGTGCCGAACATCGTCTCCACGGCACCCTCTCCTTCATGTACGAACAACAGTTCATCCCCGTCCCCGTTCCGGTAGAAATAATCCATCGGCCGATCGACGTTCACAGTCGCGATTAGCAGATCCTCATTGCCAAGCATATAGCGTCTGCCAGCGACAGCGTCGTCCGCATCCATGCAATCGCCAGTCAATAGATGACGGTGGCGAAGCGCCCCCTGCTCTTCGAACTCAATATCGAAGACGGCATGCACTTCCGCCTTGCTGATAGCCGTCGGTGGATAATGGTGATACAAGATCGACTGAATGCCAGAGAACCCCTTCGTTCCCATCACTTGCTCACGGTACAGGGTGCCGTCCGGCTTGCGGAACATCGTATGCCTCTTTCCAGGGATATCTCCCATTCGGCGGTAATAGGCCATGACACGAATCCTCCTCTTTCCAATTCAATACCGGTTGAGCGGCTTCTTCGCCTAACCGATGGTATTACGCAGCAAGCCAAGTCCCGTGACCTCTAATTCGACGACATCGCCGGGCTCCAGCCAGCGGTGAACCTCCGGCCCCAGTTCGAGAAGGCAGCCGGTTCCGACCGTACCCGATCCAATAATATCCCCAGGAAACAAAGTGACGTCTGACGATGCCCGCGCGAGCATGTCCCCGAACGTATAGTGGAGGTCGCGCATATTCCCTCGTGACAACTCGGCACCATTAACGCGAGCCGTCATCTCCAAGTCATGGCGCTCTCCTGTACGATACCGTTCGAGCTCGTCCTTGGTGACTAGATAGGGTCCTAGCGAGGTGGCAAAATCCTTGCCCTTGGCTGGGCCGAGGCCGACCTTCACTTCTTCCCGCTGGATATCGCGCGCACTCCAGTCGTTCATGATGCAATAGCCGAATATATAGGAATCAGCCTCTTCGGCAGTAATATCGCGTCCTTCCTTGCCGATGACGCAGGCCACCTCCAGCTCGTAATCCAGAGCGGAGGTGGCGGTCGGTTTGCGGATAAGCGCGTTCGGGCCTACAATGGCCTGATGGTTGCTAAAATAAAACACTGGGAACTGGTACCATTCCGGCATGATATCAAGTCCCCGTCTCCGCCTCGCCCCGATCACATGTGCTTCGAAGGCGTAGAAATCGCGGACGCTCGGCGGCTTCGGAAGCGGCGCGAGCAAGGCGACATCGGATACCGGATAGATGCCCTTAAGCGCGAGCATTGCCTTCGCATCAGAGCCAATGCGGCTGTCGATTCGCTCGGCCTCCTCCATATAATCCTCATGGCGGCGCACAAATTCCAGCAATTCGCTCGGCAGCCGCCCTGCACTGACCTCATGCATGTCGACGACGCAGCCTTCCCGCAGCCAACCAGAACGCGGCGAGCCGGTTCCAGTGTCAAATGTCACGAACTTCATAGAACCTCCCGCTCTCCGTATACCACTACTTTTTTCTTTCCAATATGAAGGTGTCAGAAGCGGCACGGGTGTAAACTTGGCCGGCCATGCGTCCAATCGGAAGCAGCTTCTCCATGTCGATTTTGCCATCGGCATACAGCTCGTCGCTGATATGCATCATTACGACCTTGCCGATAACAAGGCTGCCAGCGCCCGGCTGATCGCCGAAATGCAGGATATCATGGAGAACGCACTCCATGTGAATGGCACTTTCCTGAACCCGGTAGGGGCGAATGAGCTCGCTAGGGATCGGGGTCAAGCCCGTGACTTGGAATTCATCCACCTCAGGATCGAATTCAGCAGCTGTCTCATTCATCGGCTCGACAATCTGTTCCCCAACAATATTGACCACGAATTCACCGGTTGCTTCAATATTGACGAGCGTGTCCTTCTTGCATCCGTCCGTCCCTCGGCGCATCGGGGCGAAGCAGATCATAAGCGGGTCCGCGCAGATTGCTGTGAAAAAACTGAACGGCGCCAGGTTCGCCATACCGTTCGAATCGATCGTGGACACAAAAGCAATCGGTCGCGGCAGGATGGAGCCTATCATCAGCTTATAAGCGTCTCTCCAATGCAGATCATGCGGTGTAATATTCATGCGGCTTCTACTCCTTCCTGCGGCGCGGGGCTACAAGTTGCCGCGGCGCTCCTGCTCCCGTTCGATCGATTCGAACAAGGCCTTGAAATTGCCTTCGCCGAAGCCAATAGCTCCTTTGCGTTGAATAATCTCGAAAAACAACGTCGGTCTATCGACAAGTGGCTTCGTGAAGATTTGCAGCAAATAGCCTTCATCATCGCGATCCACCAAAATTTTCAATTCCTGAAGCTTGGCAATATCTTCGTCAATGCTTCCAACCCGTTCCGTCAGCATTTCATAGTAGGAATCGGGCGTGCTCAGGAACTCTACCCCGTTCTCGCGAAGCGCCGTAACCGTAGAGACAATATCGTTCGTCAGCAGGGCTAGATGCTGCACGCCTGCTCCTTTATAATATTCCAGATACTCCTGAATCTGCGATTTGCGCTTGGCAGTCGCCGGCTCGTTGATCGGGAATTTAATTCTGCCGCCGTTATGCATCACTTTAGACATCAAGGCCGAATATTCCGTGCTGATATCCTTGTCATCGAAATGAATCATTTGCTTGAAGCCCATCACATTTTCATAGTAAGCTACCCATTCTTCCATTTGTTCCACGTTGCCGACGACATGATCGATGCCGATCAGTCCGGACGATTGATGTGGTAGGGTGTCTTCGATAGATTGATAGCCAGGAAGGAATAATCCCTCGTAATTATCCCGCTCGATCAGCGTATGAATCGTATCTCCATATGTGCCGATGATTGCTTTTTTGACCTTGCCGTGCTCATCCGAATATTCGACCGGCTCCATAATGGGAATTCCGCCGCGTGAGACCGCATCCTTGTAAGCCTTTTCAACATTACTAACCCGCAATGCAACATCCTTGACCCCGTCCCCGTGCAATTTAACGAACTCGGCAATTGGATGGTCGTCAGAGAGAGCGCCAGAGAGTACGAACCGAATTTTATTCTGCTCGATTACATACGATACTTGCTCTCGGTTTCCGGTTTCCAGTCCAGAGTAGGCAATAGGGCGGAATCCATACCCTTTTACGAAATAGTGCATCGCTTGCTTTGCGTTCCCTGTATAAAGTTCAATGTAGTCGATTTCTTGAATTGGGAAAATCTCTTTCTCCGTTAATTCGAAAACCTCTTGTCTCTTCATTCAACATCCTCCTACACTCACATGGATTGCTTCCATTGAGAGTATATGATGGATACCAATATCTAGCAAAAGTGTACTCGAACGCGCCCATGCTCCAACGCACGGCGGAAGAACCGCGGCTGAACTGATACGCATGAATTCGGCGGGGATAAACCGCATCGACGCACTATCGCAGTGAGGAAGCTAACAAGTTGAGCGTATCTTCATTGAATTGAATGTGAAAGTTTTTTGAACAAATAGAAGGAAATAGACGTCTTCTTGTCAAAAAGTAAAGCGTAAGCGCATTCGTGGTATTCATTTCGAATTGGAGTTGATCGACGATATGTGTGCCAAGCGTTCCGGCGACCCGGCGATTGAGCAATTGCTGGAGGCCATTATGAAGCTGCAAAGCATTGAGGAATGTTATGATTTTTTTGAGGAATTGACGACACCCAAAGAACTGCAGGCACTGTCCCAACGGTTGGAAGTCGCCAAATTGCTGTTGAACGGCAACACGTATATGGAAATCGAAGCGGAGACTGGCGCAAGCACGGCCATTATTTCGCGCGTCAAGCGGATCCTGCACAATGGCAACGGAAGTTACCGGCTCATGCTTAGCAGACTTGAGCAGCAATCGTAATAAAATTCGGTGCTTACAGTGTTACGGGCTCGTCAAAGCCGACACATGTTAAGCGGGGGGAGTTAGCACATGTCGGCCTCTCTACCCGTCTTGCTTGACTTTTCGAGCCAAATTGGCCGAAGTGCGGTGCAACTGTCGCGCCCCGCATTTTGTTTTCAGCGTATGGGAGACAAATGCTGAATAAGCAGTATGCTTATTTTCCGCATCAGTCAGAGAACAACATTTCATTTGCAAGCAGCATTACGCTGCTTAATTTCCCTCTAAAAACCTGAACAACATATTCATTAGCTATACACTCGAAAATATCATCATGAAAAGTAAAAATATAGTGTTTTCTCGCGTCCCATAACTCTTGCTTAAAATTAGAGTGTACTGAATTGATTTTCTTTTGTTCATTTATCCAGGAAGAATTTTTGATTTCGTGCATCTCATAACCTTCAAGCCCATGCTCATAGAGCGGATGTCCATGCAATACTTCATCATTAACTCCACCGAATCTAATGCTGTAACACCTTTCAAATTGGATAAGTGCAACATAATCTTTCGATTGCGGATCAAGTACGTGAATGATGTTTGTACTTTCATCCCAATCGGGGTTACTAGTGCCTATATAGTATAATAAATAGGTTTTGTATCCATTTGAAACAACATGAGGAAGCGGAGCTCCAACATCCTGCGGAAATGTTGTTTTAATGGGTATAGCTGTTTCTTCACCCTTCAGTAAGGATACTTTCCTGTTCAATATTCTGCGCTCATCAATTAGGTCATACATTTCTTGATCTATTTTGTTTCTCTTTTTATTTAAAATGCTTTTTATTTGCGAAAGCCTTTGCTCGATCTCCATGATGCTCGCCATTAGTTCCTTCACGCCTCCTAATTTATCTAAATAAGAGATTTCGCCGCCCTCCCCCCTACAATCTTCCTTCGCTGCATGTCTCCCTGTCTCCCCGCACAAAATGAATCAGGGCTGCCTCTGCGTTATGAACACAACGCAGAGGCAGCCCCTCTCCTCACAGCAATTATACCTGCGGACCGGCAAGCTTGATTGATTCCGCTACATCGCTGAATTTCTCGAAATTGCGAGCAAAG
This sequence comes from Paenibacillus wuxiensis, assembly GCF_040195695.1. Classification (NCBI taxonomy): domain Bacteria; kingdom Bacillati; phylum Bacillota; class Bacilli; order Caryophanales; family Paenibacillaceae; genus Paenibacillus; species Paenibacillus wuxiensis. The sequence continues at coordinate 171,704 of NZ_JBEFZI010000007.1, read as the reverse complement.
ATCTCCGCCAGTTGCTTCGCCTTACGATCATAAGCCGATTTATCCGCCCACATATTCCTCGGATCAAGCAGTTCATGGGGAATGAATGGTACTGCATCAGGGATAAGCATGCCGAATACAGGATGAGAAGTGAAGGCTGCCTTCTCGATACTTCCATTCATAATCGCCTTGACCATCGCTCTTGTGTACGACAGATTCATCCGCTCGCCAATCCCGTAAGGACCGCCGCTCCATCCTGTATTGACCAAATAAACCTTCACACCGTATTTCGTGATTTTGTCGCCGAGCATTTCTGCGTATACATCCGGTCTCAAGGGGAGGAATGGAGCTCCAAAGCATGCCGAGAATGTCGCTTCTGGTTCGACTACGCCGCGTTCCGTACCTACCATTTTGGATGTATAGCCGGACAGGAAGTGATACATCGCCTGCTCCTTCGTCAGCTTGGATACGGGAGGCAGGACGCCAAAGGCATCGGCGGTCAAAAAGATAATGACATTCGGATGGCCTGCGGTACCGGGAATGATCGAGTTATGAATATAATCAATCGGATAAGCGGCCCGCGTGTTCTCCGTTAGTGTATTACTATGGTAATCTGCCTCACCGGTTACGGTGTCAATCCACACATTTTCCAGGACAGAGCCGAACCGGATTGCATTCCAGATTTGCGGCTCTTTCTCCTGCGACAGCCCAATGCATTTGGCATAGCAGCCGCCTTCGAAATTGAATACGCCCGCATCGGACCAGCCATGCTCATCATCGCCGACTAAGCCGCGATCCGGATCAGCCGACAAAGTCGTCTTCCCTGTTCCCGATAATCCAAAAAACAATGCCGTGTCTCCATCCTCCCCGACATTCGCCGAGCAGTGCATCGGCATGACGCCACGGAAGGGAAGCAAATAGTTCAGCACGCTGAAAATCGATTTCTTTATCTCGCCTGCGTAATGGGTACCGCCGATGAGCACAGTCTTTCTTTCGAATGAGATCGCAATGAACGTCTCGGAATTCGTCCCGTCGACAGCGGGATCCGCCTTCATGCCAGGCATTGCAATCACAGTAAAATCAGGTTCATGAGTTAACAGCTCATTCGTTGTTGGACGTATAAACAATTGCTGAACGAATAAATTTTGCCACGCGTATTCATTAATAAAGCGGACAGGCAAACGATAAGCCAGGTCTGCCCCTGCATAACCGTCGAATACAAAGAGCTTGCGGTTCTTCATATAGTTGATCGTTTTGTTATACAACGAGTCGAATTGCTCAGAGGTGATAGCCTGATTCACCTCGCCCCAAGCGACATGGTCTGCTGTGTCCGACTCTCTGACGATGAACTTATCCTTCGGGGAACGTCCCGTATATTTGCCCGTTGTGACTTGCAAAGCGCCAGTCGAAGTCAGATGACCTTCTCCGTTGCAGAGAGCGGATTCCACCAGCTTGGCAACCGCCAGGTTCCTCTGAGATTCATCTACATACAGACCAGCCAATTGAGTGCTTTCCTTATTTTTCGCGATCACGGTTATCCTCCCTATTCCACTGTTACCGAGTTCTTGTTTCATCCCGTCTCCAACAACTAAGAAAATGTATATTTTATCCTTTTTCATTTAATGTATACTATAAATAAATAATACGCAATATATAAAAGCGAATTGGGTGAATCCAATTATTTATTACGTCATTTTGAAAATGTTTTCACAATAGACAAATAAAAAAGGTGTCAATGCTTCTCTAAGAGATGAACTCTCTTTTAAAAAAGCATAACACCTTTTTCCCCATTTCTGGCTTACTTCCCTCAGCTTCCTTGACGCTATCTCTTCTATATATAAGTCAGAAAATAGGATTAACTCCTACTTCGCCCAAACGGATCGCACAACAATTCCTTCATCACTCAACCGTTGCCGCAAGCTTTGGGCAAAGGCAAGCGCATGTGTGCCATCACCATGAATGCATACCGTATCGGCTTGAATCGCCACATCAACACCCTGGACAGCGTGGACAACCCCTTCTTTTACCATGCGAATGACCTGCTGTACCGCTTCTTCTGTAACCGTGATCAGCGCATTGGACTCCCGACGCGGCGTCAAAGAACCATCCGCTTGGTACGTCCGGTCTGCGAATACTTCATGCACACAGCGAAGTCCAACGACTTGTCCCGCCTTTACGAGCTCACTTCCCGATAGTCCGAATAACACCAGCTCTGGATTCATATCATGGACAGCTCGGGCAATCGCCTCAGCCAGCGCGCAGTTGCTTGCAGCCATGTTGTACAAAGCGCCATGCGGCTTCACATGCTGCATCTTGCCGCCAGCCGCTGTAACAAATCCGTATAGCGCCCCCACCTGATAGACGACCAAATCATAGGCTTCCTCAGGAGTGATGTCGAGGTTGCGCCGTCCGAATCCAGCTAGATCTGGTAGTCCGGGATGAGCCCCAATTGCTGCCCCACGCTCAAGTGCTGCTGCTACAGTCCGCTTCATGACGGATGGATCGCCAGCATGGAAACCACAAGCAATATTCACGGATGTTACGAACGGCAAAATTGCTTCATCCGAGCCAAGCCGATATGCGCCAAAGCTCTCTCCCATATCACAGTTTATATCGATTTGATGCATAGTACTTTCCCTCCTAACGAATCCGCAGGGATAGTCCCTGCCGGAATTGGGCAATTTCTTGTTCCCGCTTCACATACAAATCCTGTGCTTCTTCTTGTGTAACCTCTGCAAATCGAATATACCCGCCTGGTCTCACTTGGGCGATGAGCGGCAAATCCACACTAATTACATGAGCGATTCGCGGATATCCACCGACCGTTTGTCGATCCGCCAACAACACGATCGGATTACCTTCCAGCGGTACTTGAATCGTGCCTGTGCTAACGGCAGACGAGATCATGTCAACAGGTTCTGCCACTGTCAACGGCACATCTGCGAGCCGGTAGCCCATTCTGTCCGACTGCGTCGTGACGCGGAATGGCTCCGTCCATAATCGATGCTTGCTTTCTTCACTGAATGTATCGAATTCAGGACCACGGACGACGCGAAGCACCGGATTTTCTTTGTAAGCAGGACGAATCGCAAAGCTGGCCCCCCATGGCATGACAATCGTTTCAAGAGAACATAACTTGAACGGTTCAGTAGCTTCTCCCATCTCCAGTACATCTCCAGCTTCAAGCGCTCGACCATGCAATCCACCTATTCCTGCCCGTAAATAAGTGCTGCGACTACCCATCACTTCCGGGACGGATATCCCGCCGCTTATTGCCAGATAGGTTCTGCAGCCCGATACAGTTCTCCCGAATTGTAATGTGCTTCCTGCAGGAACATACACGGGACGCCATAGCGGAATGCTCATTCCATCAATGCTAGGAGACAAGTTGCCCCCCGCTAGAGCGATTACGGCGCCCTTTTCAAATATAAGCTGCGGCCCAAGCAACGTAATCTCTAAAGCTGCCGCGCCCTCTTCATTGCCTGCCAGCAGGTTTGCCAGCCTGAGTGCGACCCCATCCATTGCGCCACTTGTTAGTACACCGTACTTTTGCAACCCAAAGCGGCCGAGATCCTGAACCGTTGTCAGCATGCCCGCCGATTTTACCCGGATACACATGACCCGCGCTCCTCCCATTTCGTGTATTCCTCTTCTGTAATTGGCAAAAAACGTATTCTATCCCCTGCTCTTAGCAAGGTTGGAGGATTCATATCCGGACGAAATAACGGCACGGGTGTCCGACCGATCAACTGCCAGCCGCCGGGCGTGACGATTGGATACACTCCCGTTTGCATGCCGGCAATCCCTACTGTCCCTGATGGAATCGCAAGCCGTGGAGTGGAACGCCTTGGTGCGGCAATCCGCGTCGACATTCCTCCCAGAAACGGAAATCCTGGCGCAAACCCAAGCAAATAGACCACATATTCCCCGCTACTATGAATGTGAACAACTTCATCCGGTGACAGCTGGTTAATCGCGGCGACTTCATTCAAATCAGGACCGAAGCTCCCACCATAGCATACCGGTATGTCGACAGTTCGAACATTGCATTCAAGCTTCATATGTAATGATTGAGCAACAGCAATTTCCAGCCGCGCTTGTGCCTCATCATACCGCAGCAGACCCGGATTATAAAATACGGTTACAGTCGTATATGAAGGGATATATTCAATCATCCCTTGCATCGGATGTTCGTCAAGGTAGAGTGACAACAACCGAACTTGCTCATGTGCAGCCTGCCCGATGAGGGTACTAAATTCCACGACAACCGCCGAATCTCCGAGCGGAAAATATCTCATGCAGCTCCCCCTTACGATATTGTTGAGTTCATGATAGCATGATTTCAATTCCTCTATCCATGCCAGGTTCGCATTACGCAAAATGATAGGCGTTAACGTTATTTGATAAGATGTACACCCCCGTTATTTCTGATCATCCATAGGAAAATCTGCATGAAAAGGAAAAAGAGCAAGCTGCAAGGCATCCGCCTGCATCCTGCTCTCCACTGAACCTAAATTTATTCCGTTACGATATCATGAACAAGTACTGGTGCCTCTGCATGGTCGCTAATCCGAATGTTCTCATAAATCTTCGCAATGACGTCATCCACGTTCTCACGATTTGCATGAATCGTTACCAAGGACTCGCCTGCCTTAACCGCATCCCCAATCTTCTTGTTCAGCATCAAGCCTACAGCAAGATCGATCTCGGACTCCTTCGTTGCGCGGCCAGCGCCAAGCAGCATCGCTGCTGTACCAATCTCGTCAGCGACGATTTCTGCCACTACGCCGTCTTCCTTAGCAGGAACTTCGATCTTGTAAGCAGCCTGCGGCAGCTTGTTCGGATCGTCGACGACCTCTGGATTGCCGCCTTGGTTCGCGATGAATTCCTTGAACTTCTCCAACGCTTTGCCGTTCGTGATGACTTCCTTCAGCTTCTCTTCCGCCTCTTCCAAGGAGGACGCCTTGCCAGCAAGGAATACCATCTGTCTGCCAAGCGCGAAGCACAGCTCTTCCAGATCCTCAGGGCCATGTCCACGCAGTGTATCAATCGCTTCCTGTACTTCAAGCGAGTTGCCGATTGCACGTCCGAGCGGTTGGCTCATATCGGATATAACAGCCATCGTCTTGCGACCGACATTGTTGCCGATGCTGACCATTGCATGCGCCAATTCCTTCGCATCCTCAGCCGTCTTCATGAAGGCCCCTGCTCCAGTCTTCACATCGAGCACGATGGCATCGGAACCTGCTGCAATCTTCTTGCTCATAATGGAGCTTGCAATAAGCGGAATGGAATTGACAGTTGCTGTAACGTCACGCAGGGCATACAACTTCTTGTCCGCAGGCGTTAAGTTGCCTGTCTGACCGATTACCGCAATTTTATGGTTGTTGACTAGGTTTACGAACTCGTCCTTCGTAATTTCCACATGGAAGCCTTCGATTGCCTCGAGCTTATCAATCGTACCGCCTGTATGACCAAGCCCACGGCCTGACATCTTGGCTACTGGAATATCCAATGCCGCAACTAGAGGGGCGAGTACAAGCGTCGTCGTATCGCCAACACCGCCAGTTGAATGCTTATCGACCTTAACGCCCTCAATTGCTGAGAGATCAATCGTTTCACCGGAGTTGACCATGGCCATCGTCAAATCAGCCCGCTCCCGCTCCGTCATATCTTGAAAATAAATGGCCATCGCAAATGCACTGACTTGATAATCCGGGATATCACCTTTGGTATAGCCATCAATAACAAAGTTAATTTCCTCTGTCGTCAGTTCCTTGCCGTCACGCTTCTTCGCAATCAGATCCACCATTCTCATCGTTGATTCTCCTCGCTCTCCATTGGATATGTGCTTGAACGCAGGTTCGTTCATCATTCTTAACCAAAAACGAATTCACTATAATGCCAACCCTATAAACGCCTTTGCTTGTTGCTAATGACAAAACTCCTTACAGCGAAATAGCTGTCTCCAATGCCACTTCCATCATGTCATTGAACGTTGTTTGACGCTCTTGCGATGTCGTTTCCTCACCTGTCAGCAAGTGGTCGCTAACTGTTAAGATTGTCAATGCATTCACACCATATTTCGCGGCCAGTGTGTACAGAGCCGTTGTTTCCATTTCCACGGCCAATACGCCATAATCCATCAGCTTCTGAACAACAGACTTGTCATCGCGGTAGAACATGTCGGAAGTGAAGATGTTCCCGACATGAACGTTCATTCCCTTCGCAACCGCATTCTCATAAGCCCCCTTCAGCAAGGAGAAGCTGGCGATTGGAGAGTAGTCATATCCGCCGAAGACATGACGGTTCATGCTGGAATCTGTACAAGTTGCTTGAGCAAGCACGACATCACGCACATGAACGTCCTTCTGCATCGCACCGCAAGTACCTACACGGAACAAGTTCTTCACACCGTACTCATTGATCAGCTCATTTACATAAATGCTTGTTGTTGGAACCCCCATGCCCGTACCTTGTACGGAGATGCGCTTGCCTTTGTAAGTTCCCGTGAAGCCGAGCATCCCGCGAACCTCGTTATAGCAAGTAATATCCTCCAAGTACGTTTCTGCGATATATTTCGCACGCAATGGATCTCCTGGCAACAATATCGTTTCTGCAACGTCGCCTTGTTTCGCTCCAATGTGTACACTCATAGTTATGTTCCTCCAGTATGATGAATTATTTCAAATCCGAATTATTTCAAATCAGATAAAAAGCTCTTGCCATACGCTGGTGCCGCAACTGCAAAGTTCTCGGCAACCGTTGCCGCGATATCTGCAAATGTTCCACGAAGTGGAAGCTCCTTGCCTCCATCTACAAAGCGCGGTGAATATGCAATCAGTGGAACGTACTCCCTCGTATGGTCAGTGCCTTTGTACGTTGGATCATTGCCATGGTCTGCTGTAATGAGGAGCAGATCCTCATCCGTCATCTTCGCAAATACTTCAGGCAGCCGAGCATCATATTCCTCTAGCGCACGTCCGTAACCCGCTGGATCGCGGCGATGTCCGTACAATGCATCGAAGTCAACGAGATTTATGAAACTTAATCCCTTGAATGGCTCATCCAGTGTCGCGATAAATTTATCCATGCCGTCCATATTAGACTTTGTTCGAATTGCTTGTGTAATTCCTTCGCCATCATAAATATCTGAAATTTTGCCTAATGCGATCACATCGTAGCCTTGATCCTGCAGCTCATTCATTGTTGTGCGGCCAAATGGCTTCAAGGCATAATCATGTCTGTTCGACGTACGCGTGAAGTTCCCAGGCTCCCCTACAAATGGACGAGCAATAATTCGTCCAAGCATGTAAGGGTCATCACGAGTAATTTCGCGACAGAACTCACAAATCTCGTACAGCTCCTTCAATGGAACTACCTCTTCATGCGCTGCAATTTGTAGTACAGAATCCGCAGAAGTATAAATAATGAGAGCGCCTGTCTTCACATGCTCTTCACCGAGCTCATCGATAATTTCGGTTCCGCTTGCCGGCTTGTTGCCGATTACCTTGCGTCCCGTCTTCGCCTCAATGCGTTCAATCAGTTCCGCTGGGAATCCATCCGGAAACACGCGGAATGGAGTATCAATATACAGCCCCATGATCTCCCAATGTCCAGTCATTGTATCTTTGCCGCGGGAGGTTTCTTGCATTTTGCCATAATAGCCTAGGGGACGTTCGGCCACCTCTATGCCAGGAATCGAACGAATATTGGACAAGCCGAGTGCAGCCATATTAGGCATGTTCAGCCCTCCGCATTCCTGTGCGATATGCCCGAGTGTATCTGAGCCTACATCATCGAATTGTGCCGCATCAGGTGCTTCACCGATGCCTACCGAGTCCATAACGATAAGATGAATCCTTTTGAATGTTGTCATCATGTCGTTCCCCTTTCCCAAGCTGATTTAGATGCTTACAACGTCCACTTAACCAGAAGTGGACGTTGTGAATATAGTTATAGGAAAATACCTGCAACAATCGCAGACAATACGCTTACCATCGTAGCGCCGTACAGCAAGCGAAGACCGAAGCGTGCCACTACGTTGCCCTGCTTCTCATGAAGTCCCTTCACTGCACCAGAAATGATGCCGATCGAGGAGAAGTTCGCGAACGATACCAAGAATACAGATACGATACCTGTAGTACGCTCAGACAGAGCTAGCTTGCCAAGATCCAGCATCGCGACGAATTCGTTCGCTACCATCTTCGTTGCCATAATGCTTCCCGCATCGACCGCTTCCTTCCAAGGTACCCCCATCAGGAACGCGAATGGTGCGAACACATAGCCAAGCACTTCTTGGAATGAAATTCCGAAGATACTGCCGAAGATACCGTTGATAAGTGCAATCAAGGCAACGAAACCGATCAGCATCGCAGCAACAGTAATCGCGACCTTGAAGCCGTCCATAATGTATTCGCCCAGCATTTCGAAGAACGATTGCTTATGCTCTTCCTGCACTTCCAGAATATCTTCTTCCTTCGATACCTTATATGGATTCAAAATCGAAGCGATAATAAATCCGCCAAATAGGTTCAATACAAGCGCAGTTACTACATATTTAGGCTGAATCATTGTCATATACGCACCGACAATGGACATCGATACTGTCGACATCGCAGAAGCACAAAGTGTATATAAGCGGCGCTCCGGCAGCAATCCAATTTGCTTTTTCACCGAAATAAATACTTCGGACTGACCCAGAATTGCAGATGCTACTGCGTTGTATGATTCCAGCTTCCCCATACCGTTAACCTTGCTCAATCCAAGACCGATGTACTTGATAATGAACGGCAAGATTTTCGTGTATTGCAAAATACCAATCAAGGCGGAAATAAATACAATCGGCAGCAAAACGTTTAAGAAAAATTGAGTTCCTTGAATATCATTCACGATTCCGCCAAACACAAAGTTAATGCCTTCGGCTGCATAACCGAGCAATGATTCAAAAACTTTAGCAAATTTGCCGATTATCACTTCCCCGACACTTGTATTCAACAACACAAATGCCAGAATTGCCTGCAACACGACCATTATGGCCAATGGACGATAGCGAATGTTGCGTCGATCCTTACTTGCGATATATGTGAGTCCGAATACAGCCAGCAGACCAATGATCGCAATTACAAATTTCATGTAAAGTTCCCCCCATGCTAGAGCATGCATCGATTTCTTAAAAATGATTTAGAGCACCTTGTTACCGCTTTCAAATCGAACGTGATTGCTATCTTTGTTTTACTCGCTATCCTTTTCCATATCGGCACCTGAAAACGCGCCAGGAAGCAGTTGGGACATTGTCCATTCCTCTGTGTCACCCTTGAGATTCGTCAAGTAAATCTTCGTATCACCATCGCAGAACTCTGCCAACACTTGGCGACAAGCTCCACACGGAGATACAGGCCCTTCCGTATCCGCAACTACAGCAACAGCTTCTACCTTACGTTTGCCTTCCGATACAGCCTTGAATACAGCCGTTCGTTCCGCACAGTTCGTCAAGCCATAGGATGCATTCTCTACGTTGCAGCCACGATAAATGGTTCCATCCGCTAAAATAGCCGCCCCAACCTGGAAATGAGAATATGGTGCGTAAGCCTGCTTGCGCGCCTCCAGCGCTTCTTGAATCAACTGTTCTTTCATGGGCTGATCCTCCTCATTGGACAGTGAATCATCCCTTCCATAAGCGACTCGCCTACCGAAGGAATGATTCACGTCTCTATTTTAATAAGAAGATGTCGATGTAATGCCATTCATGATGCTGACGCCAGAGCTTGCTCCAATTCGAGTTGCTCCCGCTTCAATCATGTTGTTCACATCTTCCAAGCTGCGAACACCGCCAGAAGCCTTCACACCTGTCTGCTGGCCAACCGTCTTGCGCATAAGTGCTACATCTTCACGAGTCGCACCGCCTGTCGAGAAGCCTGTAGATGTCTTCACGAAGTCAGCTCCTGCCTTCACAGCCAGTTCACAAGCGCGAACCTTCTGCTCATCAGTAAGCAGGCAAGTCTCAATAATGACCTTAACGAGCGCTTTGCCTGAAGCCGCTTTCACAACCGCCTCGATGTCCTTCAGTACGAATTCATCGTTGCCGGCCTTCAGCTCTCCAATATTAATAACCATATCAACTTCGGTTGCACCATTGGCAATTGCATCTTGCGTCTCCAATGCCTTCACGGCAGATGTAGATGCACCGAGTGGGAATCCAATAACCGTACATACCTTAACTTCTGTACCAGCAAGCTGCTCTGCACAGTAAGCCACCCAAGTCGGGTTAACGCACACTGAAGCGAATTGATACTGCTTCGCTTCCTCAACCAGCTTGGCAATATCCGCTTGAACAGCGTCTGCCTTCAACATCGTATGGTCAATCATACGTGCTATGCTCATGCTGCACACCCCTTATATTCTTGTGTCATATCCATTTAACAAATGTAATATTGATTTCATGGGTATCATATCATGCGGTCTGAACAGATGTAAAGCTTGCTCAGAAATTTTGTTCATTACAATATTATGAACAGTTTTCTTACAATATTTTGAACAAAAAGCGCATAAAAAATCCCTCAGAATAGAATATGGGGCTTCGCCTCCACGTACCTACTCTAAGGGCTTTCATTGTCGCTGCAAAGCGGTAATTATTGCAATAATGCTTGCGCCGTAAATTGATCGGTTACGAGTATATTGGCATATTTACCAACAAGCGCTGCACGGATCGCATCAATCTTGCGCTGTCCCCCTGCTACAAGTATCGACTTGTCCTTCTCTCGCAGATCCGACAAATCAATTCCTACGGTTCGATCATTAATTCCTTCACTGCAAATGCGGCCCTCCGCATCGAAGAATCGCGAGCATATATCACCAACACCTCTGCTCTGCAGCAGCTTCTTCTCTTCACTGCTGAAGTAGCCAAGCTGGAACAACAATGCATCATCATTCACCGTACCCACGGTGAACACCGCAATATTGGCCTGCTTGCCAAGCTGAATGATTCGGCGAATATGCCGATCCTCCTCCACCATTTGCTTCAAGGCGACGCTGTCAAATATAACGGGCAGCGGCAAATAACGGGCAATCGTATGAAAGGCTGATGCAAAAAGATTCACCGTCTCCGCCGCATAAGTATTCACATGCGAGTGGCTAATGCCTCCCTTGAGCTGTACGACCTCAACGCCTCGAACCTGCTTCTGTTGAAGCTGCTGTGCAACTGCATGCATCGTACGTCCCCATGTTACACCGATAATATCTGTATCTTGAACCGTTTCGGCTAAATACTCAGCTGCTCGCTTGCTAATATGTTTCTGAATTTCCTTGTATTCGTTCGCCGGCGAATAGCAGACGAGTGCCGTATCCAGTCCATACCGATGTCTAAGTCGTGCTCCCAATGCGTCCAGATCCTCAAGCGGATCGACAATATCGATCCGTACGAACCCTTGCTCCTTCGCATATTGCAGCAGCCGGGATACAGTCGGACGGGATACCCCTAACTTGGCTGCAATGTCCATCTGGCTATAATCCGATAAATAATATAATCTTGCCGCTTCAATACTCAATCGCTGTTTGTCATGATCCATGTCTACAACCCACTTTTGTGAAATGATTCTATGAATATGCCGTCAACACGCATAGGCAAGACAGCCGCAACCTTACTTCATTGAACCTATACTATCATAATCTGCAGATATGTAAACGCTCACGAACGAATCAGAGACTTCTGCCCAATTGTGAACAATCGTGAAACATTAGCTCCAAATCCTATATTTCCTTCACTTTATGAAGCCTTATTCTATTATTCAATAATTCAGTAATTACCAATCACAAGCGGGGAAATTACTTGAACATGCGAACAATCATATCACAATCAGGCATGCTGAAATATTCACCCGCTTCAATCTTCATAAGCGCCAGACCTTGAATCATGGACCAATATAGCGTAGCCAGCCGCTTGGCATCCCCGCCGTGAATCTCACCCCTGCGCTGACCTTCCTCTATTATCCCTACCATATGCTTCATTGGACTGGTTAATTGCTGCATCTGTGACTTCACGGAATCCGGCATCGATTGATACGTAGAGGCTTGCAGCATAATGTGATGATAATACACGGCCTCTTCGCGCTCCGCGAACGCACTTAAAATTTGCTGCGTCATCCATGCAATCTGCTCCAAGCTATTCCCTTGACTCGACACCGTCATCAGCATCAATTGATCGGACGATTGCAGTGCCCGTTCCACTAAGGTTGCGAATATCTCATCCTTCGACTCAAAATAATGATAGACAAGACCATGACTCAAAGAAGCTTCCTTTGCAATGTCGCTAATCTTGGTAGCTACGAATCCTCGATTGGAAAATACCTTTAAAGCGCTGCTTAAAATCTGTTCCTTACGCTCGTCCCGAATCAACTTATTTTGATCCGCATTTCTAGGTGACATATACATACAGCTCTGCACGAACAGCAGCTAATGGAACTAGCAACCGCATGGCTGAGCCCCCTCCTTTACACAATGAATCATTCTACGAATGCCTATACAGATGTATGATCCGAATGCTTCGACTGTACAGCATTTGACGCATGAAACCGCTCATTCCCCATCAAGACACCCATCGGCAGAACCAGGGCGGCGGCTATAACCAACAGCCAGAAGCCGGAATGAATGGAAGCAACGAGTGACGCTCTTAATGCTGCGGCTGCATGGTCTGGTAACAGCGATGTCGACCCAATCAGCATTTGCGCATTCCTCAACTTATCCAGTACTGCCGAATCCAGCTGCAAAACCGAAGCCTGACGCTGAATTTCTGTTGCCAGATGCTGATTTACAATGGCCGCCATAATGGATGCTCCAAGCACGCCGCCAATCGTACGAAAGAAGGTAACCATCGAGGTAGCGACTCCTCTGTATCGTTCAGGTGCAGTAAGTGTTGCAGCCGTCTGCGCATTCGGCATAAGGATTCCAATCCCGACACCTATTAAGGCTGTATTTCCCCTAACATACCACATATTTACGTCAAGCGGCAGAGTCGTAAATAAGAATGCACTCATTCCCATAAGACTTGACGCGAGCAGCACCGATCCCCTCCAACTGAGCCGCTTCATCAGCATTGTTCCCAGTACAGTACCAACCATAACCGAGAACATCATTGGCGTTAGCGCATTCCCCGCATCCTTCACGTTTCCCCCAAGCCCCGCCTGAATGAAAAATGGAATGTAGAGCAAAGCACCATACATAATCATCCCTTGAACAAAGGAAGCTAGCGAAACGCCAGCAATCGTCCGATTGCGGAATAAGTGAAGAGGTATAATGGCCTCAGATGCCCGCAGCTCGATCCCGATAAATAAAACCAGTGCCAGTGCCCCACTTAGCAGCATTAGCTGCACTTCCCACGATCCCCAAGCATAGTCCTCACCCGCCAGCTTGAATGCCAACAAGAGAATAACAGTTGTCACAATAAGAAGTAGCGCACCGGCATAATCTACCTTCGGCTTGCCTGTATTAGCGCGTGATTCAACCAATGACCAGCACATGATAAAGATTGCTGCGATACCAAACGGAATATTCACGAAGAAGTTCCAATGCCAGTTGAACTGTTCCGTAATAAAAGCGCCGATTGTCGGCCCAACGACAGAAGAGAGTGCATATACCCCCATGAAGAGAGCTTGGAATTTGCCTGCACGTTCCTGCGGAATAATCGTAAAAATAAGCGTGAACGTAATCGGCATAAGGAAACCAGCTCCTAGTCCCTGAATTCCTCGAAAGACGATAAGCTGGGTCATTGAAGTTGCGAGCCCACATAGCAGGGAGCCACCTGTAAAGAGGGCCAATCCTGCTATATAAAATCGCTTGCGCCCGTACATATCGGACAGCTTCCCCACTATCGGCATAATCGCTGTTGATGCAAGCATGTAAATCGTGAATACCCATGACACCACATCGAGCCCACCAATCTTCTGAACAATGGAGGGCAGTGCGGTAGATACAATTGTTTGATCCAAGGACGACAGGAAAATACTTAACAGCAGGGCTGCTATCGTCCAATTTCGTTTGCTTCGGTTCATTTCCATACGAATGTTCCTTTCTGCAATGCGGTAATTTGCGGCGGGTTTTTATATTGACTAATTATTCAATCAAAAAATATTGTAGAACCACCCTCACAAATAATCAAGTTAATATTCGGAATTCACCCTCTCTTTTTTGTATATTCATGAACAAGATCATCAAATAACCGCCTCAAAGGTGGTTTTTTGTTTCTCGCGTTTCACGCTCTCAACTGGCTAAAGCCTAAATAACAAAAACGAGAACCCGCTCCAATTCGCTTTGGAGGGGATTCCCGTTTTTGTTATTTACTATTTATAAGTTACAAATAGCTTTCAGCAATTTTCATCAAGCTTTCTTTGCTGATTTTATCGCTGTTTCCATGGACATTATAGGCGTATCTTTTCTTTTTGTCCGGGCTCTCGTATACCCATGTCAGATCGTGCACATGCGCAGGACCAAATTCTGTATGCAGCATTTCTACCCCCTTCACTTGAACCTTTTCCTGTTCAAACTCACTTTGCTCGTCAATATACATTCCTCCATTCTTTTTGTTCAGATTAGTGATCGTAACCTGGATTGTATCCTCTCCATTTCGATAATTAACCCAAATATTGGAAAATTGATCTGTCATTTTAATTGGCATCATGGCATATCCCTTTTTGGACTTTTCTGCCTGCTTTCTCAGCTTTTCCGCCATCGCCTTTTTTTCTTCCGGAGAAGGCGGATTTACTTCCTGAGCATTTTTAAAGAGCACTTCCGCTTCTTTGAATTTATAATTACCATTGACACTGTCTGCAATCTTAACGGATTTATCCGTAATCTTATCGCGCAATTGAGAGAGATTTTGGAATGGAGCCAGCTTCATTCCAAGATTTGTTTGATGATCCGGGTTATTGGAAACCATATAGAACAGCCCAGCTTCCCCGTTCTTTAGCACCTTCTCCTTAAGTTCAAAAAATGCATTGAACCGCTTTCTTTCATCTTCCGATTCTGTTTTTCCGGCCTCTAGCGTCTTCGTCGATTTCGTCTCATATACGACTTCGCCATCCTTGTTCTTCAAAGAATGATACTGTACGGCCGCGTAACTCGTAGAGGCCATCAACATCATCCCTACAACCGCAGTCAAAGCAACTTTATATTTCATGAAAAATCTCTCCTTTTCTTTTGGCTCAGCACGTAATATTTGCATAACCTTTCATGTCAAGTCGGCATCGGGAATGCACGGATTCATCAAATTAGCCCGTTTCAATCTGCAAGTCGACCTCGAATTTTGCCGTATTCCATCCGGCACCTCTGCGATGATTGACTTAACTCCGCGTCATTCAAGCCCTCCCCCCCTTTCACTCTATACAACGAACAGCTGGGCTAAAAATGTGACAACATAAAAAAATCATTCCGGGAACCATCGGATCTGACGAAAAAAACCTGGATCCGATTTTGCTCTTGAGCGTAATTCCTATGCGGCTCATGATGATTTGATCCGCCGCAATATGGCCGGCCTTGTTCTTGAACCGATTCAATCATAAGGCGTGCAGCCCGATCTGACCACCCCACAAAGTGACGTGTAGCCTTTGAAGCTTATTCCGCTTACTTTGCCGGGACCCCGGAAGTTTTTGACATGTAAAAGAAAACGGGAATCCGCTCCAATCCGCTTTGGAGCAGCTCCCATTTTTTAGTCGTTTATTATTCCAAATAGTTTACAGCAATTTTCATCAAGGCTTCTTTACTTACCTTATTTATATCTCCATCTATCATATAGACGTATTTCACCTTTTTGTCAGGGCTCTCGTATACCCATCTCAGCTCATGCCACTTTGAACGACCCCAATCTGTATACAGCATTTCTACTCCCTTCACTTGAACCTTCTCCTGCTTAAACTCACCTTTCTCGTCAATATACAATCCAGCGTTCATGCCCTTTCCACTCAGATTAGTGACATTAACCCCGATTTTATCCTCTCCATTTTGATACGTAGCATTGAGAATGAAAAACTGATTTGTCATTTCAACCGGCATCATGGCATATCCCTGATTGGATTCTTCCGCCTGCTTTCTCAGTTTTTCCGCCAGCGCCTTTTGTTCTTCCGGAGAAGGTGGATTTACTTCCTGAGCATTTCTAAAGAGCACATCCGCTTCTTTGAATTTATAATTTCCATTGACACTGTCTGGAATCTTGATAGATTTATCCGTAATTTTATCGCGTAATTGAGAGAGATTTTGGAATGGCATCGCCTTCGTTCCAAGATTTGTTTGATGATCCGGGTTATTGGCAACAAGATAGAACAGTCCAGCTTCACCGTTCTTTAACATCTTCTCCTTAAGTTCATGAAATGCCTTGAAATGCTCTTGAACATCTTTCGTTTCTGCTGGTCCCATCTCTTTCGCCGATTTAGTCTCATATACGACTTCGCCATCCTTATTCGACAATGAATTATACTGAACGGCCGCGTAACCCGTGGAAGCCATTAACATCGTCCCTACAATCACAGTCAAAGAAACTTTATATTTCACAAAAAACCTCTCTTTTTTTTTGGGTTCGGCATGCAAAATACTCATGACCTTTCCTGTCAAGTCAGCGTCGGGAATGCGCGGGTCATTAAATAATTTTTTCAAATCCCGATCCTTGTCCATATTCATACACTCCCAGCCCCTTTACATGAGCATAATGCTCTCGGAATTTTGCAGCCGTACGTTCGTATTTTTTACGCAGGCTTGCGCTGCTTTTACCCAAAATCAAACCGATCTCCTGGTAGCTCTTATCCTCGACGCAACGTAAAATTAATAAGTTCCGCTCTTCGGCCGTTAATTTTGACAAGGCTTGATGAACGGATTCATCAAAATAGTTGGCTTCAATCTGCAAATCGACATCTTTATTTTCCTTCTCGTCCCGGTAAAAAAACGGCAAATATTTCACCAGCTTCCGCTTGCGGATCATATCAATGCATTGATGATAAGCAATCTTGTACAACCAGGCTCGAAAGGGGACCTCACTCTGATATTTCCGCAAATTGCGAAATGTCTTTAAAAATACTTCCTGTGCGTTATCCTCCGCTTCGGTATAATTGCCGAGCATGTGATAACAATAGAGAAAAATCGGTTTTTGGTATTTCTCCATAATCATCTCAAATTTTGCTGTGTTCCCATCCAGAACCTCTGCGATGATCTGACTTAACTCCGCGTCATCCAAGCCCTACTCCCCCTTCCACTCTGTACAACGAACAACTGGGCTAAGAATGTGACAACATGAAAAAAAATTTCGGTAACTATAGGATATGACGACAATAAAACGACCTGCAGATTAAGGTAAATTGAGGATAAAAGGGGACGCAACGATCAATTCGTTACCAGCACTTATGAGGGGATGTAAATGGGGACGTAATCTGTCCATATGTAGGGTTTAACCTTTCCTTGTTCTAAAAAGGAAACTGAAGAATGGGAGGCCGCCAGCATTTCGAAAAAAACTATGCTACGCAAATTTCGATAGAAAAAGAGGCCGGGTTTCTCGTAGCGTTGAAGCGGCCCCTTTCCGACATTATTTGATTTTTTCCAATATCATTTTCCCAGACGAAGTCGTTACATCCAGAACAGGCGACTCCGATGTGGCCTGATTGACACTTGCCTCGAAATTTCTCTTGCTTTCCTTATGCTCGAGCGTTACCGGAATTTTCAAATCGGCACGTTCCAGCTTCGTATCGCCTACAATTCGGAATACCGCGTCCGGCTGGACTCGAATGGTCGCATTGCCCGAACTTGTATGAACGCGAACCGATTCATGGAATGGATCAATAGCCACATCTACGTTGCCAGAGGAGGCCTCTATACTTCCTTTTCCCGCCATTCTTCCGAGTTCAATGTTGCCCGAACTAGCTTCCACCTTATATTCCTTCCCTGCATATCCTTCAACAGATATGTTTCCGGACGAAGCTTCGACAGACAATTGGCCAGCCTCAATCTCACCTGTCGTAATATTACCGCTCGAAGCTTCTATCTTCAATTCCTCATAGACCTTCGCAGGAACTTCAACCTCTAGCGATAGAGACATGTTGGAATATATCTTACCATTTACTGGACCCACCTTGATCGCTAGCTGATCTTGATCCATTTCCGTGGCCAGGAGTTGTTCTTTCTCTTCTTCGCTGCCATCGAACGTGCCTTTTAATTGAACTTGAATCTGATCGCTAGTTCCAATCTTGTATTGGATGTTGGAACTCTTTGTCTGAATCGAGATGCGAGATACATCCCCAGCGTCTAAAGATCGCTCTACATGAACAGGGATATCTTTCGTAGAAAGCACATTTGATATTCCTTGCTTACATGCGCTTAGGCCGAGTAGAATAGGGATCATCAACATAGCTGTTATCCATCTTTTGTTATTCAATTTGATTAATCTCCTTTATGAAATTACATGATAATTTCATGATATTGGTAATGGGTTATCCGTATGACGCTGATTAGGATCACCGCTACTTCAACTTGTGGTATCCTCGAGTCCTCACATTTCCTCATCAATGAATCATCATTTATACTGCATCTCATCTACAATAACTTTGCCTGTCAGATCGAAGACACAGCATGGGCTTGCAGATCAACATATCGTTGTAAAAATTCTGAGGCTTTACTAACGGCACAGGTCTCTGGCAGCCGCTTATACGCCGAGCAAGCAGTCATCTTATAATCAGGATGAACGGAATAAGACTTCCAATAATACGGGATGTCGCTAGGTGACGCTAATTGCCATGCAGCTTCGCCAGTCAGACTAGGGGTGAATGAACACAAGTCAATAGGCATGGATAACCCTTTGCCATCAGCCTTCACATAACTTTCCTTATAGGTCCACAGCTCAATAAAGCGCTCTATCCGTTCGTTCACCGGTACAGAGTCAAGCACCCGCTTCTCATCGATTGACAAAATGCTTGCAAAGCTCCCTAGCTCCATATCTTCATCAATCTGTTCTATATCAATCCCTACTGGGTGATCCTGATCGTTCGCAATGCCGACAACCCATGTTCCTGAATGCGAGATATTGAATTGAATGTGATTGTAAGGCCCACTCATATAAGGCTTGCCGAACTGATCCGCTTGAATCGCAATTTGATCAGATGAACAGCCTGTCATCTCTATTATTAAGCTCTTGGCAACGAGCTCACTTAGCACACAACGAATAGAGTCCATCTCTCGATAGAAATGGCCTACCCTCTCTCTTCGCTCTGGCGATAGAAAAGGCAGCCAGTCGTTCAGCCTGATCATGCTGTCAATTCGAACGGCAATTACTTTCATGATGCCTCCTTCTGCCATACATTCCTGATATATGACAAAAATTATACACCCGCCCCAATCATACTACAATATTTTCCTTTATTCCCTCTACATACGCCCGTAATGGTAAAACAAATAAACACCCAACCACACGAGTTGGGTGCCTCACTGCAACATTCTATTTAGTACGATGTTTACTGATTCCACATATACATCAACAACCAATTCCCCACCAGAACAATGAGAAAGATAGCAGCCCACACATGCTTTCCTACCACGTACAGCGATAATGCAGCCAGACCAAAAAAAGCGGCCTCGAACAGCGCTCGGATCCAGCCTTCAAGCGGTATCGTTGCCTTGGGAGAGCCAAATGTCCCCCATATCAACATCGCCACGATAACGGAACCACCACCGAGCAATCCCCTCATCAGGGGATTCTTGCCCGTCTGTATTCCCCAATACGCAAATGTCGCTAATGCACACAGTTCCAACAGAAAGCGCAATCCTAAATTACACATTTGCAACACGAAGATAAACGAACCCATATCCTCTTCCCCCTCCATACGACTCGATTACACTGTAAAACAATTGGTATTATTGATATAGCTAATAACATTAGTTATAATAGATCATGGTAGGGGGTATTTGTCTACTGGACGATGGAAGTTTACATTTAATCTTAACAATGCACTACGAAATAAATGAAAAGCGATTAACCAATGACTTAAAAACAGAGGAGAAATGAACATGTCACCAAGAGTTGGTTTGACTCCCGCAATGATACTAGAAGCAGCTACCCTAATTGCGGACAAACAGGGGATCGAAGCAGTTACGCTGGCTTCATTAGCACAGCAGCTGAAGGTACGCCCCCCGTCCCTATATAATCACGTTGACGGTTTGCAGGGAATACGACTTTTGTTGTCTATTCATGGCCTGGAGCAATTAAACCACGCCTTGACACGTGCAGCTATTGGACGTTCAGGCGATGAGGCTGTTCGCTCGATAGGCAAAGCATATGTTGCCTTCGTCCGCATTCACCCTGGACTCTATGATGCAACACTCCTAGCCCCTGATCCACAAAACGCGGATGTGCAGCGTGTCAGTACGGAAATTGTTGAACTGGTCGTTCAAGTCCTGCATGCATATGAACTTACTGGCGATGCTGCGATTCATGCTGCACGCGGTCTTCGAAGCTTACTGCACGGGTTCGCATCATTGGAGCAAAAGGGAGGCTTCGGCATTCCCCTCGACCTCGATGTCAGCCTAGAACTGCTAATCAATGCTTTTATTGCCGGCATTCACACGATCAAGGAATCTGCAGGGCCGCAATAGACAGCAATCCCACTCGACCAAAATCAAGAATTGGAACATCGTTTAGACTAGCAACTTATTATTCGATACCAGTAGGACGCGTAAATGCCGATCAAATGATCGGCATTTGTTCATCCGTGTATGCTGCTGACGAAATTTTGACCATTCCCCCTACGCACATATCCGTCTGTTCCATTCTAATCCGAGCAGCGGGTGATTCATGTGAATGAAGAAATTCAACGATTGGAACAGGATCAGCAATCGGTATCTAAGTACGCAGAACAGTATCAGCGCTTTCCCGAGCAGATGAATCAGTCTAGAAATTCCGTCTCCCAGATTGTCGAGGAGCATCGCTTGAAGCTCGTGCGTATCGATCCATACGGCAAGATTGAAGAAGCACAGCAGAGTAATGAGCAGATGCTTGATCGCCTGAAGCTTGGAGATATTCCTGCCACGGCACAGCATGCCGAGCGCGCAAGCCTACTGCTCGCGGAAGCTGTCCAGATCACGCAGCGTCTAGCGGACTTGAAGTTGAAGAACGCTCGCGATATCCAATCCATTGAAACGAAGCTGTCCCAATATGCAGCCCAGGATAAGGAACTGTCTGCATTGACTGCCCGTGCACAGACGCAATATCGAGGCAAGCACTGGGAACAGGCTTGGAGGCAGTATCGTGATGAGCTTCAGGCTGTAGATACCGTACAATCCGCACTTCGTCGAGTGACTCAATGGTGCGATGAGGACGTGCAGGAATATGAACAAGCTAGGAGCGAACTCGATCACATCCTTACGATCCTTCAAAAGCTTAATCAAGCGGCTGAACAGTACAACGACTTAATCCACAAGCTCGATCGCAAGTTGGAGGAAGCGAAGCAGATGCAAGCATCTGCTGAAGACAGCTTCGCTCAAGGCTTGCATACGATCGATCGCCATCGTATCTACTCCAATTGGCAGCAGCAGGAGAAGACCTTGGCAGCCATGCAATCCAGCATACGCCAGCTCCTGGCACAGCAGCCGTATGATATGGATTTGCTTACAGATACGGGAACACGGTTCTTGAATGAAGCCAATCAATTCTTGAGTGCAGTCGAACGAGCCGCGATTCAGAAACAAAATGTGGAACAGGAACTGGCTAGAATGGAGCAGCGATATCGTTCATCCAGCGCCAAATATGGCAGCAGGCTGAATGTTCACCAATATGGCTCACAGTTCTCATCCATTAGCACTGACGTTAATCGGTTAATGCATAATGGTGCTTATGACGAGGCCGCACGCAAGGCAGCTGCCTTATCAGGCATCCTTACAGCAATGGAGCAAGCTTACGAATCGATCATAAGACAAGAACGACAGCAAGAGGAAGCTGCCGCACGGCAAGCAGCTAATCGCAATACGAGCAGCAACTCATCAGGGGGATTAAGCTGGGGCAACAACAATAATTCTAATTCCTCAGGCGGATCAAGCTGGTAAGCAACATGTTGAAGGGTAACACAATTGGATAACACAACTGTAGGTAACTTTGCTCATCTAGTTACCTTAGGTTATCTTAGGTTATAAAAGGGTAACCATTGCTACCTCGCAAGTGCTGCATAGCAAGAAGAGAGCTATCCCAGTCACAGTATTCCTGTGTAAGGATAGCTCTCTTTCGATTGTAGAAGCATTACGTAAAGGACATGCACATATAGCTGAGTGTCCCCATCTCATAGCTGCGATGAATGACCTTCGGATCATAGGCAGCTCCTGCACTTCCAAGCGCAATAAAGAATGGGACAAAATGTTCTGCCCGCGGTACTGCTAATGCAGCATGCGGAGCATGCTCCCGATAAGCTGCCAGCTCACTCCATTGCTTCTTCTCCAGCTTCTCAATGAGCCAGTCATCGAACTGAACGGCCCAAGCTTCCGGCTCTGTCTGCTCCCACTTCAACATCCGCAAATTATGCACGGTCGCTCCGCTGCCTATGAGAAGAATATCCTCATCCAATTCACTTAGCGCCTCACCGATTAGCAGCTGCTGCTCTGCAGGAAGGAATGGGTTTACCGAGATTTGTACGACCGGAATATTCGCATTCGGGTACAAATGCTTCAACAACGACCATGAACCATGATCTAGACCGCGAGATTCATCACGGTTTACGGCAATCCCACGTGCGGACAAGCAGCGTTCTACTTCAGTGGCAATTTCGATGGAACCTGTAGCCGGATACTTCACCTGAAACAGTTCATCTGGAAAACCATAGAAATCATAGATCGTCTCATACGTTCCAGTTTGGAACGATATTGTAGTCTCTTCGGTTTCCCAATGGGCACTGAACAGAACAATCGCCTTCGGCTGCATGCTTGCTCCGAGCTCAGTTAGAAAACGAGTATATTCATTATCCAATATGGCAATCATCGGCGAACCGTGACTAAGAAAGATTGATTTTGGCATCTCGATTCTCCTTTATTGTTCAACTATACTGTATGCTGGAGCCTAGCCGCAGCTAGGCATCCATTCATACGTTCGAATTGTAAATCGCAACGATTAATATGCTGCTGTGAAGCGACGGCCTGTAAATTGCGGGTTCTCCACTTCATCCAAGATGGCCACGGAGAAATCTTCTGCTGAGATGCGGCTGTTGCCTTCTGCGTCTACAACCAATTGGTCAGTACCAGTACGATATTGTCCAGTACGCTCTCCTGGCTCGATCAAGGCAGCAGGACTTACATTCGTCCATGCCAATGTGGATTCATGACGATATACATCAAGTGCATCACGGTGTGCGAGTGCAATTGGTTTCCATGCATCTGGGAAGCCCGGAGTATCTACCACTTGAACGCCTGGAGCCACTTCAAGACTGCCCGCTCCGCCAACGGAAATCAAGCGCTCAACACCTGCCTGTTTCACCCCGTTAATCAAGGCGCGAGTAGCTTCGACAAGCGCAGATTCTTCACCCATCTTAGGACCGATGGAACTAATCACAACATCATGGCCTGCTGTACGCTCCGCAACACTTGCAGAATTCAGAATATCTCCGGTTACCACTGTCAAATTCGTATGCGACTGTGCAACACGTGAAGCATCACGAACAACTGCAGTTACCTCATGTCCTCTAGTCAAAGCCTCGTTCACAATACGTTGTCCAATTGTACCTGTAGCACCATATACTGCAATTTTCATAATCATCGATCTTCCCTTCTATATTCAATATTCGTTATTGCCTTCAAGTAAGTACCTTCAAGTAAGCAGTGCACGCTCACAACCACAATAAAACTTTAATGTAATAAAGGCAGTTACAACTAGCCCGCGAAAAACTCCATTAGTCACTGGAGTATTTCTAATTCGAATTGATAACCGCCTGCATCCTAGAACGATTTACTCATTCTCTTCCATTCGATCCTTCAGGTCAACTGCCAGATGATCCAAGGTCATTTCTGCCAGCACCTTCTCCATGGCAGATTGCGCACGCAGCATAACCAGTTGTAACACCGATTCTATATTGGCTCCGATTGGACACTTCGGATTCGGATGATCATGGAACCCGAACAACTCTCCCTCTTCAACAGCCTCTACAGCACGATATACATCAAGAAGCGTAATATCGCCCGCCGGCTTGTTTAACGTTGCCCCACCAGTTCCAGGCCGTACATCGACGAGCCCAGCCTTCTTCAATTGAGATGTTACCCGCCGGATAACAACAGGATTCGTGTTGACGCTGCCCGCCATCCACTCCGACGTATGATGGGCGTTCGGTTCAAGCGCCAGCAAAGATAGAATGTGGACGGCTACACTAAAGCGGCTGCTTATCTTCATGCTGCTCACCCTTTCGTGTAACCATTATAGTTACAACCAGTTTGAATTGTCAAGCTTCCTTTTTTTCCACCTGCAAATGAAAAGCGGCCACGCCGTTCGATATATTGGCGCACACCGCTATCTCACTTAGTGATAACACACTGTAATCCTCGCAATTCCCTATATGTCAAGCTGCCTATTTTGGATTTTGGCACAAATTACAGAAGCAAAGCGCTTATCTTTATTTGCAAATTGAAATGTAGGACATTTATTTGTACGTTTCCCTAGTAACTAAATTCGGATTCAACCAAATGATTCCACAAACAGGAGAGCTATCATCGGAACTTTTTTACACAAACATGCAGAATAAGGACAAATATTCTTATAGGAGGGGACACGTGATAATCCGCAAAACGCACCGTTGGAATCATCGAAATGCTTCTCACTCCATGTCTTATGATTCGCACAAGCTTTCATTAAAAATATTCAACGGTAATACGACCCTACGTTAAAGCACGGAAGCAAAAAAGCTGCAATGAGCCCTTGTAAATCAAAATTCATAGAGATTCATTTTCCCGAGACATGTACCTATGCAAATGTTCCAAAAGTGTTATGCATGCTCGATATTGCGAAGCGGAAGCACATCAGGCGAAGGTTCATATACTTGTTCAAAAAAACGACTGGCCCCTGTATGAAGCAAATCATAGTAGTTGTGGAACAATTGATCCGCTTCCTTGCCTAACCACACGTCTGGCAACAGCTCTTCAGGGAAGTCCGGATCAATGAATAAAAACTTCCGGTACCAGTGAACCAGTTTGCTCTTCTCTACGAAGCAGTAGCCGTCAGCTATGGTATCCCCCTGCTGCATCATCGTGAGCAATTTTTCATAACTTGGGCGGTATACCTCAATAAATTCAGCATAAGCCGCATTAATCTCATCGATGTTCCAGCACTTCTGCACCAACTGCCTAGATTTGCTCCAAGCGAGATGATCTGCCTTAAAAATTTCCACATATCCGGATATTCCGCGTGATTCCACGATGTCCCTCACCTTGTCGGTCAGATCGTTAGGACTGATCCAGGTGCTCGTCGTCAACATGCCGAAGCCGAGCCATGCCAGTTCCTTGCGCAATTGATCCCGTATGCCCCGATCCTTTTCGGGAATGTTGTAGCTCGCAATGCACCATTTGCCATCCCACACATCTGTCTCTTGCTTATAAATGCGGGCCGCCGCCTCATCCAAGCGCCGCTTGCCGCGCGGGGACATTGAATAATAGCTGCGATTTCCCACCTTGCGCGACTCCAGCCACCCTTGGCGAAGCATGCGTGAGATAGCGGCCCGTACGGCCTGGTCGGTCAAACCGAACTCCCCCATCAGGGCAGTCAGGCTCCCAACCCAGATTTCGCTACCATAATGACGTACATACTCGCCGTATATGGTAAACAGCATCGATTGCGGCCTCATGTTCACCACTCCTAGTCAATCACGTGATTTCCAAATGTTGTATCTCGTCAAATTGTATCACTTGATTCTCCATAGCTCAAGCAAAATGGAGGGCATATCGGAGTGGAGGAACCACCGCTCAGCTTGTCAAGATAGCTTCTGCTCTTCTTCCGCCTTGCGGCGCAAAGCCGTGAGCCGCTCTGCCATCGTATTTTTATAGAAAACCGCCTGCGTAAACGTTCCTTTGCCGACTAGATTGATTCGCGTCTCTGCTGTCACCTCGCACACCATGCGCTTCGCTCCCACCTCGACACATACAGCTCGAAACGTTACCTCCTGTCCGGCGACCGCAGGCCCTACATGCTTGATATCAAGAGCTAGCCCCGAAGCTTCTTCCTCTTCGTCCAAAAAAGAAACGATCATCTCTCGACCAGCCTTCTCCATATAGTAAATCATGGTGACGGTAGACATCACTTCGTGAATGGTCGTGCCGTCAAAAGCAGGATGCATATCCGGTGTAACAGTCACAGCAAAAGCTATTTCAGCGCCTGGAACCAATCCTTGCTTCACGTCGATTCCTCCTCGCCAAAAAAATCAACCATGCCCATTCAGGCTGCCGGCCTGGTCATATTCGCTCAATTATAGTGGCGATGCCTTGACCGACGCCGATGCACATCGCAGCCAAGCCGTAACGTACCTCTCGGCGCTCCATCTCATTGAGCAGTGTCGTTAATATCCGAGCCCCGCTGCACCCGAGCGGATGGCCAATCGCAATCGCCCCACCGTTCACATTCACCCGAACCGGGTCGATATTCAACTCCCGCATGCTGGCAATTGCCTGTGCAGCAAATGCTTCATTCAGCTCGAACAGATCAATGTCCTCAATACTCAGTCCAGCCTGCTGAAGTGCTTTGCGCGCGGCCGGCACGGGGCCGATTCCCATCACGGACGGATCGACGCCAGCAGATGCAGCAGCAACCACGCGGGCGCGTGGGCGAAGTCCGAGCGAATGTGCGGCCTCCTGTTCCATAATGAGCAGCGCCGCTGCCCCGTCGTTCAGTCCCGACGAGTTCCCGGCCGTCACAGTTCCGCCTTGCTTGAAGGCCGGCTTCAACTTCTGCAACTGCTCCAGCGTCGTCTCAGGACGAGGATGTTCATCCTGCTCGATCTTCATGATCTGGCCCTTGCGCCCGGTCACCTCCACCGGAACAAGCTCGGCTGCAAACTTCCCCGCTGCTTGGGCTTCAGCATACTTCCGTTGGCTGGAGAGTGCAAACTCATCCTGCTCCTCCCGGCTGACGCCGTATTGCTCCGCCACGTTCTCCGCTGTCTCCCCTAGACTGATGGGAGGATAGAGAGTGGCCAGCTTGTCATTGGTCATCCTCCAGCCCAAAGTCGTATCGTAGATCTGCTGGTGCCCACGCTGAAAAGCGGCCTCCGGCTTCATCATCACATAAGGTGCCCGCGTCATGCTCTCCGTCCCGGCCGCAATGTACATATGCCCCGCCCGTGCCATAATGGCATAGGCGCTTTGCAGAACGGCCTCCATACCAGATCCGCATAGGCGATTTACCGTCACGCCCGGCACCTCGACCGGCATTCCAGCCAGCAGCAGCGACATGCGCGCCACATTGCGGCAGTCCTCCCCCGCCTGATTCGCACAGCCGACAATAACGCCGTCTACCCGCTCCGGGGCGACCGGATTCCGCTCCAACAGGCTGCGAATAACGATCGCGCCAAGATCATCGGCGCGCACATCCTTGAGCGCTCCGCCGTAGCGTCCGATCGGCGTACGTATCGCATCAATAATTACGGGTGTTGCCATCTTGTTCCCCCCCAATATCATAGGAATAGAAGCCTTGGCCGCTGCGGGAGCCAAACCGGCCTGCCAACACGAGCTTGCGCAGAAGCGGAGCTGGGCGATACCGTTCTTCACCCAGATCGCGGTGGAGACCGCTCAGAACCGCCAGCACATCATCCAGCCCGATTCTGTCTGCCCATTCAAGTGGACCGTACGGATAACCGGTTCCCAGCTTCATAGCCGTATCGATATCCGTAGCGGAAGCCGTCCCTTCCATTAGAGTGAAGGCGGCTTCATTTACGATTAAGGCCAGAATGCGCGGGAAGACAAGTCCCGCCTCATCCTGCACAATGTCTACCTGTTTACTCAAAGAGTGGAACAGCTCCTCCACACTATGAAGGGTTTCCTTTGATGTCTGCAAGGCAGGAGCCACTTCAATCAACTCGCGTTCTTCCAGAGGTGCGAGCGTTCCGAAGCCGCATATTCGCTTCGGTTGAGATGCCCAGGATGCGATCTCAGTGGCAGAGAGAGCTAACGAGGTAGCCGCGATTGGTATTTCTGGCGGCAATAGCCGATCCATTTTCACGATATTCGCCTGTTTTTCAACCACATCATCATTGGTTACTTCCATACCGTATCGAACCGAGGAGAGGGCATCCCTGCACTCCTCCGACTCTGCCAAGGAAATAATCTGATATCCGCTTCGTTTCAGCAGCACATGAAGGCCTTCCCGCAGTGGGCCGTTCCCATCCAACAGGATTGTGTTATTGGTCATATGAATAAAACCCCTCTCCTGTCTTCCTGCCTAAGCTTCCTGCCTGGACCATGCGCTGCTGTATCCGGCTCGGCTTGAAGCGGCTCTCATGATTGAACCGGGTATAGACCGATTCCGTTGTCGCCAGATTCACGTCGAGACCAATTAGATCCTGCAGCTCGAACGGCCCCATTTTGAAACCGCCAGCCTGCTTCATAATGCGATCAATCTGCTCCGGTTTAGCCACTCGGTCGCTTATGATGCGCAGCGCTTCATTATAATAAGGTCGGGCGACGCGGTTGACGATAAATCCGGGCGAGTCCTCCGCCAACACAGGCACCTTGCCAAGTTCCTCCGCAAACCTGCGAGCTGTAGCGACGCAGGCATCTGCCGACTTGTGGCCGCGGATGACTTCTACGAGCGGCATAACCGGCGCAGGGTTGAAGAAATGAAAGCCTATGATGCGCTCCGGATGAGGCAAGCCTGCTGCAAGTTCCGTAATGGAAAGGGAAGACGTATTGCTCAGCAGCAGAGCATCACTGCTGCAAAGCTCTGTTAAGCGGGCGAACACAGAGCGCTTCAACTCCTGATTCTCGGGGATCGCCTCGATGACGATCGAGCATGAGCTTAATGCTGCCATGTCCTGCACTAACTCAATAAGATTATGTGTCGACCGTTTCTCTTCCGCCGAGATTTTCCCCTTCGCAACATCCTTCGACAGAACCGTACCAATATAGGTTTGCGCAGCTTCCAGCACCTCTGGCTTAATATCCTGCAATCGAACACGGCGACCCCGCCGAGCGCATACGAGCGCGATCCCCGCTCCCATCGTGCCAGCACCGATAATACCGACCATGCCGAGGCTTCCTCCGGAAACATAGTCTTCCATCGGCTATACCCCCTTGAACATAGGCGGCCGCTTCTCTAGAAAAGCCTGCATGCCTTCCCGGTGATCCTGCGTGCGTCCGGCAATCTCCTGGGCATATGCCTCCTGCTCCAGTGTCTCCGCCAGCCCCTTTTCCAGTCCCCGGTTCATTGTCTGCTTCATCAGCCAGATCGCCCGCGTCGGAAGCTGAGCTAGCTTGGCTGCAAGCTCAGCTGCTTCCTCGTCCAGCCGTTCGGCAGA
Source organism: Paenibacillus wuxiensis (assembly GCF_040195695.1). Lineage (NCBI taxonomy): Bacteria > Bacillati > Bacillota > Bacilli > Caryophanales > Paenibacillaceae > Paenibacillus > Paenibacillus wuxiensis. The sequence continues at coordinate 142,242 of NZ_JBEFZI010000007.1, read as the reverse complement.
GCATACGCGATTGACCAAGCCAATCCGATGCGCCTCCTTCGCCGTAACGCGATCCCGAATCGTGGCAATTTCTATCGCCTTGGCCAAGCCGACAAGGCGCGGCAGGAAGTAGCATCCCCCTGAGTCGGGAACAAGCCCTATATTAATGAATGCACTGACAAAATAAGCCCGCTCAGACATCACACGCATATCGCAAGCGAGGGCAAGGCTCATCCCGGCTCCTGCCGCTACGCCGTTCACAGCCGCGATAACCGGCAGCTCCGTGTTGCGAATTTGCATAATGAGCGGATTGTAGCGCGAACGCAGCATGTCGCCGTGGTTTGCAGCTCCGTCCTGCCCGGCTACCCCCTCACCGCCGACACCCGGCACATCGCCCAGATCCTGCCCTGCGTTGAATGCTTTACCCGCTCCGGTCAGGACGATACAGCGCGCCGCGGCATCTTTGCCAGCCTGACGGAACGCATCAATGATCTCGGCGATCATCTTCCCGGTGAAGGCGTTGTACTTATCCGGCCGATTCATCGTGATCCGGGCTACTCCTGCTGATACTTCGTACAGAATCGTCTCGTACACAGCCATGATTCCTCCTATCTGCCCTTGAATTGGGGACTTCGCTTCTCTTGAAAAGCAAGCATGCCTTCCTTCTGATCCTCGCTCGCGAACAACAGATGGAAACATTGCCGCTCAAAATCAAGCCCTTCGACCAGCGAAAGATCCTCCGCCTTGCGAACAGCCTGCTTAATAAGGGAAACAGCCAGTGGCGGCTGGTTGGCAATGCGCCGCGCAAGCTTCAGCGCTTCCTCCAAATAAAGCTCAACTGGAGTTACCTTGTTAATTAGGCCACAGCGAAGAGCCTCTTCCGCGAGCATCGTATCCCCGGTCAGCAGCAGTTCCATCGCCTTGCGCTGCCCCACTGCCCTGGTCAACCGCTGCGTTCCTCCAGCACCGGGCATAACACCAATGCGAATTTCCGGCTGCCCGAAGCGCGCCGTATCCGAGGCAACAATGAGATCACAGTTCATCATCAGCTCACAGCCTCCGCCGAGCACATATCCGCTCACAGCGGCGATGATCGGTTTAGTGATGCCGCCGATGCGATCCCAGACATCGAACTGTCGCTTCAACAGCAGCGAAACAGCGGATTCATCCGCCATTTCCCTAATATCCGCTCCTGCGGCGAAGGCCTGATCATTCCCTGTAATAACAAGCACCTTCACAGCATCGTCCCGATCCATTCGTTCCAGTTCAGCCACAAGCTCCTGCATCAGCTCGCGATTCAAAGCATTCAACACGTCAGGCCGATTCAGGGTAAGCACACCTACAGCGCCGTCCACCGACACGATCACATTCCTACTGCCCATCTTCGTCATCCCGCCCCCACTCCTTCACTTTCTTGAACGTCTGCCGCTCGCTTGCGGTTATCAACAATGCGTACTGCTTTTCCCTCGCTGCGCGCAATCGAATCCGGCTCATTCACATGCAGTAAAACAGAGACACCGAGCGAGCATTTGATCGCCTTGCCGATCTCCTTTACCAGTTCGGCAACCTCCTGGCTTTCCAGAACGCTGCCTACCCGATTCCAGAATTCCGGCGTAATCTCGCAATGAATCTCGAAGCGGTCAAGTGCATTGTCCCGCTCAATGACGACTTGATAATGGGGCGCAAGTTGGGAGAAGTTAAGCAGCACAGCCTCGAGCTCGGTTGGGTAAACGTTGACGCCGCGTATAATCAGCATGTCATCTACTCTTCCTTTAATCCGGGACATCCGCATCGTCGTGCGGCCGCATTTGCAGGTACCCGGGTGAAGCGAAGCGATATCGCCCGTCCTGTAGCGGATGACTGGGAATGCTTCCTTGGTCAGTGAAGTAAACACCAGCTCGCCTTCCTGCCCGTACGGCAGCGGTTCACCCGTCTGGCGATCGACCACTTCCGCCAGAAAATGATCTTCGGCAATATGCAGACCATCCTGCGCTTCCTGACACTCGATAGCGATACCTGGCCCAAGCACCTCACTCAATCCATAAATATCAATCGCCTTAATGCCAAGAGCATCCTCAAGATGGCGACGCATTTCCTCCGACCAAGGCTCCGCGCCAAAAATGCCGTACTCGATGCTCGTTGAACGCGTATCAATGCCCTGCTTGCGCATTTCCTCCACCAGATTCAAAATATAAGACGGTGTACCTGACAACCCGCGCGGCTTGAAATCCTGAATAAGCGTAATCTGGCGCGGTGTATTCCCTCCCGACACAGGCACAGCGACTGCGCCCAGACACTCGATGCCATAATGCAGGCCCAATCCGCCCGTGAACAAGCCATACCCATACGCGTTGTGGAAAATATCCCCGGGCCGACCGCCTGCGCAGCAAATGGCGCGCGCAACAATTTCCGCCCAAGCTTCAATATCCTGCTTCGTGTACCCCACAACGATCGGCTTGCCTCTCGTGCCGGATGAACCATGGATACGTACAACTTCGCTCATCTCGGTCGCGAACAATCCGAACGGATAATAATCGCGCAGATCTGATTTCTTCATGAACGGCAGGAGGCGGATATCATCCAAACTGCGAATGTCCTCCGGATCAAGGCCCGCCCGATCCAACGCGGCACGATGAAAAGGTACTCGGTCATATGCCCGCTTGACGGCGTGACGTAGTCTCTCCAGTTGAAGCGCTCGCATCCGTTCATGCGGCATCGTTTCCATTTCGACATTGAATATCACGCGCTACCCTCCTACTCCCCACGGAAGACAGGCTTTCGTTTGTCCGCAAAGGCTTCTAATGCCTCCGCCCGATCCTTCGTCGGGATAATCATCTCATAGGCTTGTGCCTCAACCTCTAGACCGGAATACAAACCAACATGGCTGCCCCGGTTTATGGCGTATTTGGCCTGATAGACCGCGAGCGGCGCATTAGATGCAATCTCATTCGCCAAATCAAGCGTCATTGCGTGGAGCTGCTCTGCGTCATCGGCTATTCCGTTCAGCAATCCGTATTGCAGCGCATCTTGGGCGTTCATTTTCCGCGCAGTCAGGATAAGCTCCTTCGCCCGCGTTGGCCCGATAAGCCGCGGCAGCCGCTGCGTTCCACCTGCACCGGGAATGATGCCCAGACTCACCTCGGTAAGTCCCATACGGGCATCCCGGACAGCTAAGCGCAAATCGCAGGCCAGCATTAATTCGAAACCGCCGCCGAACGCATATCCATTCACCGCTGCAATCGTCGGCTGCGGAAGCTCCTCCACGGCGGTGAATACATCCCGGATCGTACGCACGTTGCGTCTCACCTGTTGTTCATTCAGCGTGCGCCGTTCCTTTAGATCAGCCCCTGCGCTGAAGGCTCGGCCCGCGCCCGTCACGATGACGGCACGAATCTGATGACGATCCTCCCGGATTTCCACGACGATTTCTCCCAGGCGCACCAGCGTTTCATAATTGAGGGCATTTAAGTCGGCAGGCCGATTCAGCGTAATGACGGCAACATGACCGTGGCGATCCAGCTTCACTGACTGTACCGTCCCTTGCTCCTGGAGCGTACCCTGAACTTGTACCTGGTCTTTTACCTGGTCTTTTACCTGGTCTTTTACCTGGTCTTTTACCTGTTCATGTCCCTGTTTCAGATTTTTCTGATTCTGACCCTGTTCTTGATCCTGCACTGGTACCTCACTTTGCACCGACACCTTGCTCAGCCTCTGCTCCTGCATCTCCATCGATTCGTTCAGCCCCCTCTTTTCCGCTGATCCGTCTGCTCGACAACCTCCCACTGCTTTTACTCCATCGCCTTATTCCTGCTTCGTGGACGGCAATTCCGCGCCTTGTTCCCCTCGTTTTGGACTGACGCGCGCGTATGTCCCCAAAGCTACAGCGACAAGCTTCCCATCGCAGGTAATGCGCGCGTCCGTCACAATTAAATTGCGCCCCCGCTTCAGCACCCGAGACTCCGCAACGAGAAGTTCGCCGATGGCCGGAGACAAATAATTGATCTTGCTCTCCACGGTTACACACTGCTGCACCCCGTCAATCGGGGGTGCAGCCGCATGGCCCATGGCGGCGTCAGCCAACGTGTTCGTCACGCCGCCATGTACGAAGCCTTCGATGCTGTTATGAAGATCAGGATGGGTATGCAATTGCATAACACAGCCATCTTCATCCAGCCGAACGATCTCGATTCCAAGCAAATCATTAAACCGGTTGCGATGCGTCGGCTTGCTCACTCATGAACCTCCGCCATATGCATGGATACCACTTTGCCGGCAAATCCCATCAAATCCTTGCCGGACGCCTTGCCCTCAGCGGATGACAGGGCTGCCTTCAAGGCCTCTTTCGATTCAAAATACATCTCGCAAATCAGGTGCAGATCGCTATCCCCCATTGGCGTTCCATAAATCGTTCCCACTTCCATCTTCACGAGTCCAGGCATTTTTGCTGCCAATGGAGAATGGGTATTAAAATAATGCTCGTTGAACGCCTCGACATCCTCAGGCTTGCGGTAGATCGCGATTAATTTGACCATGAATAAATCCTCCCTTATCTCTCAATATTCATTCATTACATGTATCAAAACGATGATTACAACCCGAACGAAACAAATTTCGTTTCCAAAAATGCATCCATTCCGTAGCGTCCGCCCTCCAGGCCAAGTCCGCTTTCCTTCCAGCCTCCGAATGGCGCCTGAGTCTGTGTTGGTGAACCATCATTAATACCTACGATGCCGTATTCCAAAGCCTCCGCCAGACGGAAACAGCGGCTGCTGTCGCGCGTATAGGCATAGGCAGCCAAGCCATATGATGTGTCGTTCGCCATTTGGATAACATCCGTTTCATCCGTGAAGGTCATCATCGGCACAACTGGGCCGAATGTTTCCTCGGCAGCAATCTCCATTTCCTTAGTTACGCCCGTAATGACGGTCGGCTCGCAATAGAAGCCTTTGCCGTATTCCCCCTCCATCAAGCGCTTGCCGCCGAAAACAATTTTCCCGCCTTTGTCCTGTGCATCCTGAATATGGCGCAGCACTTTATCAAGCGCCCGTTGGTTGACGAGCGGGCCAATTTCCGTCTCTTTGCTGCGTCCGTCGCCGACCTTTGCCTTGCTCAGCCGCTCGATCAGCTTGGCGCTGAATTCCTCCGCCACAGACTCATGCACATACAGGCGGTTCGTACAGATGCACATTTGCCCCGAATTGCGGAACTTGCTCTCGAACAGCCCTGCAACCGCCGCGTCCAAGTCTGCATCCTCGAACACAATAAACGGCGCATGCCCACCCAATTCCAGACTGACCCGCTTCACGTGCTTGGCCGCCCCTTCCATCAACAGCTTGCCGACGCGCGTCGAGCCAGTGAAGGCAATTTTGCGAACCTTTGGATTGTCGAGAAGTTCCTGGCCCACCGTCTCCGGCTGGCCGATGACCAGATTAGCGACACCGGCTGGGAACCCGGCTTGTGCGATCAGCTCGAATAACTTAATTGCGCTTAGCGGCGTGCTCTCGGCTGGCTTCAAAACGACCGTGCACCCTGCGGCGAGTGCGGGCGCAATCTTCCGCGCGACCATATTAACCGGGAAGTTCCATGGTGTGATCGCTCCGACGACGCCGACCGGATGGCGGCTGACCATAATTCGCTTGTTCGGCACAGAGGACGGAACCGTCTCGCCATACACCCGCTTCGCTTCCTCTGCATACCACATGAAGTTGTCGGCAGCTCCCAGCACCTCGCCCTTGGCCTCCCGCAGCGGCTTGCCCATCTCGGCCGAGATAATGCTCGCCAATTCATCACGATGGCTGCGCACCAATTCATATAATTGGTACAAATATTTTGAGCGCTCACGGGCAGTCAAGCGGGACCAGCTTGGAAATGCCAGATGGGCCGCATCGATGGCCGCTCTGGCGTCCAAATGGTCACCGTAGCTTACCGTCCCTACCTCTTCACCGGTTGCCGGATTAACAACGCGGAGCGTACCGCCGCCTTGCGCTTGCGTCCATTCTCCGTTGATAAACATCGACTTCAATTCAACAGTTTGCATGCTTTTTTCCATCGTTATCGGATACCCTCCCTCTTCCTCTGCAGCTTATTCCGCTCCAAAGGCGGCGCAAATGTGCGCAATAGTGTTTCTTGCCTTTCATGACGTTGCCTTTAAAATAACTTGATCAACCCTTACAGAACCTTGTAATACCACACAAAAAACGCAGTGCAACAAACCAAACGTCTAACAACATCACATTCCCGCTAAACTACAGGCATCAATCCTTAAAATCTTAAAGCCTTAGAGCACTAGAGATTAAGCATTAAGCATTAAATACTAAGCACTAGAGCATTAAAGGCATTACGAACCATACAAGCCCAATCCCAGTCTCACAACACTTTCAAAGCTTCGAACGGATTTTTGCAGTGCCTGCAATATAAAATGCTGCGGCAAGCCGCCGGACCGAACATATTGTCCATGCGTGTGTACGGAGAATCGCAGTAGGGGCACCGCACCTTCCACTCTTCGCCCGGCGTACAACCGCGCGGCGGTGCAACAATGCCGAATGAACGCAGCTTCTCCCGGCCTTCGTCGCTAATCCGATCCGAGATCCAGGCTGGTTCCCGCAGGAAGTGGACGTTCGCCTCGCGCACTTCCTCGATGGAAAGCAGCTTCTCCTGAATTTCGCTCCTCATCAATTCCAGAGCAGGACAGCCAATGAAGGTCGGCAGTACCTCCACCTCAACCACGCTCTCGTCTACAACTACCCTGTGAATCATCCCCATCTCGATCATGCTGATGACGGGGATTTCTGGATCCTTGACCTCCTGCAGCAGTGCCCAAATTCGTTCCTCAAGCCCCGTTGGCATCTGTCGCATAATCTGTGTCACGATGAACCGCCTCCTTTACCAGCTGGCCGCCGGGTCAATCCGGTACACCTCCGACAAGATGCCGACGACTTGCGTCAAATCGTCGGTATGCTGCCCGTCGCGTCCAGTCCTGACAGGAGTATTCCAGTCTCCTGGCCATGCGAGCCCACTCGCTTCGAACAAGCTCTGCGCCGATGTCTTCCAGCGCCGTGCCAATTCATCGCCACCTATGCTCAGACCGAAGCGTACGATCGCCTCCTCCTCGCTGCCTAGCGGGAACAGGCTTCCAATATCGCTCCACGCCTGGGCTACAGCCGCAATCAATCGGGAACGCGCCTCGTTCGTGCCGCCCGCCAGCCGCGTGAACCAGGAGCGCCAATACCGGCTGTGATACTGATGCTCGCGCAGCATTTTGCTGGCCTCCTGCCTTAGCGGCACATACGAGGAATGGGTCAGCACTTCCAGCCGGATTTCCTTGAATAGGCCGTATAGGCTGCAGCGGGCAATCGCGAACGCCCAGTCGTAATGCGGCTCATTCGCATACTCGCCTGATCCGTTTGGTCGCTCGAGCAGTATGGCATTGCGGAACGCCTCAGGGCTGCGCAAATGCGCCAGGTCATCCGCCTTGCCAGCTCCCAATTCCTCCAGCATCTCGTATAGCATCGCTGCATGCCCCATCATGTCCTGCGCCATCGAGGAGAAAGCGACATCTTCTTCGATGTGAGGCGCCAGCCCAAGCCATTCCGATCCCCGGTATGCCAAAATATAGTCATCGTCTGCAATCTGCAGCAAAAGCTCCTGCAGCGCCCGAGTATAATCCGGGCGGCGCTTGGCCTCTTCCGCAGCCGCTACTTCGATATGCTCCGACATTTCACCCCTCCTTCTGTGCTGCGATATCCACCTTGCCCTCATACTCTTCCTTGTGGCGCCGCCACCTCGATTGGATGTCGCCATATCCCTTTGTTTCGCGGTAGCTTTTGTTGTCCAGCCGTTCGAGGCTCTCGCGTTCCTCCGGTGTCAGTCCGTGAATATCATTGCGGTTCACAACCCAGATGTTGATGCAGGGCTCGCGGCGCATGAAGTTCTCCCGCGCCATCAGGAGCGCGGCTTCCGGGTTAGGCGCCAACAAGCTGAACTGGTGCACGAAGCCGGCAGACGGGCTCTTTTGGCTGAATACCTCATAGACGGCAAATTTCTCTTTCCGTTCGCTGCTCATATCGCCCCTCCTCCAGCCGCATAGGATGTACGGGGCGGAGGCGCCACCATCGCTTCCCGCACCCATTCCGCCTCTTCGTAGGACGTTTTCCGCAGCCGCAGCCGCTGTACTGAGCAAGGCCCGTTTCCACGCACAATTTGTACAAAGAGATCCCAATCGGGCTGCTGGTAATGCCAGACGCCCTCCGCTTCGTCGTAACGAATCGTGTCGTCCGGAAGCGTCAAGCCCAAATGATAAATCCGGTTCACATATTTATGGAAAAAGGCCTGCCGCAGCTCCTCGTTCGTCTGCGTGCGAATCTTGTAACGTATGTTCATCTGCTGGTTACTGGACACGGTTCCGCCTTCTGGCGGGCCAAAGAACATCAGCAAGGAAGGCCACCAGCGGTTTACGGCCTCCTGCAGCATCCGGCGCTGCGCCGGCGTTCCTTCGGCTAGCCCCAATACAATGCTTTCACCGTGCTGGGCATGGAATTTCTCTTCCGCGCATATGCGCTGGAGCGCGCGGGCATATGGCGCGTAGGATGTCTCGAGCGACATAGACTGGGTAATGATCGCGGCGCCGTCGACGAGCCAGGCGATGACGCCTGCATCGGCCCATGTGGGCGCCTCCATATGGAACACGTTGTGGAATTTCAGCTTTCCCGAGAACAGATTGCGCAGCAGATCCTCGCGGGTCTGACCAAGCGGCGCCATTAAATCCTCCGCGACCCGCAGCAGCAGCTGTCCATGTCCCATCTCATCCTGCACCTTGGCCATAATCGCCAGTTTGCGGCGCAACGTCGGCGCTTTCGGAACCCATTCCTTCTCCGGCAGCGCCCCCATTATTTCACTAACGCCATGCATCGATATCAGCTTAATTAACTGGTTGCGGTAATCGTCTGGCATCCAATCGTCCGCTTCAATCTTGTCGCCCCGGTCAATTCGGTTCAGAAAATGCGCCAAACGCTCGTCGTCCAGCGATCCATCCTGGCCCTTCCGATTACTCATCTTCCAGCCTCCTCTCGTTCACAATGTGTATGGCATGCCCCAAAGCGGCGGCGGCGGCTTCCAGCCAGCCTTCACTGAGCGTCGGGTGCGGATGCACCGTCATAGCCACATCCTCCGCTCTCGCAGCCATTTCGAGGGCGAGGACGCCCTGACCAATCAAGCTCCCAGCATCTGCTCCCACCGCATGCATGCCCAGCAGCAAACTGGAATCCTCTTCGATGACTACTTCCGCAAAACCGTCTGTCTTCCCGGCCGCCAATGCGTATCCGTTGGCACGGAAAGGGAAGCGGCCCGTCTTCACCTTCATGCCCTGCCGCTCGGCTTCCGCCCGCGTCAATCCCACTCCAGCAATTTGCGGGTCAGAAAAAATAACGTACGGGACATACGGCGAGTCGAAAGCACTCGGCAATCCGCCGATCACCTCCGCGGCGACCGTACCCTGCCTCGCGGCGCGATGAGCAAGAGCAGGCCCTGGCGTAATATCACCGATGGCGAAAATGTGGCGCACATTGGTTCGACATTCCGCATCGACCGGAACATAGCCGCGCTCATCTATACGTACCCCAGCCTGACTGAGACCGAGTCCTTCTGTGTTCGGCATGCGTCCGACCGTCACAAGTACCTTGTCGCAGAGGACGCTCTCCTCCCCTTGCTGGCTCGATTCGAGTCGCAGCTCGACATCATCGTCATGCTCCATAATCGCGCGCACTTCCGTGCCCGTCTTGATAACCATCCCTAGCTTGCCGGCGCGCCGCTTCACTTCCGCAGCGAGGCTGCCTTCCACAAGCGGGAGAATTCGCTCCTCGCGCTCAATAAGTGTGACGCGGCTTCCAAGTTTGGCGAATGCCATGCCCAATTCGATGCCAATATAGCCGCTCCCGATAATGACTAAATGCTCCGGTATACTGTCCGATTCCAGTGCCCCCGTGGAAGTGAGGATGCGGGAACCACCTGCCGCAGCGAATGCTGGGAGATGCGGCCGCGATCCTGTCGCGATAACCGCCTGCTTGAACTTGTAGGTCTCGAAGCCGGATTCCGTCTCTACCCCGACGCGGTCATCGGACAGGAAGAGTGCGCTCCCTTTCACGACCGTAACCCCGTTAGCGGCGCAGAGCTGCGCCACTCCGCTTCCCAGCCTGCCGACAATTCCGGACTTCCACAACTGCCAATCGGACATATTGAAGGAAAGAGCCCCAGGCTCCATCCGCAGTCCCAGCTTGGAAGCCGATCTGGCTTCGTCATACAATCCGGCCGCATGAATCAGCGCCTTGGACGGAATGCAGCCCGAATGAAGACAAACACCGCCGAGCTCCTCTTTTTCCACCAACACGACCGATTTGCCCAACTGACCCAGCCGGATCGCTGATGTATAGCCGCCGGGCCCGCCGCCAATGACAACAACATCCGTTTCTACAGCAATTTCACCGACGACCATCTATACCATCTCCGCCCATAATAAGTCGGGCTGCTCTAGCAGCCGCTTGATCCGATTCGTGAATCGAATCGCCTCCGCCCCATCGATAAGCCGATGGTCGAAGGAAAGCGCCATATTCATCATGAGGCGTATGACACCTTCCCCATTGCGAACGACCATGCGCGGCTCCATTTTGTGCAGCGCCAGGATGGCCGCCTCCGGATGGTTAATGATCGGCGTTGCGAGCAGGCTGCCGATCGGGCCGACGTTGCTAATCGTGAAGGTACCGCCGGTAATGTCCGCAAGCTTCAGCTTTCCTTCCCGCGCCCGCTCCGACAACCGCCCAATTTCTTCTGCCAGCTCAAATATTGTCTTCCGATCGGCGTCTCGGATAACCGGAACGATTAGACCGTCTGGTGTATCGGTCGCAATCCCGATGTGATAATAGCGCTTCAACACAATTTCCTTCGTCTCGTCATCAAGCGAAGCGTTGAAGAATGGGAACTCCTTAAGCGCAATGACAATTGCCTTGATGAAAAACGGCAAGTATGTCAACTTCACCTTCCGTTCGGCCGCCAGCGGCCGAAGCCGCTCACGCAGCGCCTGCAGGGCATCGGCTTCCAGTTCATCCACCTGCGTGACATGCGGGATGATGGTCACTGCCTTAACCAGCCTTTCGGCGATCCTCAAGCGAACGCCGCGCAACGGAAGCCGCTCCTCGGCGCAAGAAGTCGATGCGGCCCCATGCAACCCGGCAGCGGCAGTCTGCGGCCGGACAGCGGAAGCCGTCCGCTCCAGCGCAGGCTGAAACGCATTTTCCCATATTAGGTCTGCCCCTGCCCTTTCCGCTTCCTTAGTCGTGCCCGCAACAGCATAGCGCCGTACGTCCTCTTCGGATATCCGTCCGGCGGCTCCGCTTCCCTTCACCTGCTCGATGTCGACATTCAACTGCCTCGCAAGCTGGCGAACATAGGGAGCTGCGCGCACTCTTCCCACAGGTAATTCAGCAGACACCGACGGCGATGTCGCTGCAGACAATGGCAAGGCCACTGCTGGTGATGGCGAAGGAGCGTTGACAACCGCTGCTACTGAAGCCGCCTGTTCCGCCTTGCCCGCTTCCATCGCAGGAATGCGCCCCTCCGCTTCGAGAAGGAACAATACCTCGCCTACTCGAACTCCAGCACCCTCGGCGAACATCAGCTTGCGCACTACGCCGGCCGCCGGAGCGGTCAGCTCGGCGTTCACTTTGTCCGTCTGCACCTCGACGATCGGCTGATCGCAGGCCACCCATTCCCCTTCCTTAATGAGCCATTTTCCGATCTCCCCTTCGTGGATGCCTTCTCCTACGTCGGGAAGCTTGAACTCTATCATTCGCGTTCCTCCTCCTGAACGGTCAGAACTGTATCGCTGCAGCGATTCCTTCTCTTACCCGCCCGACCGTCGGAACATAGACATCCTCGAGCGAGAACTGCGGAACTGGCACATCAAAGCCAGTAATTCGCTGAATCGGAGCCCGCAAATACATCAGCGCTTCGTCATTGATCAGCGAAACAATTTCTGCTCCGACGCCGGCCGTTTTCTGCGCCTCATGAACAATTATCGCGCGGCCTGTTTTCTTCACGGATGCGGCAATTGCATCCCGATCAAGCGGATACAACGAGCGGAGATCGATGACCTCACAAGACCAGCCCTTCTCCTGCTCCAGCTGCCGCGCCGCTTCAAGCGCCACCCGCATCATGGCCCCCCATGAAATCAGCGTCACATCTGTGCCTTCCCGGACAATGTTCGCCTTCCCTAGCGGAATGCGGTACATCTCTTCCGGCACTTCTGCCTTGAAGGCTCGGTAAATCCTTGCCGGTTCCAAAAATACGACCGGATCGGGATCCTCAATGGCGCTAACAAGCAAACCCTTGGCATCGTAAGGATTGCTCGGTACGACCACCTTAAGCCCGGGCGTATGAACGAAGAATGCTTCCACACTCTCCGAATGAAGCTCTGGCCCTCTAATTCCCGCGCCGTAAGGCGTGCGAATAACAAGAGGGACATTGTACTGTCCCCGCGTCCGATACCGCATGCGGGCCGCATGTGTGACGATCTGCTCGAAGCCGGGATAAATGAAGGCCAAAAACTGAATTTCAACGACTGGAAAGAAACCATTCAGCGCCAGCCCGATTGCCGAGCCAATAATGCCGGCTTCAGCCAGCGGCGTATCCACAACCCGCTCCTGGCCGTACTTCTCGAATAGTCCTTCCGTTGCTCGAAACACACCGCCGTTGACGCCAATGTCTTCCCCTGTCAGCATGACGCGCTGATCGTCCGCCAGCTTCTGATCAAGTGCTTCATTAATCGCTTGCAAGATCGTTACGTTCCGGCTCATGCTTCACCCTGCCTTTCCGCACACAGGCCGCTCTGTTCCCGCTGCTCAGCCACAGGCCACAGCATGTCAGCGTTTACGTGCATGAACATATCCTCAGGCTGGGAATTCGGATAGCTCTCCGCCTCTGCAACCGCGGCCTCGATAAGGCCGCTGATCCGATCCACAAGACGCTCCTCATGCTCCTGGCCCCAAATTCCCCTCTTCACGAGATACCGCTTCAAGCGCTCTATTGGATCGCGCTGCTCCCTCCACTCGGCAGAGAGCCGGGCTTGATCCCGATATTTGCGCGGATCGTCGCTGGTCGTATGCGGCCCGTAACGGAACGTGACTGCCTCGATAAGCGTCGGTCCGCCGCCGTTCAAGCCGCGTTCAATCGCTTCGCGTACGGTCAGCCAGACTGCGAACACATCGTTACCATCCACTCGAACACCCGGCATATCGTAAGCAGCCGCGCGCTGGGCGATCGTTCGGGAAGCGGACTGCGCATGGAACGGCACGCTGATGGCGTAGCCGTTATTCTGGCAGAAGAATACAGTAGCCGTCTGATATACCCCGGCAAAATTCAAGGCCTCATGGAAATCTCCCTCCGAGGTTGCCCCTTCGCCGAAGTACACGATGCTCGCCTGCTTCTCACCCTTCAGCTTAGCGGCCCACGATGTGCCTACGGCATGCGTCAAATGCGTGGCTATCGGCACGCATGGCGGCATAATATGGCGGCCTTCCGGACTGATCGAGCCTTCCATATGGCCCATCCAATAAAGCAGCACCCTGCTGAGCGCCTGCCCATGCGTAATTGCAGCAGCATGATCGCGATAGCTGGGAAACAACCAATCATTGGGGGACAGTGCCAGTGCACTCCCGACCTGCGAGGCTTCCTGCCCCTCATAAGGGGCGTACGTGCCCATTCGGCCCTGCCTTTGCAGGTTGACCGCCTTCCGATCGAACATTCTTGTCAGCATCATGTTCTCGTACATTTTTATTGCCAGATCCTCGTCAATGGCTCCCTCGGTAGGGTGGCGAAGCTCTCCGTCCGGCGCCAGCACCTGATAGGGTTCAAGCACTTGATACGGCTCAAGCAGCCCGCGCATATCTTCATGCCGCATTCTCTTTCCTGCCTTCTCTATAACTGGCGAGGCAGACGGATGCCCCTGACTTTGAATCATCAATACCGCTCCCTTTCCCTTTTTTGCTATCCCAACAGCAAGCGGTCATCCGCGACTCCCTTCAACTGGGAGAATTTTTTCAACAATACCTCAATCGTCAAATGCTTCTTTTCCTCCTCCGGCACATCCAAAATAATCTGGCCTGCGTCCATCATAATCAGGCGGTTGCCGAGCTCGATGGCTTGCTGCATATTGTGCGTCACCATCAGCGTCGTGAAGTTGGAACGCTCGACGACCTCCTTCGTTAGCGCTGTAATCAATTGCGCCCGTGCTGGGTCGAGCGCAGCCGTATGCTCATCCAGCAGCAGCACCTTCGGCTGCGTGAAGGTCGCCATCAGCAGGCTAAGCGCCTGCCGCTCTCCGCCTGACAGCAGTCCGGCCTTAGCTGACAGCCGATTCTCGAGCCCTAGGTGCAGCGAGGCAAGGCTCTCGCGGAACAGATCCTTTCGCTTCTTGTTCACACCCCGGTGCAGGGTGCGTCCTTTGTCACGCGAGTAAGCAACCGCGAGATTCTCCTCAATCGTCATCGTCGGCGCCGTGCCGGCCATCGGGTCTTGGAACACGCGTCCAATCTTGCGCGAGCGCTCGAATTCAGAGAGGCTGGTAACATTCTCGCCGTCAATTTCAATGATGCCGCTATCTGGAGTCATACCGCCCGAGATTATATTCATCAGCGTGGACTTGCCTGCCCCATTAGAGCCGATAATCGTTATGAATTCACCCTCGCGAAGCGTCAAATTTATATGTTGCAGAGCAATTTTCTCGCTCGCCGTCCTGCGGTTGAACACTTTTCGAATCCCCTCAAGTTTCAGCATGACTTTCCCCCCTTGCTCCGTGGTCGATGGACAGGTGTGGAGCATCTTCTTGAAAGGATCTCATCCGCCTTTCTTTCCATGTTGTTAGAACCCGTGACATGACAAGGGCGGCGACCACAATGACAGCGGTTAGCAGCTTCAGGTCATTCGGATTCAACCCGATGCGGAGTGCCAGCATAATAATGAGACGATAGACAATAGCTCCTCCGATTACGGCGAAGGTTGCCCGCCGAATGGAAGCATGACCGAACACGGCTTCCCCCATAATGACGGAGGCCAAACCGATGATGATAATGCCGATTCCCATTGAGACATCCGCAAACTCCTGATATTGGGCGATAAGCGCGCCGGATAGCGCTACCAAGCCATTAGACAGGCTCAGCCCGATAATTTTCATATTGTCGGTGTTCGCAGAGAGGCTGCGGATCATTTTCGTATTGTCGCCGGTGGCCCGAATCGCGAGGCCAATCTCTGTATCCAAAAACCAGTCAATGGCCCATTTGATGAGCAGAACGAATATCCCTACGGCTGCCAAAATCGCAAGCGGCTGCAGACTGGACAAGAAGGATTTGAGCTGTGTGAATAGAGTGCTTTCCCCCAGCAGCGGTGTATTCGCCTTGCCCATAATTCGCAAATTGATCGAATATAAAGCAATCATCGAAATAATACCGGACAGCAGCGTATTGATTTTCCCTTTCGTATGGAGCAGTCCGGTCACGGTTCCTGCCACACATCCTGCCAGCAGCGCCCCCAATGTAGCGAGCAGCGGGGAATAGCCGGATGTAATCATGACTGCTGCCACGGCTCCTCCAGTGGCAAAGCTGCCATCTACGGTCAAATCGGGAAAGTCGAGAATTCGAAACGTTACGTAAACGCCCAGAGCCATTAACGCGTAAATGACCCCTGCTTCCAAAGAACCTGTCAGCGCATATAGCACGATAGCATCCTCCTAATTTGGAACGACTTATTTCTCTATCAGGATTGCGCCTTGTGTCATCTCTTCCGTCAATTTGATTCCTTGCGCTTCCGCCGCCTTCGGGTTAATCATCAGATCCAACTTCTTGGAGACCTCAACGGGGATATCTGCCGGCGATGTGCCCTTCAGAACCTTCACAGCCATCTCACCTGTCGCGTAGCCGAGATCATAATATTTGAATCCGATTGATGCGAACGCGCCTTCCCCAACCGATTCACTGCTCTCGCAGAAGAGCGGGATGTCCTTGTCATTAGCGACCGAAACGACTGAGCTTAGCGCCGAAATGACCGTATTATCAGACGGGAGATAGATGATGTCCGAGCGGCCTACCAGCGAATCGGCAGCCTGCTTCACCTCCGAACTGTTCGTCACGGTGGCCTCGACCGTCTCCAATCCGCCTTCCTGCAGCACCTGCTTCACATTGGAGATGTTGACAACAGAGTTCTGCTCCCCGGAATTGTAGATAACGCCTACCTTGCGGGCCTCAGGGAAAAACTTCTTCATCGTCTCCATCGTCTTCTTGATCGAGTCTGGATTCGTGTCGCGCGTGCCTGTCACATTACCTCCTGGCTTTTCAAGACTGTTGACCAGCTTCGATGCAACCGGATCCGTCACAGCCGTGAACAGCACGGGAATGTCTTTCGTTGCCTTCACAACCGCCTGTGCGGTTGGTGTAGCGATTGCCAGAATCAGGTCATTTTTATCGCCCACCAGCTTTTGAGCGATCGTGAGATTGTTGTTCATATCGCCCTGCGCATTGTGGAAATCAACTTGCAAATTAACATTTTCCTCGTACCCAGCGTCCTTCAGCGCCTGCATAAAGCCTTCTCTCGCCCCATCCAGCGAAGGATGATCCGCGAACTGCGCAATGCCGATTTTGATCATCTTTTTGCCGTCGCCATCCTTACCCATTTCCTTCGGTTCGTCCGAGTTCCCACATGCTGTCAGCAACAGTGAGCAAACCATAAAAATCGGGAAAAACAGTTTCATCCAACCTCGCTCCTTTGCAACAATAATTGGTATTGATTGCGCTTTCAATATAATAATTAGATAAAAAGCGTATTGGCGAATTGTTTTAGATATAAGGCTTTCAAGGCTCTCTAGTGGTATCAAGACATGTTAGGGATTCGCTCTGCTGCTTCGGAGAAAATTCGTTCCTAGTCTGTTGCTGTGTTTCATCTGGAAGGATAAATGTGAATGCGCTTGCCCTCGTGGCTGAGCGCTGCTGCCTGATGGCTTAGATGTGGAGATGTCGCGTATGTATGCGTTGTAAAGATCGCGTAGATGCACAGGGCCGTGCTAAATGCTGGAGTTTTTTCAATTCGAAATCGTTGAGTTGCTCAACATAATTGAACATTTGTAATACGTTTTTTCTATGGTGCGTTATTTTAACGTTATATTATCACGCCGTCATAACGAATGTCAATATTTGGACAAATTTTTATATGAAATGTGTGATTTATGTTATATCCCATTCCATAAAAAACAAAAAACCTGAAAGGTACAGGGCCATTCAAGGTCGATTGAGCACTTATGCAAGCTTGTATAAATTTGTTGACTGGTCAAAAAATAAAGCGGTGACACCGCGATCATCAGATCATCAGCGTACACCGCTATCCCGTATTTAGAGCAATAATCCCTATTCCTGTTGCTCAAAAAAATTCCGTATGTATAGGCTTAAAAATCCGAAATCTCCGGTTTTTTGCACAGCATCGCTGATCCACCCACAATAAGGAGCGCTGCTAATGTAATCCCGATTAGGGAAGAACTTGCAAACGCGCTTAATGAAAAGACGGCAAAGAACAAAAGCGAAACACAGGTCAGAATACATATCGGAATCAAGAGCCATTTATTACGGTTCCCCATGATATAAAATTCAAATAATCCGAAGGCCACCGCAAGCGGAAATCCAGGCCAAACCGTACCGAATGCATCGAACAGCATCCCGATTTGACATACCACACCGCTAACGATCAAGATCCCGCCAGGTATAAGCAGCCCCGCTGCGCGCCTCTTGGTGACAAAGAAGAACATAAAATGAAAAAACAAACCGAGTGGGATGACAAACAATGTTGGCCAAAAATAACCGAATATGCTCCCCGCAGTTGCAAACTTCTCAGCGCCCCATCCGCTCCATGTAACCAGCATCAGCAAAATACCGAAGCCGATTAATGAGAGCGCCTTAATACTTCTACTATTCAAACTCCTCTACCTCCCTTTACTTCCCCATTGTTACCCCTATTTCGTATCCATACGCCGCCTCCTAAGACGACATTCCCCTTGTTAATCCCTTCATTACCTTTATGAAAAAATTTTATGTGATATGAATGACCTGCTCTCTCCGTTCAGCCTCCTTATAGGCGCTGGAAATCCCTGACTTGTGTATTTGCTCCTTGGCTACAACTTTATAAGATAACACCGCGGTAAACGGTTCCGTAAATGGAGTTGGAGTTACCCGAATCGTCCTGTCATCCAGCCACTCGGCTTGCAATTGCTCACCTGATTCCATATTAAAAGGCTCTGTGCGCTCGAAGCCGTCCTGGTACCAAGGGAACTCTTCTGCTTTTTGTACTCCTGGCTCATTCAAGCACACATACAGGGACAGATCATCGCAAAATTGAAGCATTCGAAAATGATTGGCTATCGTCGAATCCGACAATTCCACAACCTGTTCCCTAATTCGCTGCTGACGCTGCCGTTCATGCTGGAGAAATTCGATTACGTCCTGCTGCTCCTCTACATGAAAGAAAGAGGCGAAATGCTTGCTGCACAATAGGCTGGCATATGGGTTGGCTTTCTCGATATCGTCCAGCCCCTTTCGGTAGAACACAAGCTTTAAGGACATTGGATAATCCATGAATGTATACGGCTCCTGTTGTGCGTCATTCCAAATTGGTGTATCGTCAAGTCCGATCCAACTGCAATCATGCTCGTAGGCAGCATATACGGCATCCTCATATTTGTCACAGGTACCAAGCAATTCCGTGCGGAACTTCGAAGCGATTTCGCCGGATAAATATCCATGATCGTGCTGTGCAATGCATACGATTTCATCTTTCCTCGTCCGAATAATCATTTTCATACAACTCCTTTATCGTTGTACTACCCTTATAAAGAGAAAGAAGTGCCATCCTTGTTCCTTACTTAGGACTCACGGTTATTGATTTTTCCATTGGCAGCAGTTATGCTGTGTGAGATGAACATATAGGAGGGATACCATGAGCAAGACATCCAACAAGCGCCGCAAGTCAGAGCGCGCAGGACATTTAGACCCGAGCTTACTGCGGGGAAGCTGGACACGGAAGCCGTATACACAAGTCGTGCCGAATAAGAAAGCAGAGCAGCGCCGAAGCCTATGCCGGAAACGGGTAGATGACGGCGCTGTTGCTATTTAACGACATCTAATCTATTTGTATCTCCTCGAATTTGTTATCTTTTCGAAAAGTGCCATTGATCATTTGCAGCTTCTTCCCTGCTTCGATACAATATGAATAAGCAGATCCGATTGGACGGATCCCACAGAAAGGAAGGTGCCGCCGTATGGCTAACACTCACACCTATTCGCGCGGCGAAGAAATCGCTAACGCGATTACGCACGGCATTGGAGTCGTTATGAGCATAGCTGCCCTGACACTGCTTATCGTATTCGCCTCATTGTATGGACAACCCATCCATGTCGTCAGCTTCACGATTTATGGCATATCGATGCTTCTCTTGTATACCTCGTCGACATTGGTGCACAGCTTTCCTGAAGGAAAAGTAAAGGACTTGTTCGAGACCTTCGATCACGCATCCATCTATTTATTCATCGCAGGCACTTATACACCGCTTGTCTTAATCGCATTGCCTAAGCTTATCGGCTGGACACTGTTCGCCATCGTATGGTTCATTGCTATCGGAGGCGTCGTATTCAAAGCCTTCTTCACGAAGCGATTCCTCTTCATGTCCACGCTGCTCTATATTGCTATGGGGTGGTTGATCGTGTGGGCGTGGCATCCACTGACAGAGGCTATGCCATCCTTCGGACTGACGATGCTGATCATTGGCGGTATCCTATATACACTAGGCACTATATTCTACGTATGGAGAGGTTTCCCCTTCCATCATATGATATGGCATCTATTTGTGCTTGCAGGTTCCGTTGCTCACTTCTTCTCCGTACTGACCTTAGTCCAAATTCACGTATAGCTCTATGTAGAGGTTGTTCAAAAAGTCCGCGTTTGATCACGCACTATGTAGGATTTACCCGATTGATGAAGCCGCCAATCTCCTCTTGCCGCAGAGATTGGCGGTTTTGTGTAGGTTATTGCAGAAGTTATTGTTCGCTCTGGCATGGGCCAGTTGAACGTCTATTTACGAATTGAGGCTCGAGGATAACCTTATGGTACGCTTCCTTGCCGGCTTGCCCTTCCTGGTCGGAACGCTCCATAATATCCGCTAATATCGTAGCGGCACGGCGTCCAATCTGTGCTTCATTCTGATAAATATGACTAAAGAATGTCTCTCGCTCCTCCAAGTGCTCCGGATCATCAAACGTTACGATCGAGATATCCTCTGGCACTCTCAGTCCCGCCCGCTTCGCGATCTGATGCATGCGCATGCCAAGCTTGCCATGCAGCGCAATATACGCAGTTGCCATCTCACTCTTCATATACCGAGCAAGTACAGAATCATCAGCTTCTTCTCCGACAGGAAGCGTAAAATCCGTTAGAATGAGTGCTGGATTGATCATGGCCCCCCGTCTCTGATATTCATTCATATACCCTGCTATGCGATCCTGTACACTCACACAATCTCGGAAGGCATCTGTGCAGATCGCAATATTCCTGTGACCGAGTTCCCATAAATGAGCTACCGCCATCTCCGCGCCTTTGCGGTTGTCCGAACATACATAATGGGTGTCCACTCCAGGCAAATATCGATCGATAAGCACGAATGGGAAACCATTTACCTTCAATGACAATATTTCTTCATTGTAGATATCTTCATCCACAGGGAATAACAGCAAGCCTGATATGCCCATGTCCAGCATCTCCCGAATTTGCTGCTCTTCCCGCTCCTTCGAGCCTCCGCTAAAGGCCACGATTAGAGAGTATCCACGCTCGTTCAACGTCTGCTGGATCGAATTAATAAGCCGCATCGCAAAATAATCATCCAATGTCGGCATCATAAATCCGACTACATTTCGTCTTCGTTCCTGGCTTCCAGAGCCAGCTCCATTGACATCCAGTCCTTCTGTACCTCCAGCTTGCTCTTCACGTACCGAGCTGAAGCCAATTGATTTCTGCTCCGCTACGAAGCTGCCTCTTCCGGGGACTCGATAGATCAACCCTTCCTTCACGAGAGCTGCAAGCGCATTCACAACTGTAATGCGGCTAACTTGGAACTGCTCCATCAGTTCCTTCTCTGTCGGAATCCGATCATTCGTCTTCAATTGTTTCGTATGAATCATATCCTCAATATATCGCTGAACTTGCAAATATAGCGGCGATCGAGAATCATAGCTCATTTAGATCATCCTTAATTATTAATTTAATATATATAATATAGCATTTAGGTAGAAGAGACAATGATTAGGGAAAATTCGGAAGCAAAAAAGAGCGATGCACCACTCTCCACCGCTCTTTCCCAGATTCATATCTAAACGGACGACTATCGCTCATGCTTCGGGATATACGTAAAGATATCACCAGATTCAAACGCATCTATCAATTGATTAAGCCATCCATAATACGCTTCCGCCTGCTCCATCTTGGCGATATCCTTCGCAATGACTGCCGCAAGCTGTTCATCCTCCGAGCTGCCGCGCAGCAGCTCCAGCTCTTTGACTGAACGCCGAATCGCAGACAAGTTCATCTCTACAGCTTTTCTCCATTTCAGACCGAAGTAATCAGCAAATGTCTGATGCCAGTCCTGTTCTGCCTCATATAAATCCTTGCGCGTCCCCTTCTCCCACACTTTATGCACCATCTTCATGTCTACAAGTGTGCGCACGCCCGTACTCATGCTTGTCTTGCTCATCTCCATCTCCTGCTTCATGTCATCCAACGTCATCGGATGATCACTGAAGAACAGCAGGCCGTACAAATGCCCAGTAGAATGGGTCATGCCGTACAAGTCCATATTTTGTCCGATCGCTTCAATGACACGATTGCGAGCCTTCTCAACAGCGCTCTTCTGCTCCTGTGTCAACTGTGCGAACGTAGTCATGAGTCATTCCTCCTGTACCGAATCCTATCCCTGCAGCAATGGCAGACCGATTCGAAACCGCCCTATATATATTTGTCAAACATTGCTGTAAAAGCTCATTCTCTATGTTCCACGAACATTGTAAGAGAATAGGAACAAATTGTAAAGAATCAAATGGGATAGCAATATTTAGCATATTGGAGAATTCGAAAGAATAAGTTTATAAAGTTTTTTCTGAACGTATCTTACAAACTGTTTTCATGGTTGTTCTCTGTTTTTTCCAAGGGTTAAAATGGATATAGCGTATACAACGCTCAATTCCATACGCAAGAGAGGTGACAGGATTGTCCATGATCAAGGTCAACCAAGTGACTAAAATATTTGGACAGCACGAACAAAAAGCACTCACTCTACTGCAACAAGGGTGGTCAAGAGAGCTGCTCGCCACAGAAAAACAAGCGACCGTAGCTGTGAACCAGGTATCCTTTGCCGTGGAAAAAGGAGAAATCTTCGTTATTATGGGCTTGTCCGGCAGTGGCAAATCCACACTCGTGCGCATGCTAAACCGACTCATTGAGCCAACCTCAGGTGAAATCTGGCTGAAGGATCGCAATATTTCGAGGCTGAATGCAAGCGATTTGCGAGAGGTGAGGCGAAGGACAATTGGGATGGTATTTCAAAAATTCGCACTCTTCCCCCACCGTACTGTGCTTGACAATGCCGCATATGGCCTCGAAATACAAGGTCTCTCCAAGGAACATCGCTACCGCAAGGCGACTGAAGCGCTAGAGCTCGTCGGCCTAGGTGGCTGGGAAGACAAATACCCGGAAGAACTGAGCGGCGGCATGCAGCAGCGAGTTGGATTGGCACGCGCCTTAGCTAATAATCCAGATATCCTCCTTATGGATGAAGCATTCAGTGCACTAGATCCGTTAATCCGCCGCGACATGCAGGATGAACTGCTTGCCCTGCAGCAGAAAATGCACAAAACCATCATTTTCATTACCCATGACTTGGATGAAGCGCTGCGCATCGGCGATCGCATCGCCTTGCTGAAAGACGGCAAGCTTATTCAGATTGGAACCCCTGAGCAAATGTTGATGCAGCCAGCTGACGAATATGTAGAGCGATTCGTTGAAGGCGTAGACTTATCCAAAGTCCTTACCGCCTCGCATATTATGCGCAGGCCAGAGACGATATCCTTAGATCGCGGTCCGCGAGTGGCGCTGCAATTAATGAGGGATATCGGTATTTCCACACTGTTCGTCGTCGGAAAGGATAAGTCCCTTCAAGGAGTCGTTACAGCCGAACAGGCTAGCGAGGCAGCACGCAGAGGCCTATCCTTGCAACAAGTCATGCACATCGACGTTCCCATCGTACCTCCCTCTATTGTTCTTCATGAACTGCTCGCTCTATCCGGCGAAGCGAAGCTTCCTATTGCTGTTGTCGATCCGGATGGCAAGCTAATGGGCGCCATCGTACGCGGTGCCGTACTCGGAGCGCTGGCAGGCAATCTAATTGACTCAGCGGATGAGATGGATGATTCTACGAAATCTATGCCAACTGCCTCTTCAGGACTCGAACGCCTAGAACCCTTAGCTAACGCTGACAACAGCAGTCGCTCTACGGAAGGAGTGACAATCGATGCAGCTGAGAATCGGTGATTGGGTCGAGAACGCCGTCAATTGGCTAAGCACGAACGCAGATGGATGGTTCCGACTGCTCTCCAAATGGATTGAGCGAATCGTTGAGGGCATCTCGGATCTCTTTTTGCTGCCACCGTCTTATGTGTTCATCTTCATGGCCGCACTGCTTGCCTTTGTCATCGGCCGGTGGTCACTATCGCTGCTTACGCTTATCGGGCTCTTTATCATTGACTGGCTTGGATACTGGGAACCCACAATGAATACACTTGCACTCGTAATTGTCGCCACAATCCTATCAATCATCATCGGCGTCCCGCTAGGCATCGCTTGTGGGAAAATAGACCGATTGTCCCGAATTGTTAAGCCAATACTGGACTTCATGCAGACGATGCCGGCATTTGTCTACCTGCTTCCCGCCGTATTTCTATTCGGCCTAGGAATCGTTCCTGGCGTGATCGCCTCTATTATTTTTGCCGTTCCTCCTACCATTCGTCTAACGGAACTCGGCATACGTCAAGTGCCGCACGATATGATCGAAGCCGCTTCTGCGTTCGGCTCAACATCCATGCAGACCTTATGGAAGGTACAGCTTCCCGTAGCCATGCCTACACTAATGGCCGGCGTGAATCAGACCATCATGCTAACGCTATCCATGGTCGTGATCGCATCCATGATCGGGGCACAAGGGATTGGCACCGAAGTCTATCGGGCTGTCACAATGCTTAAAATCGGCAAGGGATTCGAGGCAGGACTGTCTGTTGTACTGTTAGCCATCATCTTAGATCGTTTCTCTCAACAATGGCTGAAAAAACGGAGAACGAATAAACAAGGAGCGTGATGGAAATGAAACAGCGTCGTACAAAGTATTGGGTGCTGGTTGGACTTGTTGTTATGTTAGGCTGGACTTTGGCCGGATGCACTGACTCATCAAGCAGCACGGCTGGCAATGATGGAACCGCGAGTTCAACAGGTGACAGCATCGGGAAGCAGGTTGATTATAAGATTATCGGAATTGATGCCGGTGCAGGCATTATGCAATCAACAGAAGCAGCTCTTAAGGAATATGAGCTGACCGATTGGAAGTTGATCGAAGGCTCCGGGGCGGCGATGACTGCCGCTCTGGATAAAGCAATCAAGAAGCAGGAGCCTATCATAATTACAGGCTGGACGCCGCACTGGATGTTCGCGAAGTATGAATTAAAATACTTAGAGGATCCGAAGGGAATCTACGGCGGCGACGAGCAAATTCATACGATTGCTCGCAAGGGATTGAAGGAAGATGAGCCAAGTGCGTACAAGACATTGGATCGATTCGAATGGATGGCTGAAGACATGGCGAAGGTAATGGTGGACATTCATGATGGTCAGGAGCCGAAGGATGCAGCTAAGGCTTGGATCGAAGCGAATACAGACAAAGTCCAGGCTTGGACGAGCGGAGTCGACAAGGTTGAGGGTAAGAAGCTCAAGCTTGGATATGTGGCTTGGGATTCCGAAATAGCGAGTACAAATATCATTGCATCCGTATTAGAAAATGAAGTCGGGTATAAGGTCGATCTGATTCAGGTAGAGGCTGGTCCAATGTGGACAGGTGTTGCCAATGGCGACGTTGACGCAATTGTAGCAGCTTGGCTGCCTACTACCCATAAGGACTATTATGAGCGCTTCCAAGATAATGTGGACGATCTTGGACCGAATTTGAAAGGTACCAAAATTGGTCTCGTCGTCCCTTCTTATGTTACTATTCAATCGATTGAGGATATGAAGAAATAGCTCCACATTATGGGCAGTCCTTGTCTGATAGATAGAGCGGAAGCATCGTACCGTGATATCCAAGCCATCACAGATGATTATGCGCATCGTAATGGCGAATACACGATACCATCATCCATTTAAAAAAAGCGCCTGTGGCAAGGATCGGATTCCCGATTCAATGTCACATGGCGCTTCTTCAATTGCGTACATATAAGTTGTTATCCGTTAGCTTCTTCCTTGGTTCCATGAATCAAGGAACGGTGTCACTGATCCAACTGCCAACAAGGCAAGGCGATGCATCGCTCGCGTACACACCGTGTAGAACAGTTTGCGATCTGCTTCATTCCCATAAGCCTGCTCTTGCGCGTCAAATACAATAACTCCATCGAATTCAAGACCCTTCGCCAAGTAGGACGGGACAACCCATAGTCCGGATACGAACTGCTTCGTATGCTTCGATACCCGCTTCAATTGCGGGAAGCTGTGCTGCAAGCGTTCGTGAACCTGCGCCGCTGTCGCTTCATCCTTCGTAATAATTGCAATGGAAGCAAGCTCCCCTGCCTCAGTCCATGACGATAGCTGCTTACTAGCTTGATCCAGCTGCTCCTCCTCGTCCTCGCAGCGAATGAGAATCGGCTCTACACCCTCTCTACTAAAAGGCTCTACCTTCTCGCCATTTGGCAGCACACTGCTCGCGAGCTCCATAATATTTCGGGTGGAGCGATAGCTCTTGCGAAGCGTAATAACATCGGACTTCTTCTCTGAGAATACAGCTTGCAGCGCGGACGCAGACCCCATACGATTCGATTCGTAGATCGCTTGATTCCAATCGCCCAATATCGTGAAGCGGCTGCGTGGGAATAATCGAGTCAGCAGCGCATATTGGAACGGCGAGTAGTCCTGCGCCTCATCGATCACCACATGTCGAATATGGTTAAAGGTGTCGAATCCTTCTACACTTTCAATTAAATACAGCAATGGGGAAGCATCCTCAAATGGAATCATCCCTGCTTCGAATTGATTTACTGCCCGCTGGCCAATTGCCCGTATCGTCTCCACGTCAATGGTTTCATTGCCGCTCGCGATACCATCTGTCTGACGTGCCCAATGCTCAAGCTTGCGCATGCAGTCACAATACATCTCTTCCCAATCGACGAAGCGAAGCTCCTTCGCCTGCTTGCGGAACCGCTTCAACCACTTGTTCACCTGCTTGCGGCTCAAGTCGCGAAGCTCTTCTTCCGTCCCTAAATAATTCGGCTGCTGCTGCAGCTTGCGATAGACACGCTTCTGTTCCTTCACTGCCCAAGCACGAAGCTGTTCCAGCAGCCAATCTCTCAGCTTGTCCATCCGAGCAGGCAATGACCAATCAGCAAGCTGGCCATAGAATTGCTCCGCAAGCTGTTCGGTGCTAATAATCGTTCGCTTCGGCGTTCCGAAGCGAATGAAGCGCATGCCTTCCCGCTGCAATGATTCAATATAGCGATCGAGGACCTGCTGATAACCCGCCGAAGCTTTCCATCTTGCCGCAGCCGCTTCGACTCTTGCCTCTCTAGAAGCTGTCCAGCGTTCCATGCCCTGCATGAGGCGTTCCGTCTGGTCATAAATGTCCTCAATATTACGCTCGGTGACGAGGCGATGCTCGATATAAGATTGGAACGTCGTCTGCGTCATATTCTCCTCGCCAAGCTCAGGCAATATGCTGGACACGTAATCGTTGAATAGATCATTCGGTGAGAATAAGATAATTTGCTCGGAGCGCATGCTGCTGCGATATTTGTACAGCAGGTACGCAATTCGCTGCATAGCTGCTGACGTCTTGCCGCTTCCTGCCGCTCCCTGCACAATAAGCACATCATGCAGGTCATCCCGGATAATCGCATTCTGCTCGCGCTGTATCGTGCTGACGATACTCTTCATCTTCGTGTCAGCGCTCCGCTTCAGCATCTCCTTCAGCATGTCGTCGCCGATTTGAATACCTGTATCGAAGACTGCCTCCAAGCGGCCATTTCGAATGAGGAACTGACGCTTGAGCGTCATCTCTCCTTCAATAACTCCTGCTGGAGTGCGATATTGCACCGGACCAGGCGCATAATCATAGAACAACCCAGCAATCGGCGTACGCCAATCGTAAACAAGATGTTCTCCGCTCTCTTCATCCGACACGGACATGAGCCCGATATAGACTGGTAGCGTCTCCATGTCTCCATCTTCTATAAAGTCAACGCGCCCGAAGTAAGGCGCCTGAATATGCTTGCGCAGCTTGTTCAGCCATTTGGCTGCATGCTTCTGTACGCGTTCGTGACTTGCCAAGTCCTTCGCCTGCTGCATGATGCTCACATACGTCTCGAACATCTCGTCACTATCGACCGATACCTCGTCCCAGAATTGGCGCTTCATCTCCACAATTTCTGCTTGACGTTCCTCAGCGGTCGCTTCTAATGCAGCGATCTGGCGATCCATTAAGCGAAGCACGCCTGTTAGATATAATTCTTCCTCATCCCTCATGGATGGTTGTTCGTTCACCTTGCAACTCCTTTCCGCCTGCTGGCCGATTCGAATCCTCTTAGGATCTGTATCGAAAAGTACTATTATATCCTAAACTTAGGCCCCATGTAACGTCCCTGCACTTTCATTTGCATTCTCCGCATCATCTAAGTGAAGAATGACCGTTTCAAGCGCCTTCACCACATCATCCTGCGACATACTCGGCATGTTGGAATAACGAGCTGCCTGTACGGGCAAAAAAGGGATATGAATAAATCCGCCACGCTTATAATTTGGATCTTGCTGCTCATTAAGAAGGTGCATCAGCTGGTAAAATATCGCATTACACACGAACGTTCCAGCTGTATAGGAAATCGAGCAAGGGATGCCCTCTTCTTGTACAGCCGCGCGAATTGCCTTCAAAGGCATACGGGCCCAATAGGCAACTGGCCCATTCTCGACAATGGCTCCATCGGTTGGCTGCGCCCCATCATTATCAGGTATGCGTGCATCCTTCAAATTAATGGCTACACGTTCCAGTGTAATATCCGATCTGCCTCCGGCTTGACCGACACAGATCACGGCTTCCGGTTTCACTTGCCCCAATGCTTCCGCCAGCACGGTTCCCGCCCGCTCGAACGAGGTTGGAAGCTGGATGGCATGAACGTCGTAACGTCCAATACTGCGACCATGAAGCAGCTTAACTGCCTCCCAAGAAGGATTAATCGTTTCATTGCCAAATGGGTCAAACCCTGTGATGATTACTGTGTTGCTCATCGATTCAGCACCCCGCTCTGTTTTATTTTCAATACGTAGGAAATATGCTATTCTTGTCAACGAATGTGAAAGGAGATACATACCATGTCACAACTAGATATTTCATCCCTCATCCTGCTCGGATTTGCAGGACTCGGCATTGTAAGCGGCAATTCTACCGTTACGATCGCAATGGTCGTTCTTCTGCTGCTCCGCGTGACGAACATGCAGAGCTTATTCCCTTGGATTGAGAAGTACGGACTAACCGTTGGCATCATTATCTTGACGATCGGAGTCATGGCACCGATTGCAAGCGGCAAGATGTCCATCGATACGATCGCGCAATCCTTTATGAATTGGAAGTCGCTGTTAGCTATCGCCGTCGGAATCCTCGTTGCGTATTTGGGAGGCCGCGGCGCCCAATTAATGACTCAATCTCCAACTGTGGTCGCTGGTCTGCTCGTAGGCACCGTTCTTGGCGTGGCCTTGTTCCGCGGTGTTCCGG
Organism: Paenibacillus wuxiensis; assembly: GCF_040195695.1. Taxonomy (NCBI): domain Bacteria; kingdom Bacillati; phylum Bacillota; class Bacilli; order Caryophanales; family Paenibacillaceae; genus Paenibacillus; species Paenibacillus wuxiensis. The sequence goes on along the minus strand of NZ_JBEFZI010000007.1, from coordinate 113,135 downwards.
TCGGCCCTCTCATTGCTGCAGGCATACTGTCTTTGCTGCTCGGGAAATCATAACGATGACCTCGAATCATCTTCATCATACGATGATTCCTGATATACGGCAAATCACCTATTAGGGCTATTTTTCTCGCATAGCAGCTGTTTTAGCTGCCGCATATTAGCAGTTAAGCAGCATATATGATCGATGGGATTAGGCACGTCAAATGTTAAATTTGTGCAACAAAACGATTGACAATATTTCATCCACAGTGCTAGAATCAACAAGCAGACAGGACGATAACAATGAATCGTCCAACTAAATTGATGCAGAAAGGCAGGTAAACTCCATGTTGACAGTACAATTGCTAAATCAACACATTGATAACGCAGCTCAAGCAATTTCATATCAGTGGAGCCCTGCTGAACCGAGCGATCTGACTGGTTTCTAACCATTAGATCGAACGGAAGAATGAATCCATTTCGATAGATCATGAGGTACTGATTGGGTAATCGCCAATCAAGTGCCATGATGGATTTCGGATCGTGGAATCAGGATTGGACAACGGGCGCTCACCGCTCGTACATATGACCTTATTCATCAAGGGATATCGTTTACGAACGGTATGCCCTTTTTTTATTGTCTTACGATCAATCTGCAACAAATGACAAAGGATGTGAATGTATGTTTTCCGTACTAGGAAAGCTCGGCTGGTTCTTTAAAGAACACAAAACGAGATACTTAATCGGGGTAACCCTGCTCATCGCAGTAGGCATACTTGAACTTCTGCCTCCCCGACTGCTTGGTAATGCTATCGATGAGATCGTAACAGGTGCGATCACGTGGCAATCTCTTACGAAGTACCTATTTTACATTCTCGGTTCCATGGTGATCATTTATGGAATTACGTATGTATGGATGTATCAAATCTTCGGCGGAGCCAACCTTGTGGAGCGCAAGCTGCGCTCCAAGCTGATGCGCCAGTTCTTGAAGATGACGCCTCCGTTCTTCGAGAAGAATCGTACAGGCGACTTAATGGCCCGATCAACGAATGACCTGCGTTCCGTTGCCATGACAACTGGCTTTGGCATGCTTACCTTGACCGACTCGACTGCATTTCTCGCGACCGTGCTAGTCGCAATGCTTATTATGCAGTGGAAGCTGACACTTGCGGTGCTGCTCCCGCTGCCCTTCATCGCCATCGCAATGAAGATATTCGGCAAGAAGATTCATGAGCGCTACACCATTGCACAGGATGCGTTCGGCAAAATGAATGATCAGGTGCTCGAATCAGTTGGCGGTGTGCGCGTGCTTCGCGCCTATGTACAAGAGAAATCAGATGAACAGCACTTCCGCAACATCGTACAGGACGTGTATGAGAAGAATGTCGCTGTTGCCAAAATTGACGCGTTGTTCGATCCGGTTATTCGCTTGTTTATCGGACTTAGCTATATGATCGGGCTTGGATTCGGTGCTTATCTGATTATTCATAATGAGATGACACTAGGTGAATTGCTGACATTCAATATGTACCTCGGATTTATGATCTGGCCAATGTTTGCCATAGGAGAACTTATCAATGTTATGCAGCGCGGGAATGCCGCAATGGATCGGGTAAACGAAGTTCTTCATTACACCCCAGATGTACAGGATGCAGCGCAACCGAAGGAAGTCGATGTTCCAGCGACTTTTACTTGGAAGCATTACAAATTCCAGTATCCATCGTCGACGGTGCCTAATCTGGAGGACATTTCACTTACGCTGCGCAAAGGTCAGACGTTGGGCATTGTCGGGCGTACCGGCAGCGGCAAGTCAACGTTCATTAAACAATTGCTGCGGGAATACCCGATTGGAAATGGTCAGTTCTTAATTAATGATGTGCCGCTCGATCAAATTCCAATGGATCAACTCCACAGCTGGATCGGTTATGTGCCGCAGGAGCAAATTCTATTCTCAAAGACCGTGAAAGAAAATATTCTACACGGTTCAGAACATGGTACGGAACAAGATGTGATGAATGCCATCGATACGGCCTCTTTCACACATGACCTTCCTACCCTGGTCAACGGTATCGACACGATCGTTGGTGAGAAAGGTGTGGCGCTGTCTGGCGGTCAGAAGCAGCGTGTATCTCTGGCACGTGCCTTCATTAAAGACCCAGAAGTGCTTATTTTGGATGATGCCCTCTCTGCGGTAGATGCACGGACAGAAGCGAATATTATTAAGAATATTCGTGAGCAGCGTGCCGGCAAGACGACACTCATTACCACACACCGTCTGTCTGCCATCGAGCATGCAGATATGATTATTGTCATGGATGACGGACGCATCGTCGAGCAAGGCACGCACGAGCAACTGCTCCAGCAAGGCGGCTGGTATAAGGAACAGTATGACCGCCAGCAATTGGAGTCTGGATTGTAAGAAGGGAGGAAATACACCGTGGAAATGGAACAACAAAAAGAAGCGCCTCGTCATGTAGGCAGACGATTATGGCGCTATGCGTTGAAATATAAAGGTACGTTCATACTTGCACTACTCATGTTGGCGCTGGCCGTGGCGGCAGAGCTGTCCGGCCCATTCATCGCCAAGACGATTATCGATAAGCATATCTTGGGGATTGAGAAGCCCTATTATGAAGTTAATGCGCTAGCAGAGGGTGCCATCACATACGAAGGACGTACCTTAAAGCGCGAGGATCGTTTTGAGCCTGGCGAGGAGAAAGGCGCCGAAGCACGCATTCTGCAAGTCGGCTCCCAATTCCTATTCGTGAATGGACACATTCCTGAACAAGCAACGGGTGATCGGATATTCAAGGATGGAACCTTGACGATCGGAACGGGCGATAAGGCTTATAGCTCCCCTGCTGTCGTCATGTCTCTGCAAGAGATATTGCATTTCTACGAGCCGGAGATTGCAAGCATCGTGAAGTTGATGGCTCTCTATTTTGGATTGCTTGTCGTGAGTATCTTCATGAGCTTCGGCAAGACACTTGGCTTACAGACGGCTGCGAACCGAGTTATTCGAACACTTCGCGGCGATGTCTATGCCCATGTGCAGCGTCTGCCAATCCCGTACTTCGATAACCTGCCCGCAGGGAAGGTTGTCTCACGTGTAACTAATGATACCGAAGCAGTGAAAGACTTGTTCGTCTCCGTACTGGCGAACTTCACATCCGGGATCATTACGATATCTGGTATTTATGTCGCACTGTTCATCTTGGATGTAAAGTTGGCGCTCGTCTGCATGTTCGTGCTGCCACTTATCGTATTGTGGGTTATTCTGTACCGTAAGTTCGCAACTCGCTACAACAAGATCATTCGTTCACGACTGAGCTCCATTAACGCCATGATCAACGAATCGATCCAAGGGATGCCTGTCATTCGTGCATTCCGCCGTCAGCGTCACACAATGGATGAATTCAATGCCATGAACGACGAGTACTTTACGTACCAGAATAAGATGTTGAACTTGAATGCATTCACCTCACACAACTTGGTTAATGTACTGCGCAACATCGCATTTGCGGTTGTGCTCTGGTATTTCGCTGGCGCTTCCTTAAGCGGTTCCGGGATCATCACGCTCGGTGTGCTGTATGCATTCACCGATCTGTTGAACCGCTTGTTCCATCCAATTATCGGAATGGTTAACCAACTAGCCAATCTCGACTCATCTATCGTCTCGGCTGGGCGCGTCTTCGAGCTCATGGATGAATATGGCGAAGAGCTCGACGAAGGCTCCATGCCGCGCTATAAGGGGCATGTTGAGTTTGACAGCGTCTCCTTCGCATATAAGGAAGATTACGTCTTGAAGAACATCAATTTCGAGGCGAAGCCAGGACAGACGGTAGCTCTCGTCGGCCATACCGGTTCCGGAAAGAGCTCGATAATGAACCTGCTCTTCCGTTTCTACGACCCGCAAAAAGGGGAAATCCGCATTGACGGTACGCCTATCACGAGCGTTCCGAAGCAATGGATTCGTGAGCATATGGGAATCGTGCTGCAAGATCCGTTCCTCTTCACCGGAACAATCGCCAGCAATGTCAGTCTCGGCGATCCGCGCATTTCACGCCAACAGGTGGAGGACGCCTTGAAGGCCGTCGGCGCAGATCGAATATTGAAGCAGCTTCCGAACGGGATTGATGAGCCCGTTATCGAGAAGGGAAGCACACTCTCAGCCGGACAGCGTCAGTTGATTTCCTTCGCCCGTGCTCTAGCGTTCCAGCCTTCCATCTTAATCTTGGATGAAGCAACTGCGAACATTGATACGGAGACAGAGGCTCTGATTCAAGAGGCACTCGATGTATTGAAGCGTGGACGCACCACATTCATCATCGCCCACCGCTTATCGACGATTCGCAGTGCGGATATAATTCTTGTCCTGCATCGTGGTGAGATTGTAGAACAAGGCTCCCATGATGAGCTTATGGAACTGCAAGGACGTTACTATAAGATGTACCAGCTCCAGCAAGGCTCAGTGGCTGCACCTACAGAGCATCCTGCTGCAGATTCATCCAGCACGAAGCTTGGCATGAGTTCGGCTTCGGCTGTCCCTACGACCTAATCGATCATAATCAATAAGAAGAGCGTTCACTACGTCTGCATAAGCAGACATGGTGAACGCTCTTTCTGAGCGATACAATCATTTAACGCAGGGAACACTTATTTTTAATAAAGTGGATTTGATTCTCTACTCGATTGAGTTCCTGCTCCAGATCATAAGACATGCCTCCAATCGCCTTTGAACGAAGCGATTCAAGTTCTGCCTTAAGCTGCGGCAAATCGGTACTTGCCTGAGAGCAGGAGTAGTCGCTCTCCAGATTCAGATGATCCATCGATTTGGCATCCTCCTTGAAAGGCGTTAGACAACAGGAACGGCAATACTTCATAACTGCAATATCGAGGATAAGCCAACATGATTCCTGTATACATGCTTAATTGTTATTGCAGTTACTTGTGTTTGCCTTTTGCATTATTGGCATCTGAAGTACGCGTCGTCGTATTTTGACGGGAATGTCCTTGTTGTTTATGTGCCATTTGTTTACACTCCTTTGTCTTGTGCTTTGTCGTCTGTCATCGATGAGTTGGGAAGGTCAGCATTGCACGCAAGTTTATTCCTTCTTCCGGAAGTACGAGGCATCAGGCATCATATAATGAATGAGTATCCGTCTAGCCTTGCTGCTTCGGAATCTGGTTCAAGCTTGCTGCCCGGTGGGCAATCTTGCCTAGCTTTGGAGTTACTTGCTCCTCCATGATGCTGGCCTGATTCTGTTGTTGATGAATTCGCTGCGCTTTGTTATGCGGCATATCACTCACCTCCACTTATAGACTTCCCGCTTACCTCACATTTATAACGTCTTAAGGCGATCTAATTCCTGTAGGATCTCTTCAAGTATCTTCAAACATAGCTTGGGACTATCCTCCGAGCACAACCCGATCATCCACGAATTTCTCCCCACGAACACGCTCGAACTCGCGAAGCAAGGAATCTACCGTTAATGTCTGCTTCGACTTCGATGGAATATCAAGCACGATTTTTCCCTTATCCATCATGATAAGGCGATTGCCTAGCCGAATGGCCTGCTCCATGTTGTGTGTCACCATGAGTGTAGTAAGCGCTGATGCTCGCACAATCTCTTCTGTTAGACGAGTAATAAGCTCTGCACGGCCAGGATCAAGGGCTGCCGTATGCTCATCAAGCAGCAAGATACTAGGCTGCGTGAACGTGGCCATCAATAAGCTTAAGGCTTGGCGCTCACCGCCAGATAATAATCCCACCTTAGCGTTCAAGCGATTCTCCAAACCAAGCTTAAGTCTGGACAATTCCTCTTTGAACAAGGTTCGGCGAGCGCGCGTAACACCGAATCCCAGCCCCCGTCTCGTTGCACGGCGCAGGGCAATGGACATATTTTCCTCAATCGTCATATCCGGTGCCGTTCCAGCCATCGGGTCTTGGAACACACGACCGATCCAGCGACTCCGGCGATGTTCTGACATGGATGTTACCTCATGACCATCTAACGAGACGCTGCCTACATCAGGCGCGATCACTCCGGAAATAATATTCATTAGGGTCGATTTGCCTGCACCATTGCTGCCAATAACCGTAACGAAGTCGCCAGGTTGTAAATGCAGTTGAATATGAGACAATGCCATCTTCTCATCAGCCGTATTCGCATTAAAAAACTTACTTACTTGATTGACATGCAGCATCTCTATTCACCACCCTTTTGAATCATCTGGATAGCACGCAGCTTGCTTGCACGACGTTGATTCCATGACTTGCGAATCATCGGTATCGTTAAGGCAATAATAACGATAATTGCTGTGAGCAGCTTCAAATCGGTTGCATTCATTTGCATTCGCAAAGCAATTGCGATAATGACCCGATACAGAACAGCACCTAGCACCACAGCTAGCGTAGCACGCATGATCGTGCGATGGCCAAATATCGCCTCACCGATAATGACAGAGGCCAGCCCCACAACAATCATGCCTACCCCGGATTGGATATCCGCGAACCCTTGGGATTGCGCAACAAGTGCGCCTGATAGAGCAACAAGTGCATTCGAGAGACTGACGCCAAGAATAATCGTATTGTCGGTATGCACACCGAAGCTGCGAATCATCCGCGGGTTGTTCCCCGTCGCGCGCAGTGACAAACCAATTTCCGTACGCAAAAACCAGTCCAGACCAAATTTAATAAGCAGCGCAAATGCTCCCATTACCAAAAGCAGCGTAAATCCATGCGATAGAGGCGTCAGCAGCGTTTCATTCTGCATCAGGCCAATATTGGCCTTACCCATAATCCGCAAATTAATGGAATGCAAAGCAATCATCATCAATATGCCAGATAGAAGTGCGTTGATTTTCCCCTTCGTATGAATAAGACCCGTAATCATGCCTGCAATCCCACCACCGAGAAATGCAAGCAGCGTACCAATCCAAGGCGATATGCCCGAAGTTATTGATAATGCAGCGATCGCTGCACCCGTCGTAAAGCTTCCGTCTACCGTTAAATCCGGGAAATCAAGTATGCGAAATGTTAAGTATACCCCTAACGCCATTACAGCATATAACACGCCTAACTCGGCCGATTTCAGCATCGCTAATCCAAATCCATCCACGAGCCATCGCTCCTTCCTCGATTCGTATAAATGAACGAACGGCCCGTATCGAAATCAACCCGAACGACCACTTATGATTGCGGTCGCCAAGCAGTTATCGTACAGGCCGTATGTAGTGCGGTAGTGCGGCTGCCTGCTTACACTTGATGCGCGATTAAAGCCTCATAGAACGGTTCGGTAAAGCATGATTCTGCTCTCTTTCGTCTTCCGCATGTGCAGCGAAGCAATGCCTTCCGTCTTTATTGGAACAAGTTCTCCGGCTTGACCTGCTGCTTCATCGCATCCGATACATCGAATCCTTGAGCAGCTGCAGCCTTCAGGTTCAACGCCAAATCGAGAGATTCAGGAATACGAGCAGAAACATCAGCCGGTTTCTTGCCGTCCTTAAGGATTTCAACAGCCATCTTGCCGGTCGTATAACCTAGATCGAAATATTCGAAGCCGAAGGAAGCAACACCGCCGTTCTTTACTGAGTCTTTCTCTGCAACGAACACCGGAATCTTATTGTCATTGCCCACACCAATAACCGAGTTCAACGCACTTACGACTGTATTATCAGAAGGAACATAAATGGCCTGCACCTTGCCAATAAGCGATTCCGCAGCTTGCTTCACTTCCGAGCTATTCGTTACAGGGGCTTTGACAACCGATAACCCGAGCTTTGTTAGAGCTTCCTCAGCTTTCTGGACATTGACTACGGTGTTTTGCTCGCCTTCATTCGCGATGATGCCTACTGATGCAATATTTTTGACATTGTCCTTAATGAACTCCATCAACTTGGAGATCGCTTCTGGATGCAGATCTGTCGTTCCCGTCACATTGCCGCCAGGGCTCTCCATGCTCTGCACAAGACCCGCTCCTACAGGATCCGTAACCGCCGTAAACAGCACAGGAATATCCTTCGTCTCCTTCGCTGCAGCTTGAGAAACCGATGTGCCAATCCCTAAAATGAGATCCACTCCGCCCGTCGCGAATTTCTGCGCGATCGTAGCTGCATTTGTCTGATCACCCTGAGCATTCTGATAATCCAGTACTAAGTTCTCTCCTTCGACATAACCATTATCCTTTAATGCTTGAACGAAGCCTTTATAGGCCTCATCGAGGGATGCATGATTGACAACCTGGGTAATGCCAATTTTGACTTTCTTGCCTTCAGCAGAGCCCTTAGCTTCTCCGCTCCCTTCACTAGTGGCATTATTGGCAGATCCACCATTCCCACATGCAGCTGCAAACAGCATCAGAAGCGACATAATTGCAGCCATAACAAGATGACGACGAGATTTCATCATGACCATTCTCCCTTTCACATCATAAATTCTTGTAAACTATCATTTTTTCTTGGTTCACCACAACACTAATATTGTTAGCAGTGGTCAATTTCAACAAAAAAAATGATTTATCGCGTAAAAGCATAAAACCACAAAAGCTTAAAAGCATGATCCAAGTAACGCGTTATAGGCATATTGTACCTACATATTCCAACTCGTCAATAATAACGTTTGATAAATATGGCATTTTCTAGTATTTTATTTCATTTTTTTGTGTTTTTCTCTACTTTTTAAATAATCGCTGTCCTACATATAAAACAGCCACCCCTTCAGACATCGTAGTTTGAAAGAGTGGCTGTCATGTATGATTGTTTTCAAATGTATTTCTAAGCATGAAACGCAAGCAGAACAAGGTGCATCAGGAAGCCTCGAGACTTATCCGCTTCCTACGATATTCAATTTCAGCAAGAAGCATATCGACAAATGTAGCCTCCAATTGCATACGAACAGCTTCCTGATAAGCTTCTTGTAGTGATTCGTCGGTCAATAACGTGTACATAACGTGTAGATTATACCCCTTTGTTCACGTCTCTGTAATCACGTCTGCGTGCCACGCCATCCGCATAGGCCGCATCTACGACCGCATCACGAACCTTCGGCACAACTTGTGCATTAAAGACGCTCGGAATGATATAAAGTTCATTCAGCTCATCGGCAGGTACAACTTCAGCAATTGCATGTGCCGCTGCCAGCTTCATACGTTCTGTCACCTTGGACGCACGGCAATCCAGCACGCCGCGGAACAGCCCTGGGAAACAGAGAACATTATTGATTTGGTTCGGGTAATCCGAACGGCCTGTTGCAATAATGCGAGCAATATCTTCGATTTCGTCCGGATCGATTTCTGGAGTCGGATTGGCCATAGCAAATACGATTGGGTCGGAAGCCATTGTCATGACATCCTCTCTCTTCAATACACCTGGCCCGGATACGCCGATAAATACATCCGCACCTCGGATAACATCACTCAGAGAACCGCTCTCCAAGTTCGGATTTGTCTTCGATGCGTACCGATTCCATGCTTCATTTTCATACACGGTATCCCGTACTAGCGCACCCTGACGATCGACACCAATGATATTCACAACTCCTGCTGTGAGCAGCATCTCCGTGCATGCCATTCCGGCTGCACCTACGCCGCACAGCACAATCTTGCAATCCTCGATCGACTTGCCAACGATGCGCAACGCATTGAGAATTCCCGCCAGCATGACTACAGATGTACCATGCTGATCATCGTGGAAAATAGGAATATCCAATTTCTCGCTTAATCTCTGCTCAATTTCAAAGCAGCGCGGTGCCGATATGTCTTCCAAGTTAATGCCGCCAAATGCCGGCGCAATCGCTTCAATCGTTCGTATGATTTCTTCCGTGTCCTGCGTATCCAGACAGATCGGGAAAGCATCTACATTGGCAAACTGCTTGAACAGCATTGCCTTCCCTTCCATAACTGGCATTGCTGCCAGTGCTCCAATATTGCCAAGCCCCAGCACTGCCGTTCCATCCGAGATGACGGCAACCGTATCCCGCTTAATCGTCAGCGTATAGGCGCGGTTAGGATCTTCGTGGATGGCCATACATACACGGGCAACACCTGGCGTATACACGCGTGACAGATCGTCACGGTTACGAATCGGTACTTTCGGGGTCATTTCAATCTTGCCGCCGAGGTGCATCAGGAATGTCTGATCCGAGACGTTCACGATCGTAACACCCTTCAGCTGCTTCAACCGCTGTACGATGCGATCACCTACACTGCCATCATACACATTGACCGTAACGTCTCGTACTGTAAATGCCGGTGTGCCGCGAATGACGTCTATCGCAACAATATCCCCGCCGCTCTCGCCGATTGCTGCTGCAATCTGAGCAAATGTACATACATGCTTGTCAATTTCCATTCGAATAATAATATTCGTGCTTGAACCTAGTGACTTGGCCATGGCTTGCACTCTCCCCTGAATCAACTGCTTCCTTAACGTTACAGACGTTCCAGTATACTAGCCAACAATGCAGTTCGACGCGGCAACTCATGCAGCCAAATAAATTCCGACGGTGAATGTGCGCCATCGCCGCGCACACCTAATCCATCGAGCGTTGGTGCTCCACATGCTGCTATGAAATTCCCGTCGCTTACACCGCCCGTGCTTGTCTCCTCCAACTCCAAGTTCAACTGTTCTTTCGCTGCTTCTCTAGCTATCTGATACAGCTTCGCAATCGAATCTGTCCGCTCCATAGGGGGACGATTCATGTCTCCAGTCAATCGGAGACGAACATCGGGATGAATTGAAGCAAGTCCATGAATCCTCTCTACAAATCGATTGAAATCTTCCATCGTCCGGACGCGCACATCAATGTCTGCTTCGGCATAATCGGCTACCACATTGGCTCCAATCCCACCGCTTATTTTACCAACGTTCACATGTATGCCGCGTTCTGGGTCCGACATACGGTGAAGTTGAATAATTTGATGTGCTAACTCTTCGACTGCAGATACGCCCGATTCGGGATTGACACCCGCATGTGCTGCTTGTCCCTCAACAGATAGATAGAATCGACCACTACCCTTGCGAGCTGTCTTCAATGCTCCAGTAGGCTCCATCGGCGGCTCTAGCACGAAGGCCGCCTCGCAGTCTCTCGCATAGAATTCAATCCATTGTCGCGAAGTTGGACTTCCAATTTCTTCATCACTATTAATTAATAACACAATTGATAGCTGTTCGGGAAGTCTGTTTGTAAATTGTAGAATTTTTATCGCAAATAATGCTTGAATCAAGCTCGCCTTCATATCATATACACCTGGCCCGTAAGCTCGTTTGCTGTCTACGCGGAATGGCCTTCTCTTCGTCTCTCCCGCAGGCCATACGGTATCCGCATGGCCTACGAGCAATATGCTCCTCGGACCGCTGCCTACGCGAACGACGAGTCTATCTCCATATCTATCATTCGGAACTCGTTCTACTACTGCTCCAAGCTCCTTCTTGAAGCAATCCTCATACCAATCTATCATCCGGTCGGTTAACTCTTTATTCGTTGATGGGGAATCCATATTCACACTCTGCTCAAGCAGGGCAAGCATTTCGGGCAGCCACCGTTCCAATTGCTCTATGAATTTCATATCTACTTTACCTGCCTTAATGGGATTGCGAATTGGAGCCGAACAATCGATCCAACCCGTACACCCGTTCTAAGATGAAGATAAATACGAGACTTAGCAATATCATGATGGAAGAAATAGACGCGACAAGCGGTGTTAACGATTCCTGCATATAATTGAAGATAGCCATCGGAAGTGTTGTCGTTGATGGAGATATTAAGAATAAGGATACCGTGACATTATCGAATGACGTCAGAAACGCAAACACCATTCCTGAGAAAATAGCAGGCCGAATAACTGGCAGAGTAATGTCCCAAAACGTGCGAATCGGATTCGCACCTAGAATAGCCGCAGCCCGCTCCAATGTATAATCGAAGGAACTGAGCCCGGTCAGCACAAGCCGTACGACGTATGGTACCGAGATCAAGATATGAGAGAGCAGCAACCCCGTAAAGGTACCAGCAAGTCCAATTCTCGTAAAAAATAGAAGTGCAGATATCCCTATAATCAAGGAAGGTACTGTCAATGGGGACAAGAGAAGCGCGTTGATCGCTCCACTTCCCTTGGGCTTATATTTGTGCAGTGCGAATGCAGCCAGTGTACCAATGATTGTCGCGATTACAGCTGTAATGGATGCCAGCTTCACACTTACCCAAAATGACTCAATGAACTCTGGACGGTCAAAAATTTTCACATACCACTGCAGCGAAAAGCCCTCTGGTGGAAAGCGAAGTACCCCCGTCGAAGTAAATGAGGTGGGCACGATAATAAGGAGCGGCGATATGACCATTAGAACGACGAGAAACGTAATGATGCCAAGCGGCGAAATTCGAAATCGTTTCGATTCGTTCATCATGACGAGAACACCTCCTTATATCGTTTCGTCTCAACCAATCGTGTAAATAGAGCCACGAGGCCAAGCGTCGAGCCAAGAAGCAAAAAGGCAAGCGCTGCGCCAAGCGACCAATCATAGGCAGCCATCATCTTCTCGTAGGCGATAACCGGCATTACCTTCACAGATGTCCCCCCCATAAGTGCAGGCGTGACAAAGGCACTCATCGCCAAGCTGAACACAAGCGTCGTGCCGGCAAATATGCCAGGCATGCTTAGCGGCAGCGTCACACTGAAGAACATCCGCGAACGGGAAGCACCTAGTATCCCTGCGGCCTTATACAGGGAAGCATCTACTGCATATAGGCTCGTTGCAATCGCAAGTACCATATAGACAATTAATGAATCTGCAAGACCGATAACGACGCCAAGTTCGTTGTACAACAGACGCAGCGGTTTCTCAATTACTCCTAGCGAGATAAGGGTGTTATTAATGAAGCCATTGTCGCCTAAGATGACCACCCAGCCGAAATTCCGGATGACGACGCTAATAAGATGAGGAGAAATAATGAGAAACGTAATGAATCCCCGCATTTTGGGCGTTGCCTGCGCCATATACATGGCTACGGGATAGCCAAGTAGCAGGCACACGATAACTGTGTACAGACTAAGCTTGATTGTCCGCCACAGCACCTCTACATAGTATGGATCTTGAAAAAATAATACATATTGCTCCATTGTAAATGCACCGGTTCCTCCATCTTCACGAATGCTAATTACGAACATGTACAGCATCGGCAGTACAAATACACCCAGTATCACGATCAGGCTGGGAACAAGCAGCAGTAGAGCTGCCCAAGACTTACTTCCTGCGGGCTTCGCCATATGCTAGCCCTCCTTCCGCGGGAAGACGATGACATCTTGCTCATCCCATGTAAGCTTCACCAGCTGTTCGTCTGACACATGCTGATGACGACGCTGGGAATGAGTTCGCACACTGATCAAACCATCGGCTGTTCGTACAACCATCTCTCCATACGAACCAAGGAAGGACACCAGCGAAACAGCTCCATGTGAGCAATTAGATTCATTCGAGGAATCTCCAGCTTCCGATCGTGCTGCTTCCATTCGAATATGTTCAGGCCGGACATAAGCGAGCACCTGCTCTCCTTCCTTGAACGAGTACCCATTCCGTTCAGCCTTTAGCCTTATTCCTCCTGCTGTACGCAGCTCCCCCCAATGATCGTTTACAGCAACGACAGTAGCTTCGAAGCGATTGGATTTGCCAATAAACTCATGCACGAACGCTGAGGCCGGCTCATGATAGATTTGCTCAGGAGTCCCAATCTGCTCTACAGCTCCGTGATCGAGCACGACAATTCGATCAGAGAGATACATTGCTTCTTCTTGATCATGTGTAACAAATATCGTCGTTACGCCGATTTCCTGCTGCAGACGCTTCATTTCCTCCCGCAATTCCTCTCTTAGCTTCGCATCGAGATTACTAAGCGGTTCATCCAGCAGCAGCAGTGACGGCTCCGTCACAAGTGCCCGTGCGATAGCGATCCGCTGCCGCTGTCCTCCTGACAATTGCTTCGGATATCGATCAATGACATGCGGAAGCTTCACGAGATCAAGCACCTTCTTCACGCGATCCGCCATCTCCGATTTCGATGTCTTTCTCAGCTTCAAGCCGTATGCAACATTTTCTCCGACTGTCATATGCGGAAATAACGAGTACGTCTGAAATACCATGCCGAGATCTCGTTTATTCGCAGGAACACCGCGCATGGATTTGCCTTTGATTCGCAGTTCTCCTCCATCCGGTTCTAAGAAGCCGGCGATCATATTCAACGTCGTCGTCTTCCCACAACCCGAGGGACCGAGGAAAGTAACACACTCTCCCCGTTCCACTCCCAAGTTGAAATTGTCAACGACGACCGTTCCACCGAAGCGCTTATGAACGCCCTGCAATTCTACGTCGTACGTGATCGTCATGAGCATATCCTCCATCCTGATTATCTATAAGTTATTTACCTACGAGAGGCGCTACTTCCTTATTGAACTGATCAAGCCATTGCTTCGTATTGTCACTAATGACACCATAGTCGAATTTCACAATTTTACTTTTATCAAAATCAAGCAGCTTCGCCGTATCCTCAGGCAGCTTCACATCAACAGCCGTGTTGTAATACAACTTCGTCGCGTACAGCGTCTGTACTTCGTCCGTCAGCAGGAAATCGATGAATGCTTTGGCCGCATTAGGATGCTTCGCACCCTTGATTAAGGAAGCGACATTTGGCACGATGTTGGCGCCTTCTTTCGGAATGACGAACTGCAAGTCCACGCCTTGATCCTTCTGTACGATACTTCTTGCCATCGTCCAAGCTGTATAGGCTGCCGTGTTATTTTGCAAATTCTGCTGCAGCTGAGCCGCAGTCTTGGCGAATGTCGGCATATAACCTGCGATTGTCTTCAGTTTATCGAAGCCTCCAGCCATGTCCTTCTCAGAACCGCCATTGGCATAAGCAAGCATAATAGTTGCTGAACGGCCGAAGTTGCTCGACATTTCAGTCAGCGTAATATTTCCCTTCATGGCAGGAAGAGCAAGATCATTCCAAGACTCCGGTACAGGCAGTCCCTTCTCCTTCACCAGCTTGACATTGTATGAGATGCCCATTGGGGTATAGTTGACCGTTACGCCGCTGTTTTCATTGATCTTCAGTTGTTCGTCAACTTTGGACATGTTCGGAATCTGTGCAGGATCGAGTGCTTCCCATAGTCCCTTCTCGCGGCCTGCCTCCTGCTCGCCACCTTCAATGACGGCTACATCAATTTGCGGAGATCCCTGCTGCGCCGTGACCTTGGCCACAATATCTGTCGATACGCCCGATACATAGGACAGCTTTACGTCTGGGTATTTTTCATTGAACTTTTTGAAAATTTCGTCCTTCATCAAGGTCTCCACCGTAGCTCCATTCCCGGCGATAACCAATTCACCTTCCACAGACGAACCATTGGAACCGCTTCCATCTTTGCTGCTGGAATTTGAAGATCCGCAAGCAGCCAACAAAGAGCCGATCAAGGTTAAAGTTAATATCAATGATGCCCAGCGACGTGCTTTCATTGTATTCCTCCCCCAAATTTGTTCACTATTAGTGAACAGTGTTTATAATTGGTGAATCTTGGTTTGATTTTAGCATAGGGGCATGGTATGTTCAATATAGAACCATGAAATTTGTCACATTTTAACACAAATTGTACCCAGCACTCGCACAATTACTTGAACAACGCCATATTTCCATTTGTCAGCATCATGCCACCAATTGAAAATATCGGCTAGTACGATCATAGGAGAGAGAATATGGAGCACTATCTGTCATCCGTTCAAAAATGTTGTACACTGCTGAAGCTGTTTCTTCACGGATCGAAGGAATGGGGAGTCACGGATTTAAGCCGCGAATTGCAGTGGTCTAAGGGGGCTGTCCATAAAATGCTGACCACCTTGGAGAGCGAAGGACTGATCAAGCAGCATCCACGGACGAAGCTGTATTCATTAGGGTATACACTGCTGGAATTAGGAAATAAGGTAAAAAACGATGATGATATGGTCAGCTTTGCAAGACCTTACTTGCAGCAGCTCGCAGACTTGACGAAGGAGTCGGTATGCTTATGTATTCGCGATCAGCAGGATGCGATCTATGTCGACAAGCTCGACTCCCCGCTGCCAATCCGCTTCATCATTGATGCCTATAGGCGGTTTCCGCTCTATGCGACAAGTGCCTCGCGCGTTATTCTGGCCTATAGTTCGGAGTCGTTGCAGCAGACCGTGCTTGAAGAACCAATGACCGCTTTTACCAACCACTCCATCACGGAGCGTGAGCAAATGAGCCAGCGTCTTGCCAATATCCGCGAACGGGGCTACGAGATGAGCTCGAACATGCGCAATATTGGCGTAACTGGCATTGCAGCACCGATCTTCCTTGGTGATGGCTCTGTCCATGCGGCTATAAGCTTAATCGGCCCTAGTGATCGAATGGAGCCTCATATCGACCGCTGGATCAGCATGCTGCTGCAGGTGACCCAAGAGATGTCGCGCCTGCATGGCTTTAGTTAGACGCGTATCTTTGTAATGAATGCACCACCCCCATCGTACATAAGGGAAGCTGGATTGAAGAGGAATCTCCCCCTCAACCCGCTTCCCTTATTGTTGTTCTTGCTATTGGATGAGCACAATTCGCACAGCTGAATCGTTATTCACGGTTCATTTCGAGCCACTGCGACCCATCATTTTTATTGATCGTAAATGTGAAGCCCAGTATTTGCGCCAGCGAGCGGAGCGGAACATATAATTGCCCATCCTTCACTTCTGGTGCTAACGGCATGTCAATCGTCTGTCCCCCAACCTTCGCCTGCTTGCTGTTTAATGTCAGCTCGGTTACGGTTCCCGTAATGTCATCCGTAATGGTCAGCTTCGTCTTGCCTTCCCACTTCAGCTTCGCATCGAATTCCTCCGTAATATCGCGCAGCGGAACCATCATCGTTCCACTCTTCGTATACGGCAGCGCCATATCATCATAGAACCAGTCGTCATAGTTCGTTGTTGAGACTGGGATTGTCGTCCACTTCTTCGTTACTCCCACTTGCTTCAGCCATTTGTGCGCTACAGATGAAGGGTCGAAGTGTCTGAGCCACTTGCCAGGCGTCATCTCTGGATCTGTTAGGGATACGGAAGAGGAGAAATCCACGTCATCCACCTTCACATTACCATTTAGGTTGCTGTATTCGGTTGATTGGTTAATGGTAACCTTCTTGAACGGAGCGCCAGCAGAAGCCGGAACAGCGATCGCCAGCGATGCATTCAGCTTGCGAATATTCGATTCCTGATCTGCATACAGATCCAAGACGAGCTTCGTATCTGGCCCGAGCAGAACGGCCGCGTCCGGATTGCTCTTCACCCAAGCCTCATAACCTTGATCGAGCTGTGAAATGATGGATGGCAGCTGTTCCTTGAACATTTTGTACGCCGATAATCCAAATGCCTCGCCATCCTTCAGCATATCTGGAACCTCTCCCTCCATCTCAGGAGCTGCTTGCGATAGCGCAGCCGTTAGCATCGGTACGTACCACTTGCCCATTTCCAGAAACCAAGCCTTCATGCCCTCTTCGTCCTTCAGAGCAGATTGAAGCAGTTGCTTCACCCATGGCACCAGTTCATTGCCTCCGAATTCAATATGGAGCTGCGATAATGGCAGCGATTGTCCCATTATTTGCTCTGTGACTTGCTTTACAGATGCATTTTGAGGATTCGGTGCATGCTTGCCAAATAGCGTTATCGTAGATTCAGTAAAAGCCTTCAATTGCTTTGAAGCAGGTTGAACCGTAGATAAAAGTTGAGTATTCATATCATTGCTCATTACAATAGGGGATTTAGCTCCCTCCAGCTTAAGCGCCATGCGATTGTCTTTCCAGCCAATTGTGAACGGAACCTCGTCGCTTGCCACCTTCAGCTTGCCACTCATCGAAAAACGCTGAGCATCCTGCGCCTTCACTTGAATTGTCAATTGCGCATCGTTGAACGCTTTTATCATTGCCGTATCATCATCTTGCAGCTTGCCAGATGCCGGCTCAAAATGAATGCTCATCGTCTGCTGTGCTTCATACGAGTTGATGTCCAGCTGCTTCTTCATGACCTTCGTCACATCAAGTCCGCCAATTGATTGACAGCCTGTTAGCAGCACAAGCACTGCCGCCATGCACATTGCTAACCACTTGCATGTTTTCATGTCCCGTTTCCCCTCTTTCCATTTCATATCGAATACCTGCCTTTACAATTCCGATCTGATACGTAAGCTGTATGTATCTCATGACCATTATGAAGGACATCGGAATACCGTGTAAAGAAATAATTCCAACAATATATCGGAGATCCCCTGTTGGCTGCAGTTACTCCTGCAATTTCTCTAGTGGTTGTTCTTGTAGTTGTTTTTGTAGTTGTTCTTGTAGTTCATCTGCATCTATATCAGCAGTCCTCCAACCGTCTCACTGTCTGAATAGCAAAAGCGCTGCCAGCTATATTCCAAGAATACAGCGAACAGCGCCAATTGTAGCAATGCCTATTCAATCATTCATATGGAAGTACTAGACATCTAATTAGCTACTCGTTCATTGTGAAAAATCACTGAACTCCGCTTCATTCCACATTGCAAATTACAGAACCTTGATTGGAGCCAAGCTCCACACTTCCTGATGGGTTGCTACAGCTTCTGGTTCCAAGGTAACAAGCGGCCCGAGTGTCTCTAGTTCCAATATATGCTCGTTCGTATACAATTCAAAGGAGCAGCCCCCGTCCGGATAACTCGCACCAGAAATCGGTTCACAGCGCTTCTCAAAAACGATTCCATTTCTTGTATAAGACGCCTTGCCCTCCTCTTGAAGCATACCGAACTTGAACGCTTGCTTCAGGTGAGCAACTTGCTTCACTTCGATGTGTCGTTCTCCCCATGTCACCCGCTCATCATTCATAGCAGCATATGGCCACAGCGAAATGGAGCGGTTCGGGAGCAGGCCGGTATCTCTTGTAATCTGCGGAACAACAGCTGTACCACCCGGTGCCATAACCGTGATCGCCCACGGTGCCAGCTGAATCGGCCATGCTCCCTTATTGGCAATACGGTGGATGACAACGACGTCGTCTTGCTGAAAAATCAGCTCGATTTCCTTGGCGCATTGCGTCCATGGTTCTACCGGAGCAATCAATCTCACGCCTGACGCTGTTCGTACGTATTCAATAGGCCGATCATCCGGCGTGTACGTCCGTGGATAAGCTTCTGGACTTGCCCATAACCGATGCCCGCCGCGAAGCAGCCAACCGTCGCTGCCTAAGGCATGGAACGCTTCTCCCTCCTGGCGGATTGCCCCTTCACGATCCTCGAACAGCATATTTTCTTGACCGCATAAGCTGAAATGCATAATTCGGATGCCAAATGTTAGCGGCACAATTACCTCATAGGTTCCATTCTCTAGGTGCAAACTCTCGCCCCAGCGTTCATGCTGAATGGTATTCATCTGTAAAGCAGCCACAGCCGCTCCCCCTTCCGTCCTCATTCCCTTTTGATCTTCTCTCTATACTGCTTTAATGGCACTATTACGTACTCTACTATCTATACGATTCAATCGTTTATACTAACACTCAGCAACACTCGTTAATCCTTATGTTCCACTATCACTTACATCTCAGTATTAATAGAATTCAGCATCACTTATATTTAAGTATCAATAGGATTCAATTGTTAATATTACGATGTCTTCCAAAATTCGCTCATGGCTTTACTTGCTCATACCCACATGCCATGGCGAAGCGGCAGAAGGCCTCGCGTCCCAACTCATCATGCTTGAATACGCCCGCTTGACCCAGTATGGTCACAAACTTATTGCCGATCTCATGCAAAATGACCTGTCTAGCCTTATCAACTGCCATAATCCCGTATTGATCCAGTAATTGATCCACCCAAACACGATGAGGATATAGGCTATCGGTTTCTTTCAGTTGATCCCTTGCCTCCATCCATTGTCCTTGTTCGGACAACAGAGTCGTAATCCGCTCAATAT
The DNA here is from genome assembly GCF_040195695.1 of Paenibacillus wuxiensis. Lineage (NCBI taxonomy): Bacteria > Bacillati > Bacillota > Bacilli > Caryophanales > Paenibacillaceae > Paenibacillus > Paenibacillus wuxiensis. The sequence goes on along the minus strand of NZ_JBEFZI010000007.1, from coordinate 93,169 downwards.
CTTGCTTCAGACGCCCTGGGAGAATCGCAAGCCCCATCACTTCAATTAAGCCAATATTTTCTCTCTTAATATGGTGATGCTCTCGGTGTGGATGGAATATGCCCTCAGGGTGAACCTCATCTGTGCGATTGTTGCGAAGCACCAAGTCCATCTCGAATAACGAACCCCGGCGCCTTACAATTGGCGTAATCGTATTGTGACGAATCGATTCCCCGTCACGAGTCGTACTCGCTGCAATCCCTACGCTGTCATCACTGTACAGCTTCCACTGCTCATAGATTTCATCCGCACATTGAAGCAGGACATCCGGCTGCTCACCTTGCAGGCGCAGCACTGACATCGGCCAGCGAACAATCCCTGCGGTTACGCCAGGGTATGCCGAATGCGTGAACCGAGTCTCGATCGGCGCTCGTTCAATTGGGAACGTATGTCTGCCCGCTTGGAAATGATCATGACTGAGGATCGATCCGCCTACAATGGGTAGGTCAGCATTAGAACCAATGAAATAATGCGGGAATTGCTCCGTAAAGTGCAGCAAACGTGCAAACGTATTACGCGTTAGCTTCATCGGAATATGCTCACTTTTGAAAATAATGCTGTGCTCGTTATAATACACATACGGCGAGTATTGGAAATACCAGGATTCTCCGTTCAACTCCACAGGGAGAATGCGCAAATTTTGCCGGGCAGGATGATCCAGTCTTCCTGCATACCCTACATTATCCGCGCAGAGCAGACATTCGGGATAGTGAGATGCGGACAACTGTGCAGCAAGCGCAATTTCCTGCGGACTCTTCTCCGGCTTCGACAAGTTGATCGTCATTTCCATTTCACCGAACTCACTCATATGGAGCCAGTATTCATTGTTGCGGACACGATCAGTCCGAATATAATTGCACTTTTGATTGAGACGATAGAAATCATCGGTTGCCCGCTCCATTCCATCCGTCATCCGTATCCGTTGGAAACGGTCCTGCATCTCAGAAGGACGCGCCATGAGCAGCCCCATAATCCGCGCATCAAGTAGATCGCGCTGCGTCATAGTGTTATCTGGAAGAATGCCGCTCTTATAGGCATAATCCAGCAGCTCATCGAGTATAGAATGCGGTTCATCCGGAATTGCTTCCCATTGCTCATCTCGGAAACTTGAACAAGGCTCTGGCAATTGGAATAAAGCTAGTAGCTGATTGCGAACATAGGGCATATCAAGCCGATTCATCAGATCATGATGTACTGCATATCGAATCAAGGTCTCAATCGCGAAGCTTGCCCGCTGGGCAGATTCTCGCGACAGAGCTAATCCTTCCACACCTTGTGTCATCTCGCATTCCTCCTCAGCTATCGTATCCGTGTGGACGTGCTTGATGCCATTTCCAAGCACTCTCGATCAACACATTCAGATCATCCCGCTTCGGATTCCAGCCCAGAACAGACTTCGCTTTGTTAGCGGATGCGATAAGCACAGCAGGGTCTCCGGCTCGGCGCTCTTCCACCACAGTTGGTACACTTCTTCCCGTAACCAGTTCTGCAGTCTGGATCACTTCCAGAACCGAAAACCCGTTGCCGCTGCCCAGATTGAACACATCGCTCTGACCGCCGCCGCGCAAGTATTCAACTGCCAGCACATGGGCATCAGCCAAGTCGCTGACATGGATATAATCACGAATGCATGTGCCGTCAGCTGTAGGATAGTCGTTGCCGAACACCTTCATTTCCTTCCGCTGGCCAAGTGCTGTCTGCAATACAAGTGGAATGAGGTGCGTCTCAGGTCTATGATCTTCGCCGATCTTGCCATTCTCATGAGCGCCAGCCGCATTGAAGTAACGCAGCGAAACGTAGCGAATATCATGTGCTTGATCGAACCAGCGCATCATCCGCTCCATCGTCAGCTTCGTCTCCCCGTATACATTCGTCGGGTTCGTCGCTTCTGTCTCTTCGATCGGTGTGCGCTCCGGCTCCCCATAAGTTGCTGCAGTTGATGAGAATACAATCCGGGACACTTGATGCTTGCGCATCGCTTCAAGCAGAACAAGCGTGCCGTGGACATTGTTATCGTAATATTTCGCAGGATTGCTCATGCTCTCTCCTACAAGTGAGTAGGCAGCAAAATGAATGACTGCATCAATAGAATGTTGCGCAAATACAGAATCGAGAAATGCACTATCGCGAATATCACCAATATGAAGCGTACCGCCAAGAACCGCATCTTTATGTCCAGTCTCTAACGAATCTACAATCACGACCTCTTCACCGCGTGCCAACAATTCTGCAACCGTATGCGAACCAATATACCCTGCTCCACCTGTAACTAATACTGCCATGCTATTACCACTCCTCACCAATTGTTGCTGTCTGTATAGAAGGCTTGATCTCTCTTACCCCATCTCCTACGCGACAGATATAAAATTCCGGATGTAATCCGGTCTGCTGTTCATATGCGGAACCTACTTGCGCGACAAATTGTTCAGCATCCCCTTCACGTACGAGCGATACCGTGCAGCCGCCAAATCCTGCTCCCGTCATTCGAGAACCAAGTGTCCCTTCGATATGTCGTGCTTCCTCTACCATAATATCCAACTCGTTGCAGCTGACTTCATACAAATCACGCAAGGAGTCATGCGATGCATTCATCAATTCGCCGAAACGAATCAGGTCATTGTTCTTCAGCGCCTCAACCGACTGCTTCACGCGATCATGCTCTGCAATGACATGCGCCGCACGTGCACGCACGATATCATCTGCAATCGTATCGGCCGCAGCTTCGAATTGCTCCGCGCTAAGCTGCGCCAGCAGCGTCATATGCGGATATGTAGCTTGCAGCGCCCGTACCGCCTCATCACACTGTGCTCTGCGCTCATTATACTTCGAATCGACTAGCCCGCGGCGCTTATTCGTATTGCCGATAATAAGACAGTACCCCTCTGTCTGGAAAGGTACATGCGTATATTCCAACGTATCGCACATTAATAGAATGGCATGATCCAGCTTGCCTTGCGATACTGCGAATTGATCCATGATGCCACAGTTCACGCCGACGAATTGATTCTCTGCTCGCTGGGACAATACAGCGATGTCTGTTCGATCGATGCTGTGCCCTTCCATCGTGAGCAGCGCATAAGCGGTTACCACTTCCAGTGATGCAGAAGAAGACAATCCTGCCCCATTCGGAATATCTCCGTGGAATAGCAGCTCATATCCTCTAGTCAAGCCACGAGCCGATTGCTCGAGCTGATTCATGACTCCGATTGGATAATCTGTCCATTGATCCTGCTTCGCTTCTGCAAGTGCATCCAGTTCAATATCCAGCTGATATTCAAAATTCGTCGACGCCAGTCGTATGCATTGATCCTCACGTTCACGAATTAATAGAGTCGTCCCGAATTCCAATGCGGCAGGGAGCACATATCCTCCATTATAGTCAATATGCTCTCCAATCAAATTCACTCGTCCTGGAGCATGGAAAAAACGAACCGGTGCAGAACTCGTTCCATATCGTTGTTCAAAACCTGCCAGTAGTTTGCTTGCATCCATTACAATGACCTCCCGTTGTTTCACGTGAATACGATACCGTTACATCAATCATACGAATATCCGCTGGATTTCGTAATATATCGATGTGCGCTACATATGGACTTATGTGACTCTACCATCATTTTCATGCTACAATACTATTATTGTACACGCAAGGAGGATCTCATTATGACTGACTCCCTTAATTATGAAGCGGCAGAGGCAGCAACTGCAACTAGCGATGCAGAGGCTAGTGTCGTCAGCGCTCTAGAAACCTATACGGTTGCATCAAATCCAACCTACGTCGAACAAGAAGGATTACGCGTCCTATTTGCAGGGGAAAGCCAGACCGTCCCCTCTCATAAGGTCGGCCCTAAACTTTACGACTACTATTTGCTCCATCATATTATGGATGGACAAGGGAAATTTTCAACGGAAACGAAAACTTACGAGCTTCAGGCGGGGGATGCGTTCCTCATCGCACCCGGACGCCTCGTCAGCTATGAATCCGATGCAGCGCAGCCATGGAAATACTGCTGGATTGCCTTTCAAGGCAGTTCTGCTGATGACCTCGTAGGCCGTGCTGGGTTCTCGGAACAAACCCCCATTATTCGTGCAGACGATCACATGGATGTTCCCTATCAGATGAAGCACATTACTGCAGCATTTCAAGAGCGAAGTGTAGCAGCAGATCTGATTGCACACGGCTGTCTCCATCTCATTATGGCGAAATATGCAGGCATGCAGCGGCAATTGGATGACACGAATCGACTGCGTCCCGAGTCTGAAATGCAGCAAACCGTACGGCAGGCTATCCAGATGATGTCTACTCAATATGCGCACCCATTATCCATCGAGCATATCGCGGAGAGTTTAGGGTACAGCAGGGCCTATTTTTCTCGCATATTTAAGCGGATAACGGACATGACACCTGTTACCTTCCTGTTGAAGCTGCGAATCGATAAGGGCCGCCAATTGCTTCGAGAACGTCCTGATCTAACGGTTGAGCATATAGCCGCCTCGGTCGGCATCCCTGATGCGCTCTATTTTTCGAGACAATTCCGGCGGTTCTATGGGCAGCCTCCTACAACCTATCGCAATCAAGTTATGCAACCCGACAGCACTTATCAGCGTAAATCTTAGTATGGATGTACACCAAGAATTAGGAGGGAACACTATGAAAAGACTGAGCATCAAGGAAGAGTGGAAGCAGCAGGCGCGATTAGCGGAATCCAGTCGTAAGGAAGCTGCATCCAAATCCATTTCAGAGCTTATTCAAGACCTTACGAATACTGGTGGAGTCTACGTACAGGATCACAAGCAGACTAGCGCAGTTGGCGAGCTGTTCCGCCGCGCGGTAGATAAGCTGAATCCATTTCACAAATCCTAATTTAGCTAAATGAAAAGGAGCGTTGCCCTGATAAACAGAAAAAAGCAACGCTCCTTATTATGTGAATGACATATCCACTCTAATGCTGTAGTTGTTTCAAGGCTTTTGATATGGACTCTTATCGTTATTGCTTCCAAGTTATGTTATGAATCCAGCTCTCTCGTTCCACGCCGATGGAACTTTCATTTCTCTTAATGGATCGCTACATCCCGCACAACGCTTCTGCAACAGGCATATAGCGTGAGTCGTATACCTGTTGATAACGAAGGTGACGCTCTGCATGAGGATGATAGGTGTCTACGCCTCGACTTTGCATCGCCTGACGCACTTCCTCTGCATGGGCATAATACCCGCCCCCAAGTGCAGCTGCGCATGCAGCGCCAAGCATCGTCGCCTCCTCAATAGGCGGCACGACGAGCGTTGCATTCGATATATCCGCCTTCATTTGCAACCATGCAGGAAGCCTTGTTCCGCCTCCAACTGCGCACATATTGCGAATCTCATGCTCCGAATTGCGTTCCGCACTTTGACGAATCATCTCCAGCTGATAAGCCGTACCTTCAAATACTGCCCGCAATAGCTCCTTCTTGCCGTGCGACTTGGACAGACCGATAAAGGCAGCACGCGTCTTCGAATTCGGATAAGGGGCGCCGCTTCCCGACAAATACGGGAAGAACAGAGCTTCCCCTGGGCCATCGTTCACATCGTTCATGAGCTGCTTAATCTCTTCGTAGGACAATGTCTCATCGGCAAGCTGTCTTCGAATCCATTCCACTGCACCGCCTGAAGAAGCATTGCCACCCATCCAGAAGTGATAACCCGGCACAACATGATAGCCATAGGATAATCCGGTATCAAACTCTGCTTGTCCGAGTGGACGCTTCGCGATTGTGCCAACGAGCGTCTCTGCTGTTCCCATAGAAACATATACGTCACCCGGCTGCACAGCCCCAACTGCAAGTGCTGCACAGACATGATCATGCCCGCCAATTGCAACTCGTGTATGGGTAGACAGACCAAGGGCTCCCGCTACCTCTGGCGCTACAGTTCCTAGGGGTATGCCGCTTGGCAGAACTTCCGGGAAAATCTGCTCATCCAATCCGAAATGCCGAATCCACGGGACATCCCAGCTGTCCGTCTCCATACTGTATGCAAATGTTCGCGTCGCAAGCGATGGGTCGAAGGCCATTGCACCAGTTAATCGGTATGCAATATATCCCGATACGGACAGCCACACAGCCTGCTTGAACATACTCGCCTCTCGATCCTTCAGCCAGAGCAGCTTTGGCAATCCATGCTTGAACGACAGGTGCAGGCCTGTACGCTGGAACAGCTCCAACGGCGTTCCTTCTTGACGAACCCGCTCCGCTTGCTCGGAAGAGCATGTGTCGAACCACGGCAGGAGCGGAGATTGCACCTTGCCTGTGTGACGGTTCACGAGCAGTCCACTCTCCGCCATGCTCGTAATCCCGATATAATCAACAGGAACTTCACCGTGAGCATCCATTAGCTCGCGAACCATTTCGGATACGTCATTCCACATCGCATCTGGATCATATACAACGTAGCCTTCATTCGTATCTACGGTAACGGTTGGACGACTCGCTTGTCCTAGAAGTCTGCCTGACTCATCGAATAGTCCGACCTTGCGATTGGTCGTCCCGAGGTCAACCCCGATCATGCGCATAGGGCTATACCTCTTTCCCTGTCATCTTGTAATATGCGAGTGCGAACAATTCCCCCATCGGTTCACGATATACCGCATCCGCATGTCCATCCATGCTCGTCGCCGTCCGATTCATCAGCACCAGCTTCGCCTTCGTTGCTAATCGAACAAAGCTGGCCGCTGGCTGCACAGTAAGCGAAGTACCGCCCACGATTAACAGATCCGATTCCCGTATCCGTTCAATCGCTCTTGAAATAACCGCATCATTCAATTGCTCTTCATACAGTACAACATCAGGCTTCAATGTCCCTCCGCATTGCTTGCAGGAAGGGATAACCTGTTCACTGTTCAACACTGCATCCAGTCCATATTCCGCTCCGCAAGCGGTGCAGCGGTTCCGGTGCACCGAGCCATGAAGCTCCCATACTTCCTTGCTGCCTGCTGCTTGGTGCAGTCCATCAATATTTTGTGTGACGACTGCCGACACGATACCATCCTCTTCTAGCCGGGCCAATGCACGATGTGCTCCATTCGGCTTCGCAGAGGGATGCAGCATCTTCGCGCGATAGAAACGATAGAACGTCGCCGGATCACGATCATAGAAGGAGCGGCTCAGCATGACTTCCGGAGGATATCGGAATGCCTCATCATCCGCAAATACTCCATTGTCCGATCGGAAATCGGGAATCCCGCTCTCTGTCGATGTTCCTGCTCCGCCAAAAAAAACAACATGCCTGCTGCTGCGCAATAAATCTGCCAGCTCCTCTGCATGAGCATGAAGAATAGGATTCATTTGTTCTGTCATCGTCGTCGCTTCCTCCCTTTTCCACCTAAATAGTTCAATTTTAAGTATACCGTACCTATTCATCTAGGGAAAGATTTCAAGGGCGGCATGCGCGATCCCACACTGACAAGCTATTCTTCTGCTCCTACGAAGAAGGCCTGAGAAGGCATCAAGTACAGATGCGTTCTCAGGCCTATATGGATTGAGTAAAATATATTAACCTAGCCTATTATAGATACGGGTTCTCGCTCTTCGCCTTGAGCACATTCCAGCGCCGCTCTACTTCTTGCTCGAACGACTGCAGCGCCTCCGCATTCTCCGGCTTGCTCATATGCTTCGTCTTGCCCATCATAACCAGCCATTCGAGTAACGGAACTTTCTTATTCTTATCCTCCGGATTGTACGTAATTGTTGTAACCCCTTGTTCCACTTCATACAACGGGAAGAAGCAGGAATCTACGGCTGCATTGACAATCTGTGTGCCCAGCTTGTCTTCGGACAGCCAGTTAAGAGGACAGGTAATTAAAATTTTTCCGTATACAAGCCCCTCATTCTGAGCATACCATTGTGCTTTAGCCGCCTTCTTAAGCAAATCCTGTGGGAATGCTTCACTGCCTGTGAAGACATATGGAATGTTCGTTGCCGCCATAATTTGCGCGGTATCCTTATGATGGAACATCTTGCCCGCCTGCACCTTGCCTACGTTAGAGGTGGAAGTGCGGTGGCCAAGCGGAGTCGAATATGACAATTGCGCCCCCGTATTCATGTAGCCTTCATTATCGTATTCCAAAATAATCATCTTATGATTGCGCAGAGCCGCTCCAATCGCCGGCCCCATACCGATATCCATCCCGCCATCGCCTGTAATCATCACAAACGTGAAATCATCTGGCAGGTTCAGGTGATCCAGCTCACCGCGCCGCTTCCGTTCCCAGAACATTTCAACGACTCCGGACAGCGTTGCTGCCCCATTCTGGAACAGGTTGTGAATATATGTCGCCTTGTGGGCAGAGTAAGGATACCCGGTTGTGACAACCATTGCGCAGCCCGTATGGAACAGTGCTACAATATCCCCCTCGATCCCCTTGAAGAACAGCTCAAGACCGGAAAAGATGCCGCAGCCTGGACACGCGCCGTGGCCTGGAGCAATTCGCTTCGGCTTCTTCGTCAATTGGCGCAGCGGCGGAACGCGAACGCTTAGCTTGCCGGACTCCTCATCCTGCTTCACCGTAATTAGCCCTGTCTTCAAATCTTCATATTTCATCGGTTCAATGACACGCTGCGGGGCCTTGGCTGGGTCCCCAGGCGTATGTCCATGGTAATCGAATGGCTTCTCGACATACCCCTTCTGTGCTGCTTCAATGGCACACTCGAACAGTGCATGACCATCCTCAGCATAGAAATCCTTACCGCCAAGCCCGTAAATACGGCTGATTATCATCGTATCACGGTTACCATGCGTGAACAGTGCTGACTTCACCTCATTGACCATATTGCCGCCGTGACCGCCATAAGAATCAGCACGGTCTCCCACTGTCACGACTTTAATATGAGCCAGCGCATCCGCTATCTCCTTCGCTGGGAATGGGCGAATGATGTTCGGCGATATGGAACCGGCTTTAATTCCCTGCTCCCGAAGCTGATCGACGACATCCTTAATAATTTCCGCCGCGGAATTAAGCAGGAATACAGCTACTTCTGCATCCTCCATCCGATATAAATCCAGAATCGGATAATCTCGTCCCGTCAGTGCAGCATATTCGGTGCGGATGCGGTCGAACACCTCTTCTGCCTTATACATAGCCATGGACTGCTGATAACAGTTATTAATATAATCCGGCTCGTTCATATAAGGCCCTACCGTGATTGGATTATTGCGATCCAGTGTATCAGCGAATCCGCGCACAGGCTGTTCGCCAACGAAGCGATGTACGTCTTCTCGCTTGGCGAAGGTCTGAACACGCCGCTTCTGGTGCGAGGTGAAGTAGCCATCGAATGCAACTAGCACTGGAAGCCGAACCTCTGGATCCTCTGCAAGCTTAAGCGCCATAATGTTCATATCGTACACCGCTTGTGGATCTCGGCAGAGCAGAATCGGCCAGCCTGTATTCAGTGCGAAGTACAAATCCGAATGATCCCCATGGATGTTCAACGGACCCGATACGGAGCGGCACACTAAATTCATGACCATCGGGAATCGCGTACCTGATTGGACAGGCATTTGTTCAAGCATATACATGTATCCGTTCGCACTCGTCGCATTGAATACCCGTCCACCTGCAGTCGAGGCTCCATAGCATATTCCTGCCGATCCATGCTCACCGTCTGCTGGAATTAGCTTAATGTCATGCTGTCCGTTTGCCTTCATCAGATCAAGGAATTGTGCCACTTCTGTTGATGGCGATATCGGAAAATAGCCCATAACATGATAATTAATTTGATGTGCGGCATATGCAGCCATTTCATTGCCTGACTCATACACCATCCGCTGCTCAACCGTACCGCCGGTCACTTCTTTTTCATACTCAATTGCCATAGCTACTCATCCTCCTTACCTTCTATCTATCAATGGCGTTCAGCCAGCTCGAACATATGCGGAACACGATGTTCATCCGCATATCCGTCCTCTTCCCGCTCATCGGTCAATGCTTCTGTAGGACATGCATATACACATTTCAAGCAGCCTTTGCAATATTGATAATCAATGCCTTGGAGGAACATTTGCGGTCGACCCTTCTTGTCCGGCTGTTCTTCCCACACAAAGCAAAAATCAGGGCACACATTATCACAGGCCGCGCAATGAATACATTTATCTGAGGCAAAGTGCGGCATCATACCGGCACGAGAGATGCTTAGATCCTTCAAGATGGAGTTGCCTGGATTCACGACGGTACCGCCGATAGGCTGTGTCTCATAGCCAAGCGCTGGCGTATCCCAACGAATTGGGTTCGGCAGCAGAACTCCCTCCGGGAAGGAAAATGACTGGAATTTCACTTCATCATATCCACGTTGGAACGTATTCAGCGCTGGCTGAACCGCCCCCGGATATTTTTTCTCCAGTGATTTGCGAATAACGCTCTTCATTTGCTCCGCATCCAAGAAGTCGCATAAGCGGAACAGCGCACCGAGCATCGCCATATTCACGCGATTTTTCTCTTCCAATGCAATTCCGATTGCATCGACCACCGCGATGGTTCCACCCGGCAGCTTCAGCTTCTCCTTCAGTTCCTCAGGAGATTTGGCAGAGTTGACGAGTATGAGGCTGTCCTCATATATGCCGCTCGTTACATTGACTGTCTTGTATAAAGACTCATGAAAAACACCCACGATATGAGGACGTTCCACTGGTGTCGTATCCCTGATTAGCGTTTCTGGCATACAGAACCGGATGTGCGCCTTAACGGGAGAACCCTTTTTCTCTGATCCATATGAGGAAAAGCTGACGCCGTTCAAATCGCTGCCGGTAACTCCAGCTTCCGCCAGCATTTTGCCGGCCAAATTCGCTCCAAGTCCCCCGATTGACTCCAATCGGATTTCAAAAAAACCTAGATCATTTACTTTAGGCAGTGTAACCATGTAGGCACTCCTTTCCTAACTGCTCCTCCCCTACGGCGCTTACAACGCTGGGAGCAGAACCTTTGTCGTTATGTGCAGCTGTCTCCTAGACAGATAGAACCGAAAATGGTGGAGGTTGTTCGCATCGTCCGCATTGATTTGCAGGATACAGGTTAACTCAGACTGAATTCGGGCAGCAAAATACACCACTTTACCCGCACTAAATGTGACGAACCAGTTCTAAGTGATCTGCGCTGCACCACGAATGCACCACAAATGAAACATTGGGAACTCGCACTTGTTACGGTATGACAAAATGGTAAGTCTGATGGAATGGTACAAAGTATGATTTATGTCACTAATGACTAAGGGTAAATTGACCAATCGATGAAATGTGAATAATGAATGACTGCAATCTAATAGAAAGAAAAGACTAGACAGCCCAGATGCGTGGTAATGTGAGAATGAGAATCCAATAGATCCTTGAAGGTTGAGGTGAAATGTCGAGCAATGACATGCATGATCATGCGCATACGGATTAGATACCGTGTGCCGAAGTAAGATTTGATTTCAAAAAGTTATAATCTGTCTCAAATAAAGGCATGTGTCATAGTTCGTAACATATATGCTAGAGGTCTATTATGTTATGACTGTCAGGGCTCAATCATGCCTAATTGAATCCATTGCAAGCGCGCGAGCCGATGATAAGCAGCTCTCTCAATGATGGGGAAATGCTATGTTTCTATCCATAAAAGGAATATACCAATGCTAGCAAATATCCGCAGCCCCAGATTCAGAAGGAGTACGGTTGTCACGGTTATTACGAATCAAATTACGCACCACAAAATGGTAGCGGTTGCAATTGTCATCTCCCTTCTTTTCTTGTAGAAATGTGCTCTATTACGGCTTATCATACCCCTATATTTGCCAACTAGTCAACTGAATTAAGCAGTCTTAACTAGCTGCAAACAATGGGCACAATTGAAAGCGTTATTTGTGATTAACATCACAATGTATGCTTACCTTCTATGTTACTTTGAATCTATAAATGACAGCTAATGAGCTCGCCGGCTTACGGTGCCACATTCAAATAGAGATCCGTAAACCGACTACACCTAGGTAAGGAGGGAATCATCATGCGGGAGCACCTTAGTATCCCCACTGCCCCCGGATGCGGGCCGTCAACGTTAACGAAAAGTGGAGAGACGTTCGGCTTAAATTTGCGATTTCTACTAATTGTATGCGTCTTTGTCGGCAATGCGATTGAACCACTCATCATGCGCATGCCTGAGATGAAAGCTATTTTCCTTTGGATTTTTACATTCCACATGCCTTTATTCGTGTTCATCACAGGATATTTTGCACGCAGCAATCTAAACGGTGCGGTAGGTATTCGTATCCTGAAGCAAATCGCACTTCAATATATTATTTTTCAAACGATCTACTCGCTGCTTGATTATCTTGTGTTTCGCGTACCAGGCATCAGTCATTCCTTTTTCATTCCATATTTGCTGCTCTGGTTCTTAGTCGGCCATCTATTCTGGAGACTTATGATGAAAATGTTCACGCGTTTTTCGATAAGTCATCCACTGCTTATCTCCATTGTATTAGGATTTCTAGTCGGCTTTCTGCCGCTCCAGGGCGCGTGGCTCGGCATTTCTCGTTCGGTCGTCTATTTGCCGTTCTTCGTTATTGGGTACACATTCTCTTATGAGCGATTTCGGGCATGGCTGACACCGTTCGTGCGGTATATAGGGGTTGCCATATCCATGGCGCTGCTTGTCGTGCTCTATATGATGTCTGAGCCTATCAATCCTATCTGGTTCATGAATCATATGACCTTCCATGAGCTTGGATGGACACAGTCCGGATGGCTTGCCCTATTCAACCGTACCGTTATCTACTTGACGCAAATAGTTGCTTCCGCTGCCTTCTTGGCTTGGGTGCCAATACGGCAAACTCATTTAACGAACTTAGGCAAGCGAACTTTATACGTGTTTCTCCTCCATGGGCTAATTATTCGCTTCGTCGTGCTGACAGGTGTATATGCCCATATTACGTCAGGCTGGAGCGCAGCACTGCTGATCACGGCGTCTATTGCCGGTGCTGTTCTGCTGGCGCAGCCACAGGTTACGGCATGGCTCCATCCGATTATTGAGCCGAAGTGGGATGCGATTGCTGGATGGATACGCCATAAGCTGTTCCGCGCGAAAATCAAGCACAGCTAATCGATTATTCTTGTTGTCACATACGAGCTGGTTTCGGCTCACAATCATTGTCCAAACACCGCGAGAATCTGCATTTTTGCATGCTGTTTTCTTGCGGTGTTTTTGTGTGTGCAACAGCGTGTTCGCCTAGAATGGATTGGTAGATAAACCCCAACAGTTGTGATAGACTACTAAGAAACCCATTGGCAAGCACTAGAAAAAGCCATTCAAAAGTTCGATTTTATGTAAGAAGTAGAAAAATAGGACTCGTCCCGCGCGACGGGAAGGACATGAGATGGAGGTTTACCATATGACAGCCAAAAAGATGCGCTCAGACATGATTAAAAAGGGCTTTGATCGCGCGCCTCACCGCAGCTTGCTGCGTGCCGCAGGCGTTAAGGAAGAAGATTTCGACAAGCCGTTCATTGCAGTATGCAACTCGTATATCGATATCGTTCCCGGTCATGTACATTTGCAGGAATTCGGTAAAATTGTAAAGGAAGCCATTCGCGAAGCCGGCGGCGTTCCATTTGAATTCAATACCATTGGCGTCGATGATGGGATTGCCATGGGCCATATCGGCATGCGCTACTCGCTACCAAGCCGTGAGATTATCGCGGATTCCCTTGAAACCGTTGTATCCGCACACTGGTTCGACGGTATGGTATGTATTCCGAACTGTGACAAGATTACACCAGGTATGATTATGGGAGCATTGCGCGTCAACATCCCGACTGTATTCGTCAGCGGCGGGCCAATGAAGGCTGGTAAGGATTCCAACGGCCGCTCCATCTCCCTCTCCAGCGTGTTCGAAGGTGTTGGTGCTTATCAAGCCGGCAAGATTGACGATAAAGGACTTCAAGAATTGGAGCAGTATGGTTGTCCAACATGCGGATCATGTTCCGGCATGTTCACAGCCAACTCCATGAACTGCTTGGCAGAAGCACTCGGAATTGCACTTCCGGGCAACGGAACGATACTTGCTGTAGCGCCTGAGCGCCGTGAATTCGTCAAGAAATCCGCGAAGCAGCTGATGAGTCTCATTGAGAAGGACATTAAGCCGCGCGACATCGTAACAATGGAAGCTATCGACAATGCCTTTGCCGTTGATATGGCCATGGGCGGCTCCACGAATACGGTGCTTCATACGCTTGCTATCGCAAGAGAAGCTGGCTTTGAATATCCAATTGAACGTATTAACGAAGTAGCAGCGCGTGTGCCTCACTTGGCCAAGATTGCGCCTGCTTCCGATTATCATATTGAAGATGTGCACAACGCTGGTGGAGTCAGCGCGGTTCTGAACGAACTGTTCAAGAAGGAAGGCGCCCTCCACGGCGAGTGCATTACCGTAACAGGCAATACATTGCGTGAGAATGTGTCGGACAGCCCAATTCTCGATACCGATGTGATTCACACCTTGGATAACCCGCACAGCGAACGCGGCGGCTTGGCCGTTCTGTTCGGCAATCTGGCTCCGGAAGGCGCGATTGTTAAGGTCGGCGCGGTTGATCCGTCCGTTGGCGGACATCACATGGGCCCTGCAATCTGCTTCGACTCCCAGGACGAAGCATTGGCTGGTATAGCGAACGGCAAAGTCAAGGAAGGCCATGTAGTAGTCATCCGCTATGAAGGTCCTAAGGGCGGTCCAGGCATGCCTGAGATGCTTGCTCCAACCTCGCAAATTGTCGGCATGGGCTTGGGCGCTAAGGTAGGTCTGATTACAGACGGACGCTTCTCTGGCGCTTCCCGCGGCATCAGCATTGGTCACATCTCGCCTGAAGCAGCAGAAGGCGGCCCAATCGCCTTCGTTGAAGATGGGGATATTATTGAACTCGACCTTAACAACCGCAAGATCGAGCTCCAAGTATCCGATGAAGAGCTTGAACGACGTCGTGCTGGTTGGAAAGGCTTCGAGCCGAAGGTGAAGTCCGGATATCTCGCCCGCTACTCCAAGCTCGTTACGAATGCAAGCCAAGGCGGTATTTTAAAGATCTAATTCTATTTTTAATACGTATTGTTGCAATAAGGAAGCCCGCTCTGCTATACCGAGCGGGCTTCTTGTTCTGCAAAAATAAATTGTAGGCTAAACAATGCTCGATCCAATCCCGATCTTCATGATGATAGTTTTGATTATTGACATGCAATATTATGTTCTATAGATTAGTTGTACAACGCCAGAGGAGAATGTTCTTGTATGAACCAACTTTACATTCAACATCTGTTTTATATCCATAAACAATGGTTTCCCTTCACCCAAAATAACAGGGTGAACTGATAATCTGAATTCATCAACAAGACCTAAACGGATAAAAGTTGTGATAAGACTTGCTCCACCATACAGCCAGATGTCTTTACCAGGCTTATTCTTTAATGCCTTTACTTCTTCAAGGATATTGTCATTTATGAATATCGCTTGATTATCAGTTCCTTTTTGCGTCTTGGAGAACACATACTTCTCTTTACTGTGAACGAGTTCCCACATTTCTTTTTCAGCTTCCGTACTTTCGCTTTCCGGCGTAAATTGTCCCCATAAATCATAACTTTTTCTTCCATACAAAATCGTATCAATTTGATGTAAGAAATGAGTAAATCCCATCTCAGCGTCCATCATGCACCAATCTACTTCCCCATTCTTCCCTTCAATAAAACCATCTATCGTAACGGCTAAATCAAGAATTATTTTTCGCGCCATAAATGGCCTCCCCTTTCATTGATTTGTTTCCCTCATTATAGACCTTAATGATGTCATCCTCTGTCATATTAATAAAGGAAAGTTCTCTCTGCCACCGTACGCAAAACAGGCTGCCTCATCTTGGATGAGACAGCCTGCAAATAACGAGAATTATTCAAATTAGACCAAATGGCAAGCAACCTGATGTCCGCCGCCCATATCACGATACTCCGGAACCGCCTGCTTACAGATGTCTGTCGCAAACGGACAGCGCGTATGGAACTTACAGCCGGATGGCGGATTCGCCGGGCTTGGAATATCCCCTTGCAATACGATCCGATCAGGCTTGCGTGTTGGATCTGGTACAGGCACCGCAGACAGCAATGCCTTCGTGTACGGATGAAGCGGATTTCTGAACAGCTCATCACGAGGAGCCATCTCAACGAGCGAGCCCAAGTACATAACCCCGATACGGTTGCACAAATGCTCAACGACCGACAAGTCGTGAGAAATGAACAAGTACGTCAGGTTCTTCTGCTCTTGCAGATCACTCAGCAAATTGATGATCTGTGCTTGAATCGATACGTCGAGCGCCGATACCGGCTCATCCGCTACGATAAATTCAGGGTTCAGCACCAAGGCGCGCGCAATCCCAATACGCTGGCGTTGACCACCAGAGAATTCATGAGGATAGCGATCGATATGGTAAGGAGCCAGACCGCAAATCGTCAAAATTTCTTTGACCCGATCACGCACTTCGTTCTTCGAAGAAATGCCGTGGTCAATTAAGGCTTCACCGATTGCATCGCCAATCTTGATACGCGGGTTCAAGGAGCTGTACGGATCCTGGAACACAAGCTGCATCTTGGGACGCATACTGCGCAATTCCTTTTTCGACAAGTCATGAATCTCTACGCCGTTGAACAATACTTGTCCATCCGTCTTGTCGAGCAGGCGAAGAATGGTACGACCTGTAGTTGACTTACCGCATCCAGATTCCCCTACGAGACCAAGCGCTTCCCCTTTATTCAAGCTGAAGGACACACCGTCAACCGCACGAACATGGCCTACCGTTTTAGATAAAATACCGCCTTGGATGGGGAAGTATTTTTTCAAATTGTCTACTTGTAGCAACGGTTGTTGACTCATTGTACGTCCCCTCCCTTTTCATACAGCCAGCATGCTGTCTTATGTTTGTTGTCATACACCTTAAGCTGAGGCTGCTTATCCGTACAGATGGACATGCAATGCTCGCAACGATCATTGAAATAACAGTTTTCTCCGAGTTCAACAGGGTTCGGAACCTGTCCCGGAATCGTATATAGACGCTCCATACGCTCATTGATGACCGGCTTTGCCTTCAAGAGACCTTGTGTATATGGATGCTTCGGATTTTTGAAGAGCTCAAGCACAGGAGCTTCTTCAATCACTTTACCTGCATACATAACGACAACATGGTCAGCCATTTCCGCTACGACACCAAGGTCATGCGTGATCATCATAATCGCCGTATTGAATTCCTTTTTAATGTTGCGCATCAAGTCCAAGATCTGTGCTTGAATCGTTACGTCGAGCGCTGTTGTCGGCTCATCCGCAATGAGAAGCTTCGGATCACAGCTAAGCGCAATCGCAATCATAATCCGCTGACGCATACCACCGCTAAGCTCATGCGGGTATGCATCGAAAATTTGTGCCGCGCGTGGAATGCCGACCAGTTCAATCAGATCAATCGCGCGTTTTTTGGCTTCCTTCTTCGTAACGCCTTTATGCAGCAGGATCGGTTCTGTCAGCTGTTCCCCAATTGTAAATACCGGGTTCAGAGACGTCATCGGCTCCTGGAAGATCATCGCGATTTCGTTACCGCGAATCTGGCGCATTTCACGTTCCTTAATTCCAAGCAAGTCTTTGCCATTATATAAGATTTGCCCGCCCTCCACTTTACCTGGAGGAGAGACAAGACGCATAAGAGACATCGCTGTTACGCTTTTTCCGCATCCGGATTCACCAACGACGCACAGCGTTTCTCCTTCTTTAATTGAGAAGCTGACATCATTGACCGCTCTTACGACGCCACTGCTAGTATAGAAATTCGTCCGCAAATTGCGAAATTCGATCAAGTTATTTGACATAACGTATCCCTACCTCTTCATTTTCGGATCGAGGACGTCCCGCAAGCCGTCACCAATGATGTTAATCGAAATTACAGTCAAGAAAATACATACACCCGGCGGAATCCACAACCATGGACGCTTCTGGAAATCAATCAAGTTGTTCGCGGCCGTAATCATGTTCCCCCATGATGGTGTCGGCGGTACTACCCCTAGACCCAAGTAACTCAATACCGACTCTTGCAGAATTGCACCTGCAACCGTCAATGTCGCTACGACGATAATGATCGGAATCGTGTTCGGCAACAAGTGGCGGAAGATTTTGCGGCGGTCACGCAGACCAAGCACTTCTGCCGCTTGCATGAACTCCTGTTCACGCAGCATTAAGATCTGTCCGCGCACGAGACGGGACAAGCTCGGCCAGCTCATGAATCCAAGCAAGAACATAACCACGTAAATCCGCTTATCCGGCGGAACCTTCATATCCGATAGAACCGCACCAAGAATAATCAGGAGCGGCAAACTAGGAATCGACATCATAATATCTGCTAGACGCATGATGATGGAATCAACCCATCCGCGATAGTAACCTGCAATCGCGCCAAGCGTACTACCGATTGTGACAGAGATAATCATCGCCACGAGTCCGACGATCAAGGAAACGCGGCCTGCGAGCATAACCCGCAGCAGGATGTCGCGTCCCAGGTTGTCCGTACCAAGCCAGTGCGTAGCGGAAGGACCTTTATTTTTCATTGGGCCCATCGTATCCAATGAATACGGCGAGAATAGCGGGCCAATAAAGCAAATGATGAACATCAAAAGTACAACGACAATTCCGCCCATTGCGAATTTGTTCTTGCTAAGTTGCTTAAATGCCAACCTCCACGGGGAAGCAGGCTTCGTCTTCGAAGCAGCTGTTGCAGCTGCAGAGTTAGTAGCAGTTTGAGACACGAGCTTTTTCCCCTTTCTATTTCATGCGTACACGTGGATCGGCCACGCGGTACAGCACGTCAGCTAAGAAGTTACCGACTACAGTGAGCAATGCCAAGAACATCGTGAAGCCCATCAACAGGAAGTAGTCACGCGACGTGATTGCTTCCAGGTTGATGCGGCCGATACCCGGCCAGTTGAAGATTTTCTCTGTAATCATTGCGCCACCGAACAATCCCGGAAGCTCGATACCCAGCAATGTAATTGCAGGCAGCATTGCATTGCGAAGCGCATGTTTGAAAATAACCGTTCTTTCTTTCAAGCCTTTTGCACGTGCAGTACGGATATAATCCTGACGGATAACTTCCAGCATGCTCGTACGGAAATAACGAGTAAGTGAACCTACACTCAGTGCAGTCAGTACGATGACTGGCAGCATTAAATGATGAACCAAATCCCAGAAGTGCGCCAATCCGGTAGCTTCACTTCCGGAGGTGTACATTCCGCCAACAGGGAATATTTTGAAGTCGACAGCTAACGCTTTAATTGCATATAAGCCAACAAAGAACGATGGCAATGACATTAAGGCAAATACGAGAAACGTAACTACCCCATCAAAAAATGAATATTGCCTGATAGCAGAAAATACACCGACAAGAATTGCTATTGCCCATGATAAAACTAATACGATTGCAGCGATCATAAAGGAATTCCACATATAGCGATTAAGTACTGTTGTAACCGGTTGCTTATGCTGTATCGACATCCCCAGATCTCCCTTGAGTGTGTTGCTCGCCCAAGTGAAGTAACGCTCAGTAAGCGGCTTGTCCAAACCATGAATCGCTTTAAGTTCAGCAGCGCGCTCTTTGGAGATAGTCGGGTTCGAATCGATAAAGTTACCCGGTGCCAATGCAAACACGGCGAACAGGATAACGGATACCCCTATTATCGTAGGAACCAATTGTAACAGCCGCCGAATGGCGTATTGCTTCATAATTATTCCTCCTAGCTTTATATAAGCCTAAATGCCCAGCCCGGAGGCTGAGCATTTTGCAGGCATAATTCATTTGCCTTGCGGCTATTGAATTTGCAATTGTGGCAAGCTGTAAGTGAAGTTGCGGTATGGCGACATATCGAAGCCTTGCAAGCGAGCGTTGTTCGCCCACATATCACGACGTTGGTACAAGAAGATGTAAGGAAGATCCTCATTCAACTCTTTGTACAACTCTTTAAAGATTTCTTTGCGCTTTTCTGTGTCGACCATTGCTCCAGCTTTCGTGAACAACTCATCAACCTTCGGATTGGCATATCCAACATCGTTCTGGGAACCGCCAGACTTGAACACATTTTCTCCGGATTGCGGGTCTGGTGTTAAGCTCCAAGCCATGAACATCATGTCGAAATCGCCTTTTTTACGCTTATCAACCGCTGCATTGAAGTCCATTTGCTCTGCAGTGAATTCAATGCCAAGCTCTTTGTAGCTAGCTTGCGCAAGCGGAATAATCGCATCATTTACAGGGTTTGGTGTCATAGCTGTGAATGTAATCTTGAATTTCTTACCGTCTTTTTCACGAATGCCGTCTGTGCCGACTTTCCAGCCTGCTTCATCCAGCAATTGCTTCGCTTTTTCCAAATCGAAATCGTACTTATTCACATCATCTGTGTACGCCCAAGATACTTTGGATTGCGGAACGTTCAGAACGTCTGCATAGCCTTGATATACGGCATCAACGATTTCCTTACGGTTCAGACCGTATGTCAATGCTTGGCGAACACGCTTGTCCTTGAATTGGTCATGCTTGTGGTTGAACGCAATGTAACCATAGCTGTTCGCTGGGAACAGGTTAATATCCAAGTAGCCGAATTCTTTCAACTGCTCGATTGTATCTTTGTTCACAGTAATGAAGTCCATATCTGTCTCGCCTGCTTGCAGCAATTGAATATTGGTTTCTTCTGTCGTAAACTTGTAGATCAATTTTTCGATCTTCGGCTTGCCTTGGTAGTACAACTCGTTCGCTACCAAAATAGCTTCTTGACCCGGCACGAACTTCTCAAGCTTGTACGGACCGTTGCCGACTGGTTGCGTAAACGTATCTTTCATGTAGCCCAAGCTGCCTTGCTTGTAGTCTTTTCCGTAAATTGCTTTTGGAAGTACCCCTACAGAACCGATTGCAGAAAAGGCCAATGCATTCACTTCTGTCGTTGTTACTTGAATTGTACGTGGATCCAATACTTTAATGCCTTCGATGGATGTTGCTTTGCCTTCTTTATACTCTTTGCCGCCCTTGATATGAGCGTCCTTAATAATGTCGGTAGGACCGTCATAGGACTTGTCGTGCAATACAGTCAAGCTGAATGCTACGTCGTCCGCAGTCAATGAAGTACCATCGCTGAATTTCAAACCATCGCGCAATGTGAACGTGTATACAAGGTTGTCAGAAGAAATTTCCCATTTCTCTGCAATACCTTCCTTATAAGTACCATCTTTGTTCACTTCAATCATGCTGCTGAATACCGAAGTATTGACAAAGTTATCGTACGTAGAGTCTGCAAACAATGGGTTGAAAATACCACTTGGTGCCGTCATACCAATAATCATGGTGTCCTTGCGGTTCTTCGCAAGCTCTGGTGATAAGGATGCATCCGAAGCTTTAATCAAGCCATCGGTTACCAATTCTTCAGCCGGTTGTTCTGTATTTTGGCCAGTAGTCTTGTCTGTACCCTCAGAGGAATTCCCGCCTCCGCAAGCAGACAGAATAAGTGTCAATGACAACAATAAGCAAATCATAGTGCTAAGACTTTTCTTCACAACATTCTCCCCTTATTTCTTAGATGACATTTATAATTAGTATAAAAGTTGTATACATATTACCTAGTTAGCTTCGAATGTTCGGCTATATACTCTTTTATAGAACATTGGTCAATAAAATAAGAAAGAATGACCAATTCCTCAGCAAGAGACGAATATTTTTTCATAATACTACTTGATAATTTCGTATTTGTAAATGCTTATGTCAGCTTTACCTTAAAAGATTTTAATTTTCGTTCGATAACTTTTTTTTATCAATCATAGGAAAATCGTCTCAAAAAATCAAACTATTTTTATACTAAAAACGGAAATCTGATCCTATTTCACTATATTGTATCCCCTCAGTGGATAACTGTCTACTTATTCCTCTCAGAATGTGCATTTCTGCATTTTTATTTTCTTGCATAAAAGTTGCATAAATACTCATTCCGTTAAGGAGTACAAAAAAAGCTCTGAAAAATGAACAATGTCATTTTTCAGAGCTTTTAAATCAAATGTTATTATTTGGTAAATATATCGAATTATAACGGATGCGCCACATTCTCTACTTTCTTATCGACGAGCACAAGCCGCTCAGAAGCGTTCGCATCATATGCATAATTTCTATCTCTTCCATAACGCGATAACAAGGTTTCTGTCGACATAATAATCAACTTCGGAATCATCTGTTCCGCTTGCTGCCTCAATCGATTTTGTCCCTGTGGATGAATAATGCTCATCAGCAGCCGCAAGTATCTCCGAGACACCCAGGAGAATAATCCTCTTGGCAAATCTCGTACCGTAAATCCGAATTGCTCGGGTCCCCGGTGCATCATGCTTACTCCGTACAATGCTTTCACATTCGCCCGTAAATTCTGATCACTTAGCAAGTAATCAGCAAGCTCTGGCAGCGTACGTTCTACGGAACGTATCATCTGAATTGCAATTTGCATCGCACTCCTCGACCGATGACCAATATCATATAATAGTCGATTGTCGAAATGCAGTTCCAGCACCAGGTCATTATGCTTCAATTCTACTCCGTCATCTAAGACTACGGCCTTGCCATGATACGGACGAACACGGAAATGAAACACAGGCTGTTCATGGTTCGTTGTCTTCAACGCAAAGACGGAGTGGAAGGCTTTCTCATAGAGAAACCAGAGACGTACGACCATGCGTCTAAGCAAGCTTGGATTCTTCATCCGGGCTTGATCGGTCAATCGAATGAGCTCATCGATACGGACACAGCGCAGCTCGCGCTTCTCCGCTTCGTCTAGAAACCGTTCCAATGCCGCCAGCATATTCGCTGGCGCTTCCCGATCTGCCCCAAGTGTAAGGCCGCAATCATGCAGCAGCAGAACTTCCCCACCCCGACATCGCTTCATCATACGCCGATACAAGCGTTCAGAGCCGAGCTTCTTCCGCCAATCCCCGAATAGAACAGACCACAATATAATTTGCAAGTGACCCAATCTGCCATAATCGAATAGATTGACAATCCCCCAAGGCGGTCGATAGTAATTCGATCGTTTGCCAGTTACTGATTCAATAATGTCTGACGTTTTACGGATTTGTCGTTTCACCGTTTTTGGACGCATCAGCCAGTTGGACTTATGAACATAATTGTGAATACCGATAAGATGACCCTCATCGTGCATTCGCTTCAGCACGTCTGGATGCTGCTCTGCGTGGATGCCAACCACAAAGAATGTTGCCTTGGCATTATATTTCTTCAATAGGTCTAACAGCTGAGGTGTATAGATCGGATCTGGACCATCGTCGAATGTCAATGCCAGTTCCCGTTCTGCACGTCCCTTCTGGAAGACACGAAATCCAAACAGGCGGCTGATTAAGCCAGGGAGAAACGCATAAAACGTCAGGATGTAAAACCCCCATAATAAAATGAATTCTACCATCCCAGTTCCCCGTTTCTTATTTACATAATAAAATGCAACGTTCTCAAGCTCTTCAGACTTGAACATATACGTATACTTACTCTACGTATGAACTGTTATTATTGTAACATAATGAACAAAGAATAGGCACGGGAAATCGTTTCGTGTACAATGATTATCATATTGTTATTTGGTGAAAAGGAGTCTGTTCTATGATTGCATTTTACCGTAAGTATTGGCGGACAGCATTTGATATCGCCTTGTTGATTTTGACTGCATATTTAATCATGTACACGTTTAGCTACTTGTACTCGATAGCCGCCCCTATTTTTCTAGCCTTCATCGTGTTCATGTTCATCGAACCGCTGGCGGCATTTCTTCACCGGCGGGGTATGCGGAAAGCTATCGCTTCGGCCATCTCCGTCTTATTGTTCGTACTTGTCATTCTAGGAGCTATGTTTGGACTCGGTTTTATTCTCGTGCATCAAGCAATCGAGCTGCAAGACAAGCTGCCTACCTATATTAAGGCAGTTCAGAGTGAATTGGTGAACATCGCCACATACTTGCAGAACCGGTATGAATCACTGCCGCCTGATGTATCTGGCCGCATCAATGAATATGCCGGCAATGCGGCCCAGCATATTTCCGAATTTATCGTCGGATTGCTCAGCCTGCTCATTAAGCAAATAACGTCCTTCTCGACGTTTACGCTGAACTTTGCCATCGCGATCATCCTTGGCTATTTCCTCAGCATCGAGATTGATACTTGGCGCAGAGTTGCCCGCAATAAAACGCCGCGCACGTTTCTTAAAGCCTACATATTTCTAAAGGAAAATGTTCTGAAGGGGTTATCTGCTTACTTAAAGGCTCAACTGAAGCTGATTTCCGTTACCTTTGTCATTGTGTTTATCGGTCTGCTTGTACTTGGCGTGAGCAATTCCTTCTTAGTCGCTTTATTGTCGGCAATTTTTGATTTACTGCCGCTCTTAGGGATTCCATTTATCTTTATCCCTTGGATCGCTTACCTGTTCATTATCGGGAATACATCGCTAGCCATTGGACTTGCTGTCGTTATGGGCGTCACCCTTCTAATCCGGCAAATTCTTGACCCTAAGATTACGGGAACATCGCTTGGGGTATCCGCATTTACGATGCTGTCCTTCATGATCGTGTCCATGTCCTTGTTCGGGGTTATCGGCATCGTCATGTCCACCGTCCTCTTGATCTTAATAAAAGCTCTTTACGATCAAGGTTATTTAAAACGTTGGATTCGTATGCCAAAAGAAGAATTTGTATCTGGACATCCATTTGACAATACTTCTCCAGATCAAAATGAGGACAATAAAGATAACGGAGAACCAAAGAACAAGTAGAAACCATGATACCTTGTTGATATGAAATAGCAGGCCAATCTTCCTTGATAAGATTGGCCTGCTATTTATGTGGAGGCTGTGCAGCCAGCACATCCATTACAGCTCGGAATACCTCTGTTGCCTTATGCGAAGTGCCAGATTCGTCATCTTCGCTGACGACACTCACTGCATACTGCGGCTTCTCAACTGGGCCGTACCCTACAAACCATGTATGTACGTAAGCCGTCCCAAATGCCTCAGCTTGGGCAGTACCACTCTTGCCTGCAACGTTCCAGGAAGTCTGTTTAAGCGATTGCCCCGTACCGTACTGGACGACATCCACCATCATTTTCATTACGTTACGGGCTGTCTCCAGCTTCATCACTCGCTCCTTTTTGACTTGTACAGGGAATCGAACGATCGGCATTCCTGTGGCATACTGCACTTCCTGAATTAATCGTGGTGATCCGAAGTTTCCATTCTGAAGCAGCGTTACAACGAAGTTGGCTGCAGCCAAAGGTGTCAATCGAACATTCCGCTGCCCGATACCAGATTGAGCTCGTTCTCCTCCCGACACATTCCCCGGCTGTACATTGTCAGGAAATATCCGACTCTCTTCCTCCCCTTCGAAGTGCCGCAAACTCCGGTGGCCCATCCCATCATCCGAAGCCATACCAATAAGCCCGCTTAGCCCCATTGTCTTGGCATAGTTCAATAGCTGCTTCCCTGTCAATCGTTCTCCCAACTCAGCAAACACTTCATTGCACGACTCTGCCAATGCCTCGCGCAATGTCAACGTACCATGCCCTTCTGGCAGCCAGCACGCTAGACCGTACTTCCCATAATGCCCATCGCAGGAAAAGCGTTCATTCAGTTGCGTCAGTCCCGCTTCCATTGCGGCAGCCGCAATGAACAGCTTATAGACAGACCCCGGCGGGAGGGCCTTAGTCGCCCGATTATTCCACGCTGCCTTCTCCGGCTCAATATGATAAGGATCTGCGGCAGGGCGGGACACCATCGCCACCACATCCCTTGTTGCTGCATCAAGGACGACTACCGATCCCTTCTCAATATGATACCGATCAAGTACTTGCTCAATAGTAGCTTCGATTGTCTGATCCGTTGTCGTAATAAGCTTTAATGGATAATATGGATTATCAGGACGCCGCAAGCGCACATCGAGTCCATGCAGCGGCAGTTGACTTGCATCTGTATAATGGACGACAGTCGTGGCGCCCAATCCCTTGAGCAATGGTTCAAACGTTCGTTCCAAACCCGATACACCAACAATACTTGAATCAGCATTGTTGCCACTCTTCTTGAGATGCTCATTGTTCGATATATCCGTCATATCCGCGATAGCCCCTACCCATTGCGGAGTGTGCTGACGAAGCGGATATCGAACTGTATATGGAAGTACTCGAATCCCTTCCCAATCAGATAATTGAACTCGATCGGCCTGCTCCGCGCTCAGCTCGAAGGGCAATTTTTTATCCTTCTCATTCGGCCAAATGTAAGGTTCGACAAGCTCCTCCCATCGACGCCGGACTTCTTGTTCTGACTCGTGCAGCCAGAGCGCCATGCTCCGAACTGCATCCGTACGAATAGCATTTTTATTCACTGGGAAGAGGACAAGGGCCTTCACGACCTGACCCGTATACGGGCGCCCAGCCCGATCTACGATCGAGCCGCGTCCATCATCCAGTACTGCACCACGTGCCCGTTGAATGACGGTGCGCTGCAGAACAGTATGGACTCCATCATCCACCTTGCTGTGCACGAACAACAGCTGGAGCCAGCCTAATCTAACAATATAGATTCCGATCATTACGGTAATGGCACATGCGAGCAGAACAAGCCGATTGTACATGAGCTTCTGCCGCTTCGAACGTTGGCGCGACAACACTTCATCCACCTCCTTCTCCACAAACGATGTCCGTTTCTTCTTATTAGTACCATTACTGCCCACTTCTCCTTATGCATAACCACAAGCGCTAGTTCATGCGCCAACCTATCCTTTTGATCACACCTACTCGGCATTATTTCTGCACAAAAAAAAGCCCCTACCATTCCGGTAAGGGCTCACTTATTCCGTTATTCTAAATCATTTACGCTTTGGCATTCTTCTTACGCATCATATCGAAATACGTAACTGGCTGTTCGACCTTCATACGCACGAGTTGCAGCGGATGGCGAGCTGCATCCAGCTCATTGCCTTCTGTATCCCACAGCTTCTCTACCTTTTGCTTGAAGAACGTATTGTTCGGGCCGAAGAACTCAACCTCGGCTCCAACCTTGAAGTGATTGCGCTGTTGAACCGTCGCTATGCCTGTCTCAGCATCGTAGTCCATAACCAATCCAGCGAAATCATAAGGTGCCGGCTTGTCTTCCGGCTCGTAAATATGATCCTCATGATCCGGCTCTTCGTAGAAGAAACCTGTATTGACAGGACGGTTAGCCGCCTTGTAAATCTCATCCAGCCATTCCTGCTTCAGCTCATAATTGTCCGGATCGGCCATATACGCATCAATGACTTTCCGATACACATTAACGACCGTAGCCACATAGTGAATCGACTTCATCCGGCCTTCAATCTTGAAGCTGTCCACCCCAACGTCGATCAGATCCGGCAGATGCTCAATCATGCACAAGTCCTTCGCGCTCATGGCGAACGCATTGTCATTCTCATCGAACAACGCCTTTTGATTGACGCCCAGACGGAACTGCTCCAATACAGAAGAACCGGAAGCTTCCTCTTCGCTGATCATATCCATGGCATCTGCACGGTCATCCTCGAACAGATCGTATTTCCAACGGCATGATTGGCAGCAGCCGCCACGGTTGGAATCACGGTTTGTGAAGTGGTTGGACAACACGCAGCGTCCAGAATAAGAAGAACACATCGCACCATGAATAAAGGCCTCAATTTCGATGTCAACGTGATTTTTCATTTCCTGAATCTCATCCATGCTCGTCTCCCGAGCTAAGACGACGCGAGGCATGCCTTCATCTTTCCAGTATTGAATCGTCTGCCAGTTCGCGATGGACTGCTGTGTACTTACGTGAACCTCCAGCTTCGGCGCCACGCGCATGGCAGTATCAATGATAAATGGATCTGCAGCAATAATGGCACTAATGCCCGCATTCTCCAGATTGCGAAGATACTCTTCCAAGCCTTCGACATCTTCATTATGCGCATAAATATTCGTCGCTACGAACACCTTCGCCCCATATTTTTTAGCAAACTCCACACCTTCACGCATTTCTTCAAAGCTGAAATTGTCCGCATTGGAACGCAGACCGTATTTTTGCCCGCCAATATATACGGCATCCGCACCGTAGTGAATGGCGAACTTCAACTTCTCCAAATTACCGGCGGGAGCAAGTAATTCCGGCTTATCCAAGCGATATCGCTTGCCGTTATATTTACGTTTCGTTTGTGTACTCATCGTTGTACGCCCCCTCCTTAATACATTTGTTCTTTATAGAAAAATCCGAATGAGAGCTCTCGCTCTGGATCTTGAACTGCACGAATGCGTTCCAGCCATTCTTCCTTCATGGAATACCCTTCAGGATCGACAATATAGCTATCAATCGCCTCGCGATACACGCGAACAATGGTTTCATTATAATGAATAGACTTTAAAATTCCTTCGATCTTAAAGCTGTCGATGTGCGCATCGAGCAGCAACTTCAAATCTTCGATGATGCACATATCGTCTGAACTCATGATATGTGTTCCATTCGCATCTTCATACATCGGGAACTTCTCATCCTGACGTTCACGCTCTACGAGGAACAGCTTCTGCTCCATCCCTACCTCATATGTGCCTTCTTCTTTGCCAAGATGACGCATGTAATGATGGACTAAATGGCGCTTGGAATGATAAATATTCGTCATCCCATGGATTTGAACTTGAACTTCCATATCCGGAAGCTCGCGCTTCATCTCTACCACTTGCTCCAGATTCAGCTCGCGGGCAGCAACGATACGGCTTGCGCCACGCTTCTGCCAGTACTGAGCTGTCCGGTAGTTCGTCGATGTCATCTCCGCATTCCACTGCAGACGAAGGGTTGGCGCTGCTGTTCGTGCAACCATAATTACAGCTGGATCGCCATAGGCAATCGCATCAACGCCCAGTTCCTCAAGTTGCTTCAAGTAAGACGACAGATCTCTCAGATGCTCATTATGCATAATATTATTTACTGCAACATACAGCTTGGCGTTATGGCTGCGGACGATCGGTAGGCTTGCCTCGATATCTGCAATGGTCATTTCGCCTGGCATGCGCATGCTATATTTTTCTTCCCCGACGAGGACTGCATTCGCGCCTGCTTGAAGCAAGCGTTCCAATTCCTCAACACTGCCTGCGGTAACAAGCAATTCAGGTTGATAAGTCATGTTCATTTCACCGCTTTCTATTGTGCTGCCGTTTTCTTGCTCTGTTCGATATTACGCTGATGCTCTGGGAATGTCTTGGCGAACAGATGCGTGTGGGTGCCGTCTTTTTTCGTCACATAATACAAATATTCTGAAGCCTCCGGCTTCAATACTGCTTGAATGGAGGCCGTACTTGGACTGGAAATAGGCCCTGGCGGCAATTTATCTATTTTATACGTGTTGTAAGGACTGTCGATTTCCAAGTCCTTATAATACAAACGTTCCTTCGGCTTGTCCAGTGCATATTGAACGGTGGCATCAATTTGCAGACGCATCCCCTTCGCAATTCGATTATCGATGACGCCCGCAATCAATGGACGCTCAGCATCCACAACCGCTTCTCGCTCAACAAGCGAAGCCAAGGTCAGCATATCGTGCAGCGTCAGCCCACGCGTCTTCAAATCGGATTCCCAAGTTGTGGAAGCCTCCGACAATCGCTTCTCTGTCTCTTGCACCATCCGTGCAATGATCTCTTCCTCAGAACTCCCCTTCTTCAACTCATAGGTCTCAGGGAACAAGTATCCTTCAAGTCGATGCTTCAACTTGGCGTCAGTCGGAATATGCGCAGCGATCGGGGCCTGTCCCTTAAGCCAAGCCGTATCATTTGCCAGCTTCAAGAAGCGATTCTTATCCACAACGCCATCATTGCTTAGTTTGTCCGCAATTTGTTCTACGGTATAACCTTCTGGAATTGTGAAGCGAACCATTTCTTCCGGAACGACTTCCCCGCTGTTGAGCTTCGCGATAATGTCGTCATAGGTAACACCGGGACGGAACGTGTATTTCCCCGCTTGGAAGCGGCTTCCCTCCCCGTTCCATTTCAAATACACTTTAAAAATGAGTGCATTGCGAATAATTCCCTGCTCCTCCAGCTGTGATGCGATTGCTGCTGTTCCAGAGCCCTGTTGGATCGAAACGGGAATCTCCCGTTCTTCTTGCGCGAGCGGACGCATTCCGCTCCATATATAACCAACACCAGCGCCAGCTACGAGTAGAAGCACAAGGCTGATCGTGAGCAGCACCTTCGAGCCTTTCTTCATCCACACACTCTCCTACATGGAAAAAGAGCGGAAATCCGCCCTTTTTCCGTAAAATATCAGTTAGCCGATGCCATCCATCGACTCTACAAACGACAAATTAAAATTCGTCTCGGTACGTTAATTCATCATACAGCTCAGCTACTTCTTCCCACTCGTCATCATCTTCGATCGTTTCGAGCTCCCAGCCTTCTGCTTCGTTCCCGATAATGCGATACAGTTCCTGCTCCGGTTCTTGAGCACCTTCTGGAAGAAGTACTGCATACGCTCGATCATCAAGCCGGAATTCAGCGATTAACGATAGGACACGACTGTGACCGGCCTCATCCGTCATCTCAACGAATTGACCGAAGGCATTCTTTAGCTGTTCTGTCAATTGAAGTTCAAGTCGTTCGGTCACCCTTCATTCTCCTCATCCGCTGTAAATAACGTATTGAACGTTTCCTCGACAATATTCCATTCTTCTTCGTCCGTAATGGTAAACAGCTTCAAATCGTCGTCCTCTTCTTCATAACGGAACGCATACACTTCATCCGCATCTTCATCATCAGAATCGACAGGTACGACCATCATATATTTTTTGTCCGTGCCATCTACATCGAACTTCATAATGACTTCGAATTCTTCCTCGTTGCCCTCGTCGTCCGGAATATAAATGATCTCCGGTTCTTCTTGCAAATGTTCATCTCGTGTCATAGTAACCCCTCACCTTCTTGATTGATAGTCAAGATATGTTTGTAATATAATGGTTGCCGCCATCTTATCGATGACTTGTCGACGCTTCTTGCGACTGACGTCAGCTTCCAGCAATGCGCGTTCTGCCGACACCGTACTCAAGCGTTCATCCCACAGGTGAACGGGCAATCCGAACGACTGCTTCAACTGTTCTGCAAATGACATGCTTAGCTCGCCCCGAGGTCCGACTGTGCCATTCATGTTCTTCGGCAGTCCAAGGACGAAGGCTTCCACGCCGTGCTCCTTCACAATGTCACCAAGTCGCTTCAGATCATTCTCTGGTTTGCGGCGCTCAATGACTTCAAGTCCTTGTGCCGTCCAACCAAAAGCATCGCTTATCGCGACACCGATCCGTCGATCTCCGTAATCCAAGCCAAGAATCTTCATTCAGTCTCTCCCAGTATTCATCCAGTGATGCTTACTTCTCTATCCGTGCTGCATTCATCCTCGCGACTTATCGGTGATGATTCAAGTAGAAGCGAACTAATTCTTCAATCAGTTCGTCCCGCTCTTTCTTCCTCACGATACTTCGAGCGTTGTTATGCCGCGGGATATAAGCGGGATCCCCGGATAGAAGATAACCAACGATTTGGTTAATAGGATTATATTCCTTCTCGAGAAGCGCATCATAGACAGACAACAGGATATCTTCGTTGGAAGCTTGCTGTTCCTCCGCTTTTACATTGAACTTCATCGTCTTATCCATGGAATTCATCGCTAACACCTCGCTTTACTCTTATCATAACACATACCCGAACAAACTAGAAAATATTCCGATCCAAAGCTTGGCATTGTTCACAAATTTGACGACAATAACCTCCCTCTGGAATCGGATCAGGGAGCCCCTACTGCAGGGCTCCCCTCTCTTATATTATACGCCAAGCTGCTTCCCAACAAGCTCATCCACGAGAGCCAATGCCTCTGGCAGCTTGGAAGCGTCTTTGCCTCCAGCTTGCGCCATGTCAGGACGGCCGCCACCGCCACCGCCGCACACAGAAGCGAGCTCTTTAATCAACTTGCCGGCATGAAGCCCCTTCTTTACAAGCTCTGGAGCAACAGCAACAACGAAGTTCACTTTATCTTCATTTACTGCACCGAGTGCGATAATCGCTTCTGGAAGCTTCGCCTTCAGTTCGTCTGCCGTCGTACGAAGTGCATCCATACCGCCTGCATCGACTTGTGCAGCCAGCACTTGAACACCAGCAACGGTTCTAACTTGGTCTGTCAATTGTCCTGCTTCAATGCTGCTCAGCTTGCTCTTAAGCGATTCATTCTCGCGGGACAGCTCTTTCTCGCGGGAGAACATAGCTTCAATACGCTTCGGTACATCCGCTACATTCGATTTAAGCAAGGAACCTGCTTGCTTCAACAGTTCCAATTGCGCCTCCATATACTGATACGCATGACGGCCCGTTACAGCCTCAATACGGCGTACACCAGAGCCGATGCCGCTCTCGCTTACGATCTTGAAGAGACCGATTTCCGAGGTGCTGCTAACATGGCAGCCACCGCATAGCTCAATGCTGTAATCGCCAACTTGTACGACACGTACAACATCGCCGTACTTTTCGCCGAACAACGCCATTGCGCCCATTTCTTTGGCCTCATCAATCGATTTCGATTCGATAACAAGCTGTGTGCCTTTCCAGATTTGCTCGTTGACACGATGCTCGATGTCCACAAGCTCCTCTTCGCTAATGCTGCCCAAATGTGTGAAGTCGAAGCGAAGACGGTCAGGCTGCACGAGAGATCCTGCTTGGTTCGCATGCTCACCCAATACAATCTTGAGCGCCTTATGAAGCAAATGTGTCGCAGTATGATTCTTAATAATATCCTCACGAATCGCGCGAGCTACTGCAGCTTGTACTTGCATGCCGACACGCAGTGTTCCTTCTTCCACGCGCACTACTGCGATATGCTGACCATGAGGAGCTTTCCATACATCTTCAACTGCTCCTTTGAATCCAGCTGCTGTAAGGACACCGCTGTCGCTTACTTGACCGCCGCTCTCCGCATAGAATGGCGTGCGATCAAGCACTACTTGGCAATTCGATCCTACTTGTGCTTCTTCTGCCATTTCGTTATCCACGATCAGTGCCAGTACACTGGATTCAGTTACCAACTCATTATATCCAACGAACTCGCTTTTAGTCGTGTAATCAGCAAGTGGCCCGCCTTGTACCTTCATGCTTCCCGTATCTTGACGAGCTGCACGGGCACGATCACGCTGTTCTTGCATCGCCTGGTCGAAACCTTCACGATCAACCGTCAATCCATGTTCAGAAGCATAATCTTCTGTCAAATCGAATGGGAATCCATACGTGTCATACAATTTGAACGCTTCTTGTCCGCCAATTTGCGTGCGTCCTTCCTGCTTCGCAGCAGATGCCAAGCTTTCCAGAATCGCCAAGCCTTCTACAAGCGTCTCATGGAATCGCTCTTCCTCGTTTTTGATTACCTTCTCAATGAACTCGCGTTTTTCAACGATTTCGTTGTAATGTGAGCCCATTACTTCACATACCGTCTGTACCAGCTCTACCATGAATGGACGGTCGATACCGAGGATCTTGCCGTAACGGACTGCACGACGCAGCAAGCGGCGGATTACATAACCACGGCCTTCATTCGATGGCAGAACGCCATCGCCTACAGCGAATGTTACGGTACGAACATGGTCTGCGATTACTTTCAAGGCAACGTCGAACTCTGGACGCTCATTATACTTCACGCCTGCAATGCGGCATGTTGCTTGAATGATCGGCTGGAACAAGTCTGTATCGAAGTTGGAGTCGACATCCTGCAAGATTGAAGCGAAGCGCTCCAAGCCGGCGCCTGTATCAATATTTTTGTTCGGAAGCGGCGTGTAGCTGCCGTCCTTGTTATGGTTGTATTGTGAGAATACATTGTTCCATACTTCCAAGTAGCGCTCGTTCTCTCCGCTTGGATAGCATTCTGGATCCTCTTCCAATGTTCCGTACTTCTCTCCGCGATCGTAGAAGATCTCTGTACAAGGACCGCAAGGGCCTTCCCCGATATCCCAGAAGTTGTCGTCGCCTGTCTTCACAATGTGGTCAGCAGGAAGGCCGATCTTCTCATTCCACAGCTTGTACGCTTCTTCATCATCGTTATGGACAGTAACATAGAGACGATTCGGATCGAAGCCAATCCATTCTTTGCTTGTCAAGAACTCCCAAGCCCATGTAATAGCTTCCTCTTTGAAATAATCGCCGATGGAGAAGTTCCCCAGCATTTCGAAGAACGTATGGTGACGGCGAGTCTTGCCGACATTCTCGATATCGTTCGTACGAATACATTTTTGCGAGTTTGCGATACGCGGGTTCTCAGGCTTCACGCGTCCGTCAAAATAAGGCTTGAGCGGTGCCATACCCGCATTAATCCAGAGCAAGGATGGGTCATTGTGTGGTACAAGCGATGCGCTTGGCTCAATGTGATGCCCTTTGCTTTCAAAGAATTTCAACCATTTTTCGCGAATTTCACTAGCTTTCATGAGTAAACGCCCCCAATAGTTTGTTATATAAAAATAAAAAAATCGCCCCTGAAAATCAGGGACGATTCATATATCGCGGTACCACCCTGGTTATCGCATACATCATCCCCCATTTTATCAAGCCTGCGTATCATGCAAGCAAGGGCAAGAAAAGCGTCTGCGATCGCCTCGACGTTGATAACGGGTACGTCCCGGTGAAGTTCCATTCACACTCAGAAATTAGCGTTCAGCTGTTCTTCAAGGTGAAGATTCTTGCAGCCAGCCGGCATATGCCGATCCGGAATCTTCTCTCTGTTCCTAGGGCTTCAGCTTACTCGTTTTCGTCTTCGTTTTGTTCCATATACCTATCCAATAATTTAGTATAAGCAGCAGGCAGACGGTTGTCAAACTTCTTTCGTTTGATCCCATCTGCCTGCTCAACGGATTTTCGCTGAAATGCGATTATCCTAAATATTCAATTTGCTCGAGCATGCGTTTCAGCATAACTGCTGCCTGCGCACGTGTCGCGGTAGCCTTAGGCTGGAATGTATTCGCGGTCATCCCTTGCACGATCCCTGCGGATACTGCCTTGCCTACGCCGTCGCGAGCGTAGCCGCTCACTTGTCCGCGATCATTGAACTTGTTGAGTGCGCTTGGGTTCGAAGCCACATTGCGTCCTGTATATTCCATAGCTCGAACGAGCATAATTGCCATTTGTTCACGGTTGATCGACTCGTTCGGACGGAACGTGCCATTTTCATAACCGCCAATAATTCCTGCCTTGGTCGCAGCCCCAATATAGGGAGCCATCATGCTGGTCTGATTCACATCACGATAAGCGGAAGCACCGGATGCATCAGCTTGAAGCCCCAGCGAGCGTGCCAGCAAAATCGCGAATTGCCCGCGCGTAATGTTGGCGTTTGGTGCAAATGCATTATTGCTGACGCCCTCAATGATATACTTTGATGCCAATTCGCGGATGGCGTCTCGTCCCCAGTGGTCTTTAATGTCCGAGAAGTCCTTCGAGCGATCCATCATGGCAACGGAACGATTGCCCTTGAACTGGAAGGCGTATACCGCAACGCCTAGCTCCTGCTTCGTCACTGTAGGCACATATCCCGCCTTGTTCAGCACGGAATCATAACGAACGGCTGATGCATTACTACGCTGTATCAATTGTGCGTTGCGCACTTTATATTTCAAGTTAGCCTCAATTGTACGCGGCGTAGCGGAGCCAGCAAATGCCGACAAGCGGAATTCAATCGGATTGACACGCACGCGTGCACCTGTATCGTTCAGGCTGCGCAGCAATGCATTGGAATCCGATCCCGACTGTGATTCTGCTTGAAGCAGCAGATATGCCTGATTGTTTCCCCACTCGCGTTCAAGCGCACGGAAATCCAGCTCACGAAGCGGTACCGACATCAATATATCGCCATAACGAATGGAGAAAATCGCATCATTCGCCTTATTGTATACTTCATTCAACGTTTGCAATGGAACAGCAACCACTGCTCCGCGCTCGGATGTCGGCACATCAAATGCCAGATGATTACGCGTGCCGTTCTTGAGTACATATTCAAAAGATGATTTCAACTTTGTTGCCGGTATTGTATAACGCTTCGCAGTGCTTCCGCTCAAGGAACGATCAGAGCTTGTGTCCGCTGCCGAACTGGAGAGCAAATACCATCCATCATCCAAGAACCAGCGGAACGTAGCCGGTTGCAAATCTCCGGGACGTGTCGTGGAACCATCAGTTTTATTCGTAACGGTCGTAGAAGCAAACGACTGCAGCGAATTCCCTGCCAAGTCCTTAATCGGATTTTTACCCTGCAAGTAAGCAACTGTTACCGCACTGTATGCATTGACCGCTTCGTCCAGCGTCAAGGTAACTTCTTCATTGCGTGTCGAAGCACGCTTTACCTTAATCACCCGATTGTCCGAGTGCACCACGAATTGAGATTCATCCGGCGAAGGCAATTCCTTCAAGCGCTCGGAGAAGACAAGTGTCATCGTGCTGCCCTTCACAGAAGCTGAACGCAAAGTTGGAGCCGTTCGGTCAGAACCATTATCCACCTTCTTCAAGGTAAATACAGGAGCCTTGTTCCCCGCCAGATCCGAAATACGAGGTTCACCCGTACCTGGCACATAGGATACCGTGACATCATCACCATCGCTAACACTGGAGCTCAAGATCAGATTAACCACGTTATCACGCACTTGAACAGAATCGACATTTCGGGATGAGCGATTGACATACACCGAGAAATGACCGCGCGGCGGTACTTTGCTCGTGTCTAATTGCTCATTATAAGTCAACGTCAGCAGGCTCCCGCTTACTTCTGCCCGTTGAAGCACTGGCGCCTTCGTATCCGCATCATTGCGCGCCAGCACATCTGTAAATGCTTCAAGCTTGTTGCCGCTCCGATCCGTCAACGGATATCGATCTGGCTTGTAACTTACTCGCACCGTTTGATTATCGCGGATTACATAAATAAGCGACAGCGTTACCTTCGAGCCGTCCACAGATATGCGGCTGACTGTCTTCTCGCTTCCATCCACGGTCACCTTGAATTGCTCATAAGCACGCGCCGACACTGTATCCAGCGGCTCCGACATATCCAACACTACCTTCATGCCTTGCGCATTCGCTTGCTTCACAACAGGAGGCGTACGATCAACCTCATTGCTTACCGATACTTTCTCAAATGCAGCAGCCGCATTGCCTGCCGTATCCTGAATAGACTTGCGGTCAGCACCAGGACGATAGGAAATGGAAATGCTCTGACCCACAGAGACTCCGTTCTCCAGGCTTACATCCACATAATCGCTGCCCATAGCCGTACCCGTTACACGGCGTGTGTCACCATTTACCCATACTTCGAAGCTTGCAGCTGGTGGAACCGAGGTCTTCTTCAATTCCTTGTCGAACGTTAAGCGAATCGTGTCCACCTTGCTCAGCGCAGCGGACTTCAACGATGGAGCCACTGTATCCGGATTGCCTGTTGTGAATTTCCATGTATTCAATCCAGCATAAGACTTCCCACTTGCATTGCGCAGAGAATCTGCCGCAATCTCGATCGTGTAATCCATATTTGGCTTCAATTGTTGAACGGGATCAATCGTAATTGTATTTGTTCCGTCTCCCGTAACCCGGTTAGAAGACATCGGCAGCGCTTCGAGCACTTTGCCGTCCTTCGCCTGCTTCATAATGACGCTCCCGCCGGATTGCTTCCATACCTTCTCCTTGAAAGTCAACACAAGCTTGGAATCCACACGGACGTCCCGTTGCCCGATCGCTGGCGATACCGTATCCAACTGAGGCGCTCCAGTATCAGCTGCTGTCGTGAACGTCCACTCCGTAGGGTCATAAATACCCAGGAACTCAGAGCTGCCAGACTTGAACGTACCGAAATCAGCTTGAACCCGATAGGAAGTCCCAGACTCCAACGACTTGGATAGCGTAATCGTTGCTTTTTTCTTCGTATCATCGAGCCGAACTTGGCTGCCGTCTACTGCAACATCTTCTACCTTATCGCCATTTTTCTTTCTTACGGTGATGTTCCCGCTTCCTTTTTCCACTTCACTAGTAAATGTAAGAATAAGTTCAGTTCCGACATTGACATCCGTCGCTCCAGCAGCTGGAGACATGGATGCCACCTTAATTGTTTTCAAGCCCTCTATTTTATCTTTCACTGAGTCTTTAAGCACTGTGCTTGAGTCTGTCTGCGGCAATGCCATTGCGGCATTCGCAGAAAGTTCCATCGCTAAAGCAATGGTGAGCAATATCGCAAGTGTTCGTTTCACGTAGAACTCTCCTCCCTTAATTCCCCGTTCGTTCCCCAGGACGCAGCTTCGCATAGTTTCACGAATAAAATATACGGCGTCCATCCTTAATTACCGCCGTATCCAATTCTTTAAACGCGCCGAACAACATATTTGTTGTTCATAATTGCGAAACTTTCTGAAAAATAGGTCTTAAGTAGGATATTCCGTTCCCGTGATTTCCCTCCACTACCGATAAATGCTCACACTGTCTTTCTTCGGATTTGATAGGCTACAATATGCTGACAGATTACTTTTACGACTGCAAAGAAAGGAACCGCAAGGATTAGCCCCACAACTCCAGCAATCTCCCCGCCCACTAGCAGGGCGAAAATGATCGTCAACGGATGCATATGAAGCGTCTTGCCCACGATCTGTGGAGAAATAATATTCCCCTCTACAATTTGGCAGATGGTATTTACAGAAATGACAAAAATAACCATTTTGAGCGATACCGTCGCTGCGAAGATAAGTGCGGGAGCAGCACCGAAGTATGGCCCGAGATAAGGAATAATATTGAACACGGCTACACATAACGCAAGCAGGAGCGCATAGGGCATGCCAATTATCCAATAGCCGATATATGCAAGCACACCGATAATAAGGCATACGAGAAATTGACCCCGGACGTAGCTTCCTAGTGCAG
Organism: Paenibacillus wuxiensis; assembly: GCF_040195695.1. Classification (NCBI taxonomy): domain Bacteria; kingdom Bacillati; phylum Bacillota; class Bacilli; order Caryophanales; family Paenibacillaceae; genus Paenibacillus; species Paenibacillus wuxiensis. The sequence continues at coordinate 54,139 of NZ_JBEFZI010000007.1, read as the reverse complement.
CATCAATTTCTCTAAATAGCATCACCGTATGCTTGCGATGCGAACGCGGCACATAAGCTATTACCGCCCTCTCGAATACGTCAAAATCTTTCAATATGTAGAAAATGAGGAATGGTACGATAAGCGCAATGAATAGCAAATTAATGGCGGCCCCAATATTCTCCATAAAGTCCGATATCGCTTTGCCTATACGCTCCTCTAGAGCATAAATGGAGTCATTTAATCCGGAACGTACAGATGACGGCATCGTCTTGCTAACCCCGTCCATCATCTGTTCCGCCTTCGCATTTAGGTGGGGCATCTGATTGTTAAGCTCAGCAAGCTGCTTCACCAGCATGGGGATGATATTGACTAAAATCACGGTAACTACCGCAATAAACACTGCATAAATAAGCAGCACTGCCATCGTTCGCGGCACTTTCCGCTCATTGAGCAGGATTACGATCGGATTTAACACATAGGCAATGATCATGGCCACGAAGAAGGGGGCAAGCACGGCCTTGAGGAAGCCGTATACATGCCCGATAAGAGGTTTCATCATAAATAGAAAATAGAGGATGATAAGACCAAGCAGACAATAGATAGCCATTACAAAAAGACGGTTCTTCCAAAAACGCTCCACTGTATTACACACTCCGTTCATGTACGCTTGTGATGTAGAATGCTTGCAATACAGTAAAGTATGTGTAGCCTAGAGAGAAATTAATCCAACTGGTATCCCTTCCTCCATCCGCCATATGCGCTGATTGTCACTGCCGCGGAAGGGAAGTCCTGGACAACGGCGCTCCGCTATGAACGGACCATCAACCAATACATCCACACAGCGAAGCAGCTCTTGCTGGTCAGCTGTTCCTCTTTCAAGCAGCTGCTCCACCGTATATCCCGTATATACCCATATATGTCGACCCGACTGACGCAGTAGCCGGGTCAATTCCTTCACTTCCTTTGCTTGCATGAACGGTTCTCCACCGGACAGTGTGACATCCGTAAGCGGATTGGACAGCAACTCGGCTGCCACCTCCGCTACACTCATTTCCGTGCCGTTCATCATGTTCCACGATTGCGGGTTATGACACCCCTCGCACTGATGGGGGCAGCCGCTGAAGAACACAACTGTACGCAGCCCTTCGCCGTCAACGACACTGTCATGCAAAATAGATAGAACACGCATACTCATCGATGCTTCACCCGCTCCGTCTCTTCCTTCCGCTTCGCAGAGTTCCACTTGTCCATATCCCCTACCAAATAACCGGTAATGCGGCGAATGCGCTCAATCTGCGAACCTGAGCTTCCACACATCGGACAGCTATCTTCAATCGTATCTTGATGGCCGCATGTACGACAGCGATCAACAGGATGATTAAGAGAACCATACCCAATCCCGCTCATCGCCATTGCACGCACGATACGGTCAAGTGCCTGTGGGTTGGCTTTCGCGCTTCCATCCAGCTCAACATACGTGATATGCCCGGCATTGCACAGCTCATGGAACGGCCCTTCGATTTGAATCTTGTCGATTGCTTTCAACGAGTAATAGACGGGTACATGAAACGAGTTGGTGTAATATTTCCGATCCGTAATTCCTTGTCTCACTCCAAAATCATCTCGATCCCGGCTCGTAAATTTACCCGATAGACCTTCAGCCGGCGTCGCGATTAAGGAGAAATTAAGACCTGTCGCTTCAATCGCCTCATCCATTCGCATACGCATATGAGACACGATGCGCATGCCTAGCTTGCGTGCATCCTCAGACTGGCCATGATGGGAACCAACAAGCGCTACAAGCGCCTCAGCAAGTCCAATAAAGCCAACACTAAGTGTCCCCTGCTTCAGGATATCTCCCAGCTCATCCTCGGGTTGCAAGTCCTCGCTTCCGCGCCATACCCCTTGCTTCATAAGAAAAGCAAAGTCACGCACCTGCTTCTTCGATTGATAGTCGAATCGCTCCCTCAACTGCTTCACTGTCAAGGACAGAAGTGAGTCCAATCGGCCAAAGAAATCATCCACACTGGACGACATCATAGCAAGGCGAACAAGATTCAAAGAGGTAAATGACAAGTTCCCTCTGCCGATCGCCGTTTCGTCCCCGTTCACATTGCCCATTACGCGCGTTCTGCAGCCCATGTAGCATGCCTCGCTCTCGGGTGTGCCGTTATCGTACTGCGCATTGAACGGAGCATCGAGAAAGGCAAAGTTAGGGAACAGCCGCTGCGCTGTCGTTTGCAAGGCAAGCTGGTACAGATCATAATTCGGATCAGCAGGATCGAAGTTGACGCCTTTCTTCACTTTGAATATTTGAATCGGGAAGATAGGTGTTTCTCCTCTGCCGAGACCAGCCTGCGTTGCGAGAAGAAACTGTTTAATCAGCATTCTCCCCTCCACAGAGGTGTCCGTGCCATAGTTCAATGAAATGAACGGTACCTGCCCGCCGCCTCTAGAATGCATCGAGTTCGCATTATGAATGAATGCCTCGCAAGCCTGATATACGTCACGCTCCGTTAGTCTCCACGCCTCTGTCTCTAGATCGAAGTCTGCTTGCAGCGGCAGTGATTCCATATAGCGAATATGGCGATTGAATGTCTTGCGCACATAAGGGGCCACATCATAATCGAACATCGGATACGCCTGTCCGCCATGCTGCTGGTTTTGGTTCGCCTGCAATATAATCGATGCCAGCGCAAGCGCGCTCTTAATATCCTGCGGCTCGCGCATATATCCATGACCTGTGTTGAACCCCTGCTTCAACATCTTGCCCAGAGGAATCTGGCAGCACGTTGTCGTACCGGAAGCATAGAAATCAAGATCATGTGGATACATCAAGTTCTGCTCCACTGCATCTCTTACGTCTGCAGACAGCAGATGTTGAACCGCATACCAGCGTGCGCTTTCGCTAGCGATCTTCCCCATCATACCCATTGGCGATCTTCCATCTACATTCGCATTTTCCTGCATCAGATCCTGATTGCCACCGTCAACAATCTCATGCAGCGATGCCGTCAGCCGCTCTGTGCTGGTCCGTTTGCTCCGATCCCATACTGCGTTCGTCCGTTTCATGGATACCATCGTCATATCAACTCATTCCTTTCTCTTTATGTACCATCATTTTCAGTGCAATTTGTCTATGTTAACTATATCTAGTGTTGTTATTTGAAAATGAGCACAATATGCATTATGAACGAACTCTTTTTCTCACAATATGAGATTCATCACGGACAAATGGCCGACCATGCAAAAAGCGCCCGCAATCGCCTCTACAAGGCGATTACGAGCGCTCATGTTCCATATGGTGGATATTTCTGCCTGACCCTTACGATGAAGCCTGCGCCTCTGGGAACGAAGGTGCAGCAAATTCATCACCAAAAAACAAGTCATCCAGAGAGCTTAATGTGCCATCCTCTTCGACCTGGTAAACAGACATCTTGTCACCGTTCACCGTCAGCTCTATATAACATCCCCAGCAATAAAATTGGTGGGAACCAATTTTCCCGATATCTTTGGAATTGCAATTCGGGCATCGCAACATCGTATTCACCATTCCGTCCATTGACTAATTTGTTCGTACCGTTCAGGTTATCCGCCATCCTCGAAGATGATAACATCTGATCCCCATTTCAAGCGGCTTGTCCCATCTATCCGCCGTCTGCCTTCCAACAAGTCAGACAGCAAACCGTCTGAAATTTCCAGACCTGTTACTTGGTTACCCATATTTGGCTGAAAATAAACATCGGCGACCCATCCTAATTGCGATCCTTCACTTGTCATGACAGGCAAATCCTTCAACGCTCCATTCCCTGTCAAGAAAGCCCTCTCTATATGGATAGCCTCCGTATGCCGGATGGCTGTATCATTCGCGATCATTATTGCATCCTCACCACAAGCCGTTACCTCTTCCCAGCTCACAGAAGGAGGTGGTGATCCCTTGCGGGAACGACCTTCAAGCTCTATATGTGTGATAGTCCAATCATTCGATATGCGGATATCCTTTACCTTGGTCAACCGCTTCCCCGTCTCGATTCCGTATACGGGAAGGCCGATTAGTTCCAACAGCTTCATATCGGGGCCCCCTCTTCAGCTAACGGCATTCACTTCAAAATGCAGGACGTTCCTCATCAGAATCAGGGAGATTCTCATTTCACGTACGTCCCCGGCCAACATGCCGCGTTATCTTCAAACGCCCCTCCTTTCACGCTGTGACAGTTCCCTTACTGTCTAGTACGAACACGTGATACGATGGTTGCAATTTGTTGCGCAGCGCAAGCAGCCTCTTCCCTAGTATTGCCCAAACCGAAGCTGAATCGTACAGCCGTTCTCTTGCGCTCATCTGGTAAATCCATAGCCTCTAGCACATGCGACAATTCAAGCGAGCCTGATGTGCAGGCAGATCCGCTCGATGCCATAATTCCCGCCAAGTCCAAATTCATCAGCATTGTCTCCGTAGGCACATCCAAGAAACTGACATTCAATATATGAGGCAAATGCTCAGTAGGATGGCCATTCATGACCACTCGATCGCCGAGAACTGCTGACAACTCTGTCCACAGCGTGCTGCGCACCTGCGCTAGTTCCTCCAGCTTCGCTGGAAGTGAGCCATTCGCTATCTCCATTGCCTTCGCCATTCCGGCAATCCCTGCTGCATTCTCCGTCCCTGCTCTGCGCTTGCGTTCTTGGCTTCCACCATACAGCAGAGGATCCCAGTGAACACCTGCGCGAGCATAGAGAACGCCTACTCCCTTGGGGCCATTAATCTTATGGGCAGAGAAACTGGCGAAGTCAACCGGCAAAGCGCGCAGTTCGAGCTTCAAATGGCCGAGCACCTGAACAGCATCCGTATGCATCAGAATGCCACGCTCACGTGCCAAGCGGCCAATTTCTTCTATCGGCTGAAGCGTGCCCACCTCGTTGTTGCCATACATGACACTAATGAGACAAGTATGCGGGCGCAGTGCAGCTTCAATTGCCTCAACCGATACTCGACCCATCTGATCCGGCGCAACATAAGTAACCTCGAAGCCCAACTGCTCCAAGCGCTCGCATGCATGCAGCACTGCATGATGCTCCAATTGAGTCGTCACGATATGCGGCTTGCGTGCGGATGCATCGCCACTGCTACCTTGTTGAGCAGCAGTTTCTGACGATTGCTGCAGCCAGGCAGACCATGCTGCACCGAAGATGGCAGCATTATCCCCTTCCGTTCCTCCACTCGTGAAGACAAGCTCCTGCGGCTGGCAGCCCAACTGGGCGGCAATATGATCGCGAGCTTGATTCAAGGCGAGCTTCGCTTCACGTCCGAACGCATGAACGCTGGAAGCGTTTCCGAACACTTGATGCATACTGTCGGTCATGGCTTGAAGTACGTCCGGATGAAGCGGAGTTGTCGCTGCATGGTCAAAATAGATGCGTTCCATTGTATTCCCTCGTTTCTGCTAATCCGTATGACAAATAACAATATCAAACTTCTCTCTCAAGATAAGTGGTCGTCAACCTATAGCTTGCTGTCCATCCATCGTCTAAATATAGAACATGTAGCTGTCCTGGCTTCCCACGTCCTTAAAGTTAACCAGATCGGCAAGAGTCGTGGAATCAAGCACCTGCGCAATGCTGTCCCGGATACGCAGCCACAAGTCACGCTTAGCCGGATCATCCTCTTCCGTGAAGTCGACTGGGGAGATTGGCCCTTCCAGCACGCGAATAATTTCACCTGCTGTAATATGTTCAGGAACGCCTGCCAGTATATAGCCGCCGTATGCGCCGCGAATACTCTTAACCAATCCAGCATTGCGTAGCGGCGCAATCAGCTGCTCCAAATAATGCTCGGACAGTTGGTTCTTCTCTGCAATACTCTTTAGCGACGTTGGGCCTTCTCCACAGCTCTTTGCCAGCTCCATCATAATCGTCAGGCCATAACGGCCTTTCGTTGAAATTTTCATATTATACACCTCATAGTTTTATTATCGTATAAATCCAATGTATTCCGATTAAGGTTCCCTGTATATCGTAACATAACTCTTCTCTTTATGGACAATAAACTGATGTGCTATTCCCGAATTATTTCCATTTGCTTGAAATTTTCTTGACATCATCTCTTATTTCCGGTATACAAGCCCTTATGGTACAATACTAAAGGAAGTGAATAAAACTCACTTTTGTATCAAGCCTGTATTAGTTTCAAGCTATTATGATAAAATCGCGAGCCGATAGCCATTATCGCAAGGCCATTCTTACAGCTCGCAGCAAAGACGGTGATACCATGACAAACTCTAATGCGAACACTCGCGTCGTCGTCGGCATGTCGGGCGGCGTAGATTCCTCGGTGACAGCACTGCTGCTTAAGCAACAAGGCTACGATGTCATCGGCATATTTATGAAAAACTGGGACGACACTGACGAGTTCGGACAGTGTACAGCCGAAACCGACGCGGAAGATGTTCGCCGCGTATGCGAACAAATCGGCATCCCTTATTATACGGTGAACTTCGAAAAGGAATATTTCGATAAGGTCTTCACCTATTTCTTAGACGAATATCGTCACGGTCGTACGCCAAATCCAGATGTAATGTGCAACCGTGAGATCAAATTCGGTGAATTCCTGCAGAAAGCACTCGATCTGGGTGCAGACTATCTGGCGACAGGCCATTACGCGCGTGTCCTTCATGAAGACGGCAAGCATACGCTGCTGCGCGGTGTGGACGGGAATAAGGATCAGACTTATTTCCTTAATGCGCTGAATCAAGAACAACTAGCGAAGGCTATGTTCCCGATCGGCCATCTGCCGAAGCCGGAGGTTCGCCGCATTGCAGAAGAAGCAGGACTAGCCACTGCCAAGAAGAAGGACAGCACCGGCGTATGCTTCATCGGTGAACGCAACTTCAAGCAGTTCCTGAGCCAGTACTTGCCTGCACAGCCTGGACAGATGATTGACATCCGTACAGGCGAGGTGAAGGGCCGCCATGACGGGCTTATGTATTACACGCTAGGTCAACGCCAAGGCTTGGGCATAGGCGGCTCAGGCAACGGAGAGCCATGGTTCGTTGCTGAGAAGGACTTGGCCAACAATGTTCTGTATGTGGTACAGGGCGATGATCACCCAAGCCTCTATTCCACAGGGCTCGTTGCATCTCAGGTCAACTGGATCGAAGGCGACATGCCAACTGAACCGATCCGCTGCACAGCCAAATTCCGTTACCGTCAGCCTGACCAAGGCGTTACTCTCCAGAAGAATGCGGACGGAACAGTTGAGGTAACATTCGACGTCAACCAACGCGCTGTAACACCTGGACAAGCAGTCGTCTTCTATGATGGCGACATTTGCCTGGGCGGTGGCACGATTGATGTCGTCCACAAATTGAAGGCGTAACACCCAGCAGGATTGCTGAACGAATACAGGGGGTTATCCCGCACTGTGGAATTTTCACACGGTGCAGGATAACCCCCTTCGTCATTGGTTCTAAATGCTTGATGCCGGATTCAGCATCGCATCATGGCTGGTTGCCGCCCCCAGCTTCTTCACATGAAGTCGCGCAATCCGGAAATGATCTGTCTCCTCAATGATGAATTCGTACTCAAAGGCGCCTTCCACTCGAGTTCGCAGCCCCACTCTCGGAGGTACCTCCACCATGGCATACATCCAGCCGCCAATTGTATCATAATCCTCGGAAGAAATATTCGTCCCGAAGTACGCATTCACTTCTTCAATCAGCAAACGTCCATCAATCGAATAATTGGTTTCATTTTTCTTCTCAATTTGCGGACGCTCTTCATCAAATTCATCCTGAATCTCGCCAACGATCTCTTCCATAATATCTTCTAATGTGACCAAACCGGCTGTCCCACCGAATTCATCAATAAGCAGCGCGATTTGCACCTTATTTTTCTGCATCAGTTTCAACAAGGCACTAATTGACATCGATTCTGGGACACTTAACATTGGCCGAACAATCGAATGAATGCTCTCCAAATCATCAGGAGCCTTCACAATGTCGCGAATATGGATAAAGCCGATAATATTATCCTTATCGTTATCGCATACCGGATAACGAGTATGCATTTCCGTCAGCACTTTGGTCTTGTTTACTTCAAATGAATCCTCTGCATACAAACAGACCATATCGGTTCTTGGAATCATAATTTCCCGTGCATGCGTTTCCGTAAAGTCGAAAATGTTGTCTACAAGTGCCAATTCAGTATTATCAATGAGACCGCTCTTATGGCTTTCCTTCACTAGGATACGAATCTCTTCTTCCGTATGAGCTGATTCATGCTCAGAAGCCGGCTCGATGCCGAATACCTTCAGCACCATATTAGCCGTACCATTCAATAGCCAGATGAACGGATACATCACTTTGTAGAATAAGCTTAATGGTCCTGCAGTCCACAATGCTACACGTTCCGATTTGCGTATCGCAAGCGTCTTAGGCGCAAGCTCGCCGAGAACGATATGCAGCACGGTAATGATAATGAAGGCGATAGCAGTAGATATCGATGTAATCACCGCATTACTTGCACCAAGTGCCGTCAACGGTTCATACAGCAGCTGTGCGACAGTCTTCTCCCCGATCCATCCGAGACCAAGAGAAGCAAGCGTAATTCCCAATTGGCAGGCAGACAAGTAAGCATCCAAATGCTCTGTCACATGCCGAGTCAGCTTCGCTTTCGCATTCCCCTCCTGCACGAGTGTATCCAGACGACTTCCGCGCACCTTCACCATCGCGAACTCTGCCGCAACGAAAAAGCCATTCAAAAATACTAATAGCAGTACAAACAACAATCCCCAAAATATCGGTAACGGATCACTACTCACCCGATCTCCTGCCCACTCCCACTTCGAAACGGACAGGAACACCTCCCCATACAATAAAATAAAGACATATATATATTATATAAGAAAATACATAAGAATCCTACTCCCATACGCCTCATCGTTGAACATATGAGAATTAGCGGGATTTGTTGTCTTTATGTATATTCTTTCTTTATATCGTCCTATCACCATTTTTGTTGAATATGAATCGGAACAATCAGTCTGCGCTTTCGCGAAATTACTGCTCAATCGCGTATCGAACTGCTTCATTTAACAGCTCAAGTATATAAGCATCATCGCAAATATATAAAATATTTTGACCTTCTCTGCGATATCTGACGAAGCGATATGCACGAAGTGTTTTCAACTGATGAGATACTGCCGATTGTGACAATTGCAGAGCGTCAGCGACTTGATTTACGGCGCATTCCTCACGCGCAAGAAGTGACAAAATTCGAATACGTGTCGGATCACCCAACGCTTTGAACGTTTGCGATACCCGCTCCAGTACATCTGCATCCAAATCTTTTCCCAGGAAATAATTCATCTTCTTCTTCTCCTTTGTGTTGTTCATCTATATCTGGCTGCTTATGCGTGGGAACGAGATGAACATACCTACATATGTATGGCCCTGTTGCCTGTAGGTTATGACAAAGCGAAGAAAAATAAACATGGATTCCGAAGGAATCCATGCCAATTGATTCAGAGCATGCATGAAGCCTGCTCCTACACAGCAGGAAGTGGTGTAGGAGTAGGTTCTGCATATCCCTCTTTGTATTTGGTATCAATAGCTTGGCGAATGTCTTTGACCGACTTCCCGTCCCTCAGCATGAGGGACGCCTCTACGGCAATATCAAGGCACACACCACAGCGAGTGCCGTGATCATCCCATTCGATCTTCGCCTCTTCCTTCGAGGCGACGAAGCAATTTAAATTGCTCTGGTGGCCAGCTACTTCTCCGCATCCGCAATAACAAGGAATATATTGAAGTAATTCACTGTTCGCAGCAGCCAGTTGATAAATTTGTCGCATTTCCTTCTGTTTGTCATTCAAAAAAGGCGGAAGTTCGGCAACCGATGCCGTCGTTTGACGCAGATCGCCATTCTTCATCAGACGTTCATGATCTCCTGATGCTTGTCCGGCATGTTCTGCGCCTTCTTTGCCCGCAGGAGAACTGCCACAGCCTGCGACAATTGTTAATGCGATAAGACCAATAACCAATGAAAATGGTGCGAGTCGATTCAGACGATGTCCTTTGTTTCTGTTAGCTCTGTGCCTACGAATGAACATGAAAATACCTCCATCAAAGTATTCATTTCAAATTCAGTACAGGTCTGTCTACATTAAACGTACTAAACGTCGCCTCGCCCATGCGAGCCTCTTCTCCGCTCTTGGTTGATGCGCATCTTCGCTTCTGTCCCCTGCTCGTTCGCCATAAAGAATACCCGCTTCTTGATTAGGTCAGGCAGGTATTGCTGCTCTACATAGTGTCCTGGGTAGTCGTGTGGATACTGATAGCCCTTGTGTCCGAGCTTGTCCGCGCCTTTATAATGGGTATCTCGCAAATGCAATGGCACTTCAGCAGTCTTAATATCTTCAAACGCCTGCATGACGCGAGCAATGGCAAGCGGTATCGAGTTGGACTTCGGACTTTCTACCGCGAATAAGATAGCTTGTGCCACGATGTACTTCGACTCCGGCCAGCCAATTCGATGATAGGCCTCCAATGCGCTCACAGCCTGCACCATTGCTTGCGGGTTCGCCAATCCGATATCCTCGCTGCATGCAACGGTTAATCTGCGAATGAACGTCATTGGATCCATGCCCAGCTTCTCTACCGCATACAGGAACCAGTACAATGCCGCATCACTGGAGCCGCGAATACTCTTGTGGAAGGCGGACAAGACGTCATACTGTACAGATTCATCTGCCTGCACAGTCGGCCGCCGAACGGATTCTTCCGCCACTTCCAGCGTAATGTGGACTGTCCCGTCTTCCTCCGGTGTCGTCGTCATTGCCGCCATCTCCAGCGCGTTCAATGCCCGGCGTATGTCACCATTCGCCATGGAAGCGATATGTTCAAGCGCATCCGGGTCTGCCTGAATCGGCATGAAGCCAAGCCCACGCTCCTTATCCACCAAAGCACGCTTCATCGCCATCAGCGAGTGCTCCTTCGTGAGCGGCTTTAATTGGAACAAGGTCGAACGACTGATCAACGCTCCATTTACATGATGGAATGGATTTTCCGTTGTTGCGCCGATGAATATAATCGTCCCCTTCTCAACGGCAGGCAGCAAGGCATCCTGCTGCGATCGATTGAAGCGATGAACCTCATCCAAGAACAGAATGGTCTTGGTGTTGTACATCTTCTTGTTCGTATCCGCCTGTTCAATTACAGCTCGAACATCCTTAACTGATGCATCGACAGCATTTAAACGAACGAATTCACCCTTTGTCTGCTCCGAGATGATATTCGCGAGCGTTGTCTTGCCGCAGCCTGGGGGGCCATACAGTAATATCGAGGAGACCCGATCCGCTTCAATCGCTCTCCGCAGCAGTCTCCCCGGCCCTACAATATGTTCTTGGCCAATATATTCTTCCAATGTTCTTGGCCGGATTCGATCAGCCAGCAATCGCATCGTCGGATGCTGCTGTTCTTCCCCATAAGAGAATAGATCCATATCTGTCACCACGAATTACAAGTCTGCCAGCATATCGCGAATCACGACACTGACCATAATAAGCCCGGCTACCGGCGGTACGAATGCGTTACTGGATGGCGGCTGCTTCGCCTTGCGAATATCAGGGGCAGTATCCGGTACGATGCGCTCCGTAACATCCTCACGCGGCTTGATCGGCTCCTCTGTAGAGAACACAACCTTGACCCCTTTGCGAATGCCATCCTTGCGCAGCTTTTGCCGAATGACGCGGGCAATCGGGTCGTAAGATGTCTGTGAAATATCAGCCACTTGGAAGCGCGAGGGATCCATCTTGTTCGCCGCACCCATGCTGGAAATGATAGGTATTTTACGTTTCAAACATTCTTTGATCAAGTGAATTTTATATACAATCGTATCTGATGCATCGACAACATAATCTAGCTCATACTTGAACAGTTCCTCATAGGTTTCTTCCGTATAGAACATGTTAAGCGCGATCGCGTCACAATCTGGATTAATTAGCTTAATCCGCTCACGCATCAACTCCGCCTTCTTCTGACCTACTGTTGTCGTCAAGGCGTGAATTTGCCGGTTAATGTTCGTAATATCGACTGTATCTTTATCAATGAGAATAATTCGGCCTACACCGGTGCGTGCCAACGCTTCTGCAGCCATTGAGCCGACACCGCCGATTCCTAGAACTGCAACTGTGCTGTTTTTCAGCTTCTCTAATCCTTCAGGTCCAATTGCGAGTTCCGTACGTGAAAATTGATGCAGCATAACGTCCTTTTCCTCCTGCGTCTCATTATCCATGCATGGTTTATGCATCGTGTGATGTGCAATATTTGCACGTCAATTGGCACACGCCTGCACAAATGGCAACACTTCTGCACAAAAAGCCATCATGCATCAAGTTCGCATCTTAGATGCTTAATCTACTACCTTCTATCGTACCATAGACGGGCTCAAGAACATAGCGGAACGCCCCTTGCCCAAGCATCCGCTAGATAGGAATTTCGGGCGAGGGGCGTTATATGCTAACAGCTTCTTTTCAGCCGTCCGGCTTATTGCTCTTCGTTATTCTCTTGAGTCTTCTCTTCTTTTTCTTTCTTCTTGTACGTCGACTTAATATGCAATACATCCAACTGAGACTTATCAACTACGTTAGGCGCATCTGTCATCAAGTCTGTTGCGCTTGCCGTTTTCGGGAATGCGATCGTCTCGCGCAAGTTCGTACGTCCTGCAAGCAGCATTACGAGTCGATCTAAGCCGAATGCAATACCGCCGTGTGGAGGCGTACCATATTCGAAGGCATTCATCAAGAAGCCGAATTTCTGCTGTGCTTCTTCTGGTGTGAAGCCAAGCGCCGCGAACATCTTCTCTTGTACATCGCGGTTGTAAATACGCATCGAACCGCCGCCGATTTCATAACCATTCAATACAAGGTCATAAGCCTGCGCACGGATTTGACCTGGATCTGTGTCGAACAATGCCAAGTCTTCGTCCTTCGGACGTGTGAACGGATGGTGTTCCGCTACATAACGCTTCGCTTCTTCGTCGTAGCCAAGCAATGGGAAGTCAACAACCCATGCGAACTTGAACGCATTGTCATCGATCAGGTTCAAGCGGCGGCCGATCAAGAGACGAAGGTTGCCGAGCACATCGTATACCACTTTACGCTTGTCCGCAGAGAAGAGCAGCAAGTCTCCCTCTTCTGCGCCTGTACGCTCACGAAGGGATGCGATTTCTTCCTCGCTCATGAACTTCACGATTGGACCGCGGAATTCGCCGTCCTTCACTTGAATCCAAGCCAAGCCTTTCGCACCATAGCGTGCTGCATACGGTGCCAAATCATCGATGTCCTTACGGCTCCATGTTCCGCAGCCTTTCGCATTCAGGACTTTAACAACGCCGCCCTTTTCGATTACCGACGCGAACACCTTCACACCGCTGTTTTGAACGATATCACACACATCTACAAGCTCAAGGCCGAAGCGAAGATCCGGCTTATCGGAACCGTACTTCTCCATTGCATCTTGGTACGTAATGCGTTGGAATGGTGTAGGAATATCTACTCCTAATGTTGTCTTGAACAAACGAACCATCAATTGCTCCATCATTTCATGCAATTGCTCTGTAGACATGAAGGACGTTTCGATGTCCACCTGAGTGAATTCTGGTTGACGGTCTGCACGCAAGTCTTCATCGCGGAAGCAGCGCGCAATCTGATAGTAACGCTCAACGCCGGATACCATAAGCAGCTGCTTGAAGATCTGCGGCGATTGCGGCAATGCATAGAATTCGCCTGGATGCACACGGCTTGGTACCAAGTAGTCACGTGCGCCTTCTGGTGTAATCATCGTCAGGATTGGTGTTTCTACATCGATGAATTCATTCTCTTCCAAGAAATCACGGAATACTTTCGTTGCTTTGGAACGAAGCATCAGTGTCTTTTGCATTTCCGGACGACGAAGATCGAGGTAACGATATTTCAAACGAAGGGACTCATCAATTTCGATGCCATCTTCGATGAAGAATGGCGGGTTCTTCGCTGCATTCAAAATTTCAATTTCTGTTACGCGAACTTCAACATCGCCTGTCGGCAAGTTCGGGTTTACCGTTTCTGCATCGCGTTCAACGACTGTACCACGAACAGCAAGCACATACTCGTTACGCGCACGATCTGCAATGTCGTGAGCCTCTTGAGAGAAATCAGGGTTGAATACGACCTGTACAAGACCGCTTCTGTCGCGCAAATCGATAAATAATACCCCGCCTAAGTCACGACGACGCTGTACCCATCCATTCAGGGTAACCGTTTCGCCAATTCGTTCTTTTGTAATTTTTCCGCACTGATGCGTTTTGTACATCATAGGATGCACGCTCCTCACATTAATATAGTTCATCCATTTACGAATGGAATTGAGCCTAGTTAAGCTCTTTCGATTGCTTCAGCCAATTGCTCCAGCTTCACGAACTGCTGCTCTCCTGTTTCCAGATGCTTCAACGCGATCTCTCCACGTGCCAATTCGTCATCGCCGAGAATTCCTGCATACCGAGCCTTCATGCGATCGGCTGATTTCATTTGCGCCTTCATCTTGCGTCCTTGGTAGTCCTTCTCGGCAGCGATGCCAGCTGTACGCAATGTGTACAACAGCTTCGTCACCTCATCCTCAGCTTGTTCACCAAGTCCTACGAGATAAATATCAAGCGGCGGCTGCTCATTGCAGGCAATGCCTTGCTTATCAAGCAGAAGCACAATTCGCTCCATCCCGATACCGAAGCCAATACCTGTCTGCTCAGGACCGCCGATATCAGCGACTAGACCATTGTAGCGGCCGCCGCCCCCTACGGTATCAATGGCTCCAATCCCTTGGGCCTTATATTCGAATGCCGTATGCGTATAGTAATCCAAGCCGCGCACAAGACGGTGGTTCACTTCATACTCGACGCCCATCGCCGTTAAGTGCTGCTTCACCTTCTCGAAGTGTGTTGCACATTCTTCATCCAAGCTGTCCAGAATCGATGGTGCATTCGTGAACTTGTCCTGATCGACCTTACAGTCGAGCACACGCAGCGGATTACGCTCCATCCGGGATTGACAATCCTTGCACAGTGTCTCCTTCATCGGCATCAGGAAGCCAAGCAAAGTCTCGCGGTAAGCCGCACGGCTCGGTGCGTTGCCGACAGAGTTAATCTCGACGCGAACACCGCTCAAGCCAATATCCTTCATGAACTGATAGCCAAGAGCAACAATTTCAGCGTCTAAGCTAGGATCAACAGACCCGAAAGCTTCCACGCCGAATTGGTGGAACTGGCGATAGCGACCCGCCTGCGGGCGTTCATACCGGAACATCGGCCCCATGTAATACAGCTTCGTCAAGTCCGGTTCACCATACAGCTTGTTCTCTACATACGAGCGAACTACGCCTGCAGTATTCTCTGGACGCAGTGTCATGCTGCGGTCGCCCTTATCTCGGAATGTATACATTTCCTTCTCAACGATATCCGTTGTTTCACCAACACCACGCTCGAACAGTTCAGTCTGTTCGAAGATTGGAGTCCGGATTTCCTTAAAGTTGAAACGACGGCAGATATCCCGAGCTTTTTGCTCAACCGTTTGCCAAATTTCAACCGTGCCAGGCAGCAAATCCTGCGTACCCGTAGGTTTTTGATATGCCATGAGCGCTAACCTCCTAATCGTTTTGTCTATAAAATAAAAAATCTCCCGCCCCGCAAATGATTCATTTGCAAAGGGACGAGAGATGGTATGTTCCATTCACCCGTGGTGCCACCCACATTCCGCAATCGCAAGCACTGTGCCCTATATCGGCTGCACATCGAAATCTCCGATTACGCTTCATTCACGTGTAACGTACGTCATACGCCATACAGCTACTTGGACATTAGGTGTCCTACCTTGAGAGCTCAATGCTTTATCCAAGATCGATGCTTCTCGCTTCGCCGCAGGTTCTCGAGGATGTCATTCATCCGTCCATCATCAAGGTTCTTCCAGCCGTGGAACCTCTCTCTGCATATGTGGGTACGAATTACTTGTTCCTGTCATCAAATCATCATTTTCATTTACATGTAAAGTCGGAATATAAAGAACATTGTAAGGATGTAGCACGCTAAAGTCAAGAAAAAAACCTACATCACTGTAGGTTTATCAATAAGATATATTTTTAAAAGGGGGTCATGTCTGTTATTATAGGTATCCAATGTTAAGGAAACATGAAACAAAGATTACAATAAGATTACAAAAAATAAAGCGCTTTATTTATGGCTCTTCCTCTCCAACATCAAAGCAAAAAAATACGCCCCAAAAGGGCGCATCCACTGGTATGATGCAGACTTCGATTAGTTTACCGCTTCATGCCTTCGCCATTTCGACGTGTCGCTTGCCTATGCTCTTCCTCTTGCTGCAATGCCGCAGCGGATTCACGCAGCGACTGCATTCCTGACAAGCAGCTGTACTGGATTGCTAACTGATGCAGTGACTGGCGCATCGAATCGCTCCTTTGCCTTGTGCGTCACAGAAGTGCCAGTTCTAGTATAGCCAGTCAGGAAGCTGTTATTCGGTACGGCTATCGACGACTAGCGTAACCGGTCCGTCATTAATAAGATGCACATCCATCATGGCTCCGAACTTCCCAGTCGCAACTTCCAAACCTAGTGTACGAAGACGTTCATTGAATAAATCATATAATGGTTCCGCCTGCTCAGGACGAGCCGCTGCCATGAAGTTCGGGCGTCTTCCCTTCCGGCAATCCCCGTATAAGGTAAACTGAGATACCGATAAAATGCTGCCGCCTACATTCTGCACCGAGCTGTTCATTTTGCCAGATTCATCTTCAAAAATACGAAGACCTGCAAGTTTATCCGCCATCCATTCAATATCTCGCTCTGTATCTTCGTGTGTAATGCCCACAAGAAGCATTAAACCCTGTCCAATCCCGCCAACTGTTACTCCATCAACGTCCACATGCGCCTCCTTGCAGCGCTGTACAACTACCTTCATGTCGCATCCTCCTTAGTCCCATATTGCGGTCACAACACCCTTGAGGGGCTGGCATGCTAGATATGCGTTCCTGTCATCCGCCATTTTATCCTTCTATTACTAACGTCCTTGCATGTAAAAAGGCAGCGAATTATTGCATAATTCGCTGCACTGTATATACGTCTTTTACTCGTTTGATCTTCTCTACTACAGACTGAAGATGATCCGTATTCCGAATAAGAATCGTCATATGAATCATGGCCAGCTTATTACGATCAGAACGTCCAGACACTGCTGCTATATTGGTCTTGCTCTCGGATACAGCCTGCAGCACTTCGTTCAAGAAGCCACGTCGATCCATCCCCGTAATCTCGATATCGACACTATAATTCGCCTCAGCAGACTCTCCCCACTCCACGTCAATCATCCGTGCAGCGTCTTCGCCATCCGTTGTCGATACGACATTCACGCAGTCTGCCCGATGGACAGATACGCCTCTTCCGCGGGTTACATAGCCGACAATATCGTCCCCCGGCACTGGATTGCAACACCGAGCAAAGCGAACGAGTAGATTGTCGATTCCCTTAACGGTAATGCCGTGAGTCGGACGATGCTTGCGAACAGGCTCCTTCTTGACTTCCTTCACTTCATGCGTCAATTCAATCTGACTTGCTTCCTCGGCTTCCTTGCGCATCTTCTCCGTCATGCGGGTGCATACCTGCGCTGCAGTGATCCCGCTGAAGCCTACGGCAGACATCATATCTTCTATATCGTTGAAGTTGAATTTCTTGGCTGCTTCCATCAGCTTCTCATCGGCCATCCATACGGATGTCTCGAGCCCAAGACGCTTCAGTTCACGTTCAATAGATTCCCGGCCCTTCTGCACATTCTCTTCTCGCTTCTCCTTCTTGAACCATTGCTTAATCTTGGAGCGCGCATGCGAAGATTGTGCGATCTTAATCCAGTCCGGGCTAGGACCATAGGAATGCTTTGAAGTTAAGATCTCAACGATATCCCCGGTCTTCAGCTGATGATCAAGCGGTACGATTCGTCCATTCACCTTCGCACCGATCGTCCGATTTCCAACTTCCGTATGAATGCGGAAGGCGAAGTCGAGAGGTACTGAACCGGATGGAAGCTCAATAACTTCTCCCTTCGGCGTAAATACAAATACGAGATCAGAGAAGAAATCCATTTTGAGCGACTCTACAAACTCCTGGGCATCCTTGGTTTCCTGCTGCAAATCCAAGATTTCACGCAAGAAGTGCATCTTCTCTTCGAAGCTGCCGCCAATCGTGCCATTCCCCTCTTTGTAGGCCCAATGAGCCGCGATACCGTACTCGGCCGTACGGTGCATGTCCCAAGTGCGAATCTGAACTTCCGTAGGCTCGCCCGTAGGTCCGATGACCGTTGTATGCAAGGACTGATACATGTTCGTCTTCGGCATCGCAATATAGTCTTTGAATCTACCTGGCATCGGCTTCCACAGTGTGTGGATAATCCCTAAGGTCGCGTAACAGTCTTTAATATTGTCGACAATAATTCGAATGGCAAGCAAATCATAGATCTCGTTGAACTGCTTGCTCTTCGCCGTCATTTTTTTGTACACACTATAAATATGTTTTGGGCGTCCTGACAGATCAGCTGTAATTCCCATCTCATCGAGTTTTTCTTTGATCCGGGAAATGACATCCGAAATGTACTGCTCACGTTCTGCCCGCTTCTTATGCATCAAATTCGCAATGCGATAATACTGCTGCGGATTCAAATACCGAAGCGCAATGTCCTCCATCTCCCATTTGATCGCGGAAATACCCAGACGATGCGCAATCGGACAGAAAATTTCCAGCGTTTCATACGCGATACGGCGCTGGCTTTCCTCCGACTGAAATTTGAGCGTTCTCATATTATGCAGTCTGTCCGCCAGCTTAATGACGATGACTCGGATATCATTTGCCATAGCTACGAACATTTTGCGATAGTTTTCATTTTGCTGCTCTTCTTTAGAGCGGAATTGGATGCGTTCCAGCTTCGTCAGTCCGTCAACGAGCATCGCGCATATCTCCCCGAACTTAGCTCGCACTTCCTCCAGGGATACGGATGTATCTTCTACGACGTCGTGCAGCAAGGCCGCAACGACAGAGGTAGGATCCATCTGCATGCCAACAACGATGTCTGCAACGGCCAACGGATGCAATATATAAGGTTCACCGGATTTCCGGACTTGTCCGGTATGAGCTTTGTCCGCAAATTCGTATGCATCGCGGATGCGATCGAGATCCGGTTCTTTCATATAGGTCGCAGCTTTCTCAATTAATTGCTCGATACCCATTGGAGTCGACTCGGTTCCTTTCTTCATCCGGGGACACCTCCCCTAGATTACAGAGTATCCTATAATTATGCCTTTATTCGGTGTCACTCGTCAATGGTTTCCGATCCTTATCATCCGTGAGTGGTGTTTATATATGTCGAAATTTGCAGAATAATCTCGTTTCTTATGGGCATTTGACGTTTTTTTATGCAAATCGAGTAAAATGTTGTTGAAATGAAGGGGGCTTAACCTGTAAATTATATAGTTGGGTCTGAAAGCGGTAATTCAAGAAGTTCGAACTTTTTGAACATTGATTGTTTACACGCCCGAATACAACTACATATTTGAAAAAGGAGTGCATTCGCTTGCAACGCGAAATTCAAGTGCATGAAAAACCTGGCTTCGCTCCAGGACTGCTGCTCAGCATTCAACATTTGTTCGCCATGTTCGGTTCAACCGTGCTTGTACCTAACCTATTTGGGGTCGATCCAGGGATTGTACTGCTGATGAACGGACTAGGTACACTATTCTATCTCATTCTGTGCCGCGGTATGATTCCTGCTTATTTGGGATCGAGCTTCGCCTTCATTTCTCCGGTTATGGTCGTTCTCTCTGGTCATGCGGAGAATTATGCACAAGCACTTGGCGGTTTTATCGTATCAGGTATTATATTTATCGTAGTGGCTCTCATTGTCCAAATGGCAGGCACTCGCTGGCTTGACGTATTGTTCCCTCCTGCAGCAATGGGCGCCATTGTTGCGGTTATCGGTTTGGAGCTTGTACCGGTTGCTGCCAACATGTCTGGCTTCATTCCTGCTGGCCCAGATGCCCCATTGGATGGGAAAGCAGTAACGCTCGCATTGATCACATTGGGTGTGACCGTAATCGGTAATGTTATGTTCCGAGGATTCTTTAAGATTATCCCGATATTGATCGGTATTATTACTGGTTATGTGTCGGCTTACCTTATGGGCTATGTGAATATGGATAAGGTCGTTGAGGCATCGTTCATCTCACTGCCTACGGTTACAACTCCAGAATGGAATATGACTGCCATACTTACCATCATTCCCGCGGCGCTCGTCGTTGTCGTGGAGCATATCGGTCACTTGATGGTAACGAGCAACATTGTAGGAAAAGACTTATCCAAAGAACCTGGCTTGCATCGTTCCTTGCTTGGTAATGGTATTTCTACTGTCATTTCTGGCTTCATGGGTTCCACACCGAATACAACATATGGTGAAAATATCGGCGTTATGGCGCTGACACGCGTATACTCCGTATGGGTTGTCGGCGGCGCTGCTGTATTCGCAGTTATCTTGTCGTTCTTCGGCAACGTGTCCGCATTGATTGCGAACATTCCTGTTCCCGTTATGGGCGGCGTATCCCTGCTCTTGTTCGGGGTCATTGCTGCATCTGGTCTCCGCGTTCTTGTGGACTCCAAGGTTGACTTCAGCAAGCCGAAGAATCTGCTGTTGACAACACTCGTCATCGTCATCGGGATCAGCGGTGCCAAACTCCAGTTCGGTGCTGTTGAATTGAAAGGGATGGCGCTCGCAACTGTGCTTGCGATTGTACTGAACCTGTTCTTCATTATTTTGGACAAGCTTCATTTGTCTAACGAATAATATTGAATCATACAAAAAAATCCCTTGCACGCATCTTCATCTATCACGGAAGAAGAGGCGGCAGGGGATTTTTATTATCGTTGCTTCACAAGAGAACGAATTAATATTGAACGAGCGAAATAACGTCGATGCCTTCGCCCAATTTGTCACGGCCGTTCAATTCACTAAGCTCAATCAGGAATACCGCACCAACGACTTCGCCGCCCAACTGACGAACGAGATCAATCGTAGACTTGATTGTACCGCCCGTAGCGAGCAGGTCATCTGCGATAAGCACTTTTTGGCCAGGCTGAATGGCATCCTTGTGCATAGCAAGCTTATCCTTGCCATACTCCAAGTCATAACCGACCTCAATCGTCTCTCCTGGAAGTTTACCACTCTTGCGGACAGGAATGAAGCCAGCTCCGATAGACAATGCCAATGGAGCACCTACTACGAATCCGCGCGCTTCTGGTCCTGCTACGAGATCAATCTGCTTATCCTTTACGAGTTCATGCATCGCTTCAATGGTCGCCTTGTAGGCTTGGCCATCCTTCAACAATGTTGTTATGTCCTTGAAGCTGATGCCTGGTTGTGGGAAATCAGGAATCACCCGAATATGCTGTTTTAAATCCATCAAAAATCCTCCCTTGGAATTATCCAAATATAATATAGCTTACTTGCAACGCGCTTCATCCCAATATGACCATATCCATGCCGCTAATTCCTCAGTCACTGGTTCGTACCAGCGAGATTCCCAGGCTGCTGCGGTCATCCAATCCTGATAGCGCTGTGATTGTTCAAGTGATGTTTTGTTCGGTTGCTGTACAATGCTGTATACGCTGTTGTTCGAAGAAGATGTACAAGTAATAAAGTCCAATTCCTTAAATACTTCCATCAGCATCAGCAGTTCTCGTTCATTCATACGCAATCTCTTCGCAAGCGAAGACATCGTTGACACTTCCATATCCCAAGTGCCGACTCGCTTCAGTTCGCTATATGCATGGGCCATTCGATCACGACTAGGAGTAAACAGCCGCCCGCCTTCCGGCTGGCGCGGGAGTATGGCATGTATTCTTCCTACATTCGGAAGCTGATCTGCCAACCGCTTCAGCTCCCATTCCGATGGAGGGATACTGCACAGCACGAGCTCATGGATATGCTTCGACACGTTCCCAAGCATGGATTCATCCGCTGCCCATGCCCAGGAGCTCGGTATGACGGTAGGCCCTTCAAGCTCATCGCTATACAACCAGACGAACGGTTCAGCGGCGTACACTCCTGCTTGCTCTCGTGTCATAAGTAGAGCGCTCGTCTGCGGTTCATCCTGCTCGAGTGTTCTTGCCAACTCAATAGCTGATTCGAGTGGACGAGCAGTTGCGCGACGATCGAATAGCTGTCGTTCTGTAATCTGGATATCCTGCATCATCAACTGCGGCTTGCGCTGTCCATTCCATTCATTGATCGACAGCTCTCCAAGCACATCAACCTGCACATCATTGGCAATTCGGTAGGACAATGCCCCTTTATGAAATGCCACCGCATCCAATGTAGCACGCTCTTTGCCTAACATCAACTTTAAATGTTGTCCTTCTTTCCCCATCGTGCGCTTATCGCGTACTACCGCGTTGCGAATAACCACACGCGGACTAGGATTGCCCATTCCGAATGGCGCTAGACGCCCTAATTGCTCAATTACTTCCAGCGGAACATCATCAAGCTCACATTCCGCATCGACTTCCGTGCATGGAATGTAATCATCCTCGGTCAATCTCTCCGCAGCCGTCTTATTCAAGCGTTCCTCCAGCTCGGATAATCGATCGCGATGAATCGTCATCCCGGCGGCAGCCTGGTGACCGCCATAGTGTTCGAACACCTCTGCGCATTCCGTCATCGATTCATATAAATCAAACCCTGCAATCGAACGGGCCGAGCCCTTGCAAAGTCCTGATTCTTCATCAATCCCAAGCACGAAGGTAGGCCGATAATAGCGTTCTACAATCTTCGAAGCAACAATTCCGATAACGCCGACATTCCAGCCCTCTGCTGCGAGAACGATGACATTCGGAACCTCGCCTGTATCAGTCATCTTCTCCGTCAACTGTGCCTCTGCTTCCTTCACGATGCCTTCTACGATCTTCTGCCGCTCCTTATTCAATCGATCCAGCTCAGATGCATAAGCGATAGCTGTCTCATCCTCATCAGCCGTTAACAATTGAACCGCGATATCGGCATGATCGAGCCGACCGCTTGCATTAATGCGCGGGGCCATTGAGAAGGCAATACTTGTCGAGGTTACTTCTGTCGGATCGATCGCGCCAATGGTCATCAAAGCGCGAATGCCCGCATATTGGGAACGAGCCATGCGTTTCAATGCTTCCTGAACAATGACTCGATTCTCTCCGAGTAGCGGCATCAAGTCAGCCACTGTTCCAATCGCAGCAAGCTCCAGATAATGTTCCGGCACATTGCCGAGTAATGCATGAGCCAGCTTAAAAGCTACGCCCACCCCAGCCAATCCCTTGAATGGGTAGGGGCAATAAGGAAGCTTCGGATTGACGAGGGCATATGCTTCTGGAAGCTGCTCAGGCGGCTCATGGTGATCCGTAACAACGATATCAATGCCAAGCTCCTTCGCATAGGCAACCTGCTCTACGGCACTAATGCCAGTATCGACGGTTACAATAAGCGTACAGCCTTCTGCCTTCGCATCATCAATCGCGCCGTTGTTGAGTCCATATCCTTCATTCGCACGATGCGGAATATAGTAATCGAAGTTCGCCTCTAACTCTCTCATCAGGTAAATCATAAGCGAAGTACTCGATACGCCATCCGCATCATAGTCACCGTAAATCCGAATTTTCTCTCCGCTATTCAACGCCCGTCTTATCCGTTCCACCGCTTCTTCCATCCCTGCCATGAGGAACGGGTCATGCAGCTGGTTGACATCAGCATATAAAAACTGCTGGATCTGCTCCGCAGTGTCAATCCCACGTACGACCATCATACGAGCCAACAATGGCGATAATTTGGCTTCTTGTGCCAATTGACTCACTTGCTCGTCTGACGTTGCCGCGCAGATCCACCGTGAACGTGGATGAAGCATTCTCTATCTCCTTTATTATCCTTATTGCAGCAATGTGGAGGCATCGTCACCACGTGCTTCCTGAGATCGATAAGGGAATCCCGGATCGAATGGATTCACATGCACGAATACATCCGCTACATGGATAAACCGCTGCAATAAATGTTTTTTGACTCGCTTGGCAACCGCATGCCCTTCCGCTACCGTCAAGCGAGGATTGACGCTTATTTTGACATCAACAATCACATAATGTCCGTGCTCGCGCGCTCGCAGCTCATCAACAGTAATCACACCGTCAACGGATTGCACTGCTCTAATCAGTGGATTCGCATCCTCATCATGCAGGACGTGATCCATGGTGGAGTGGATGGAGTCCAGTACGAGCCGATACCCCATTCGTAGGACGAGCAGAGCTACAACAGCACCCGCGATCGGATCTAAATAGAGAAGCCAACTAATGCCTAGTTTGCCGCCAATCATTGCGCCCCCAACGCCTGCTAGTGCCGCAATAGACGAGTATACATCAGATCGATGCTCCCACGCATTCGCAATTAATGCCTGCGACGATAAGCGCTTGCCCAATCGGAACTTGTACTGGAACATACTCTCCTTCGCTACGATGGACAAAATAATAGCTGCCAGCGCATACCACTCTGGCACGACGACTTTGCCATTCCATATTGACTTAGCCGCAGAGATTGCCAGTTCAATTCCCACGACCAACAGCAGTACAGATACGACAATTGCAGCAATCGATTCTGCCTTGCCGTGACCATATGGATGATCTTTGTCTGGAGGACGCTTAGCCGCCTTCAAACCGACTAGAACAGCGAATGAACCCGCTACATCCGAAGCAGAATGAAAGGCATCTGCGATAAGCGCCTGGCTCCCGGACAAAAATCCGGCTATTCCCTTGACTCCAGCTAATAAGATATTCCCGATAATTCCTACCCAGGCTCCGGTCTCCGCCTTGGCAAATCGGTCAGTAGACATGCAGCATCCCTCGTTTAATCATCATTGTGATCATGGCGGCTTACACAACGCCAAAACCGCGTCACAAACGGACGCGGCTTTATCGTATGTTTCTTAACTCCAGATTATGAGAGAAAAGAAAAACAAATGGTTTCTTTACAAAATAAATTACTTCGCTTCCTGCGGTTTAGCAGAAGCTTTTGGTTTCTTGCTCTCTTTGTTCTTCAATACGACCCACAGCGGGCTTGCAATGAAGATGGACGAGTAAGCACCGAAGCCGAGACCGAATAGAATCGCAAGTGAGAACATCCGGATTGACTCACTACCGAAGATGAACAGACAGAGCGCCGTTACCAATACAGTCAATACTGTATTGATGGAGCGAGTGAGCGTTTGGTAGATACTGTCGTTAACCAAATGAGCCAAGTCATCCATACTCTTGATCTTCGAAAAACGTAAATTCTCACGAATCCGGTCAAAAATAACGATCGTATCGTTAATGGAATAACCGATGATCGTCAGCACCGCAATAATAAACGGCAGCGTGACCTCCAACCGGAAGATGGAGAACAAGCTGATAACCATAAATGCATCATGCAGCAGGGCGACAACCGCTGATACGGCAAAGCGCCACTCAAAGCGGATGCTGACATAGATAATAATCCCGATGCTCGCGATCAATACAGCGAGCAGTGCATTACGCTGCAATTCGCGGGCAATCTCTACATCAACCGTATTGATTTCCATGGAAGAGCCTTCATCAATCTCCTTCATGTCCGCCTTGAACTGCTTTTCGTGCTGCTCATCAAGAACTTCAGTGAAGCGTACGGTAATACGTTCCGCCCCCATCGTAATCGTAGGTTCTTTTTTGAAATTATATGTTTTCAGCAGTTCTTCCACTTGTGATTTCTCAATTTTCTTAGTTAGGTTGATATCCACATTCGTACCAGAGCTGAAATCAACTCCATAGTTCAATCCGAATATCGATAGAGACAACGCACCGAGAATGGTAATCACGATCGAGAAGATAAAGAAATATTTACTCTGATGAACAAAGTTGAATGTTCCCTTAAAGCGCACGGATTTCACTCTCCTTTACGCCAAAATATCCTGGCTTGCTCAATAACTTCGATTTCGCAAGCAGATGTAGGAACACACGAGACAAGAATACGTTTGTGAAAATACTGCAAATGACTGTCATCATCAAGATGAGTGCGAAGCCTTTAACGGAGCTTTCACCCATGATGTACATAACAACACCTGCAATAATCGTCGTTACGTTTGCATCCATAATGGTTCTGAACGAGTTCTTTGAACCAGCCTTGAGTGCGGAGTTAATCGATTTACCGCTGCGCAGCTCTTCCTTAATCCGTTCATAAGTAATGATGTTCGCATCGACTGCCATACCGAGACCGAGAATGAATGCCGCAATACCCGGCAATGTTAGTGTAATATCAGCCAACCAGAACAACACCAGCAGAAGCCATGTGAACAAGACGAGCGAGAAGCTCGCAATTACCCCTGGCAAACGGTAAACAAGCAGCATGAACACGAGAATCAGTGCCGATCCGATCAAGCCGGCTTTCACCGTTTGTTCCAACGACAACTTACCTAGTGTTGCAGCAACACTTTGGGAATATTTTTCTGTCAGTTTCAGCGGCAATGCGCCAAGGTTGATTTTGTCGCGAAGGTCATTCGCTTCCTCAACCGTGCGCTGACCAGTAATCGTCGCCTCTCCACCCGGAATCTCGTAGTTAACAGCCGGATCAGAGATCATATTCTCGTCCATAAAGATTGCCAAATGGTTGCGCTGCTCACCGGCAAGTGAAGCAAGACGTTTCGTCAATTCAGAGAATTTGCCTGCATCCTTCAACTTGATAGCTACAATCGGTTGTTGCAAATCGTTAAATACGACGCTCGCGCCACCCTCCTTGAAGTCTGTTCCCTGCAATTCCACCTTACAGTAGTCCGTGGCTTCCTTGCAGCCGTCAGAACTACGGAAGGTCAGCACCGAAGGCTCCTTCAATTTCTTGCGAACTTCTTCCTCATTCTTCACATCGGCAAGCTTGACACGAATCCGATCCGAACCTTCAATGATGATCTCCGGTTCGCTCGTGCCGTTAGCATCAATACGCTTAGCCAAGCTCTTCGCCGTTTGTTTCAACGCCTCATTTGTAATTTTACCACCCGATTCAAGCGGCGATGCTTGATACAATATTTCAAAGCCGCCCTTCAAATCGAGCCCAAGACGTATGCTGTTGACGATCGAAGGGCTTGTCCAAAAAATGACGCCTAGCGAAACGACAACGATGAGCAGGAATGCGGTCACCCTTTTCATATCGTCCCTAGTCCCCTTTCATATTCAATATTCCTATTATATCGGCGCTCATTTTTCGCGTCAATTTTAAGAATCATGGCAAACAAACAAAAAAAGGCCTCGCCTTATTAAAAGGGAGCGCCCCGATATGCGGCAATTGTCATATAATTCATAAATTGCGTTGCTTTAAGCGATAAAATATCATTTACAACCTTATGCAGCGCAGGCTCGCTTCCATTTTTTACATACTTCGAACTTACACATTCCCATACATCCTTACCGGTAACGTGCTCGTACCCAATCAAGCGCAATTCTTCTGCTTTGCTCTCACAGCACAGTTCAATTGCCTCGATACGTTCCGCATCACTAATCAGTTCTGTCATGCCGCATAACTCCCTTCTCCACGTTAGTCATAATTCGACCCTCTCCTCTTGAATTCCTGCTAATACGCAAGCTCTAGGCTGAAAATCTCCTCAACACTTTCGGTATGGTTTGTGGACAACCGCATATGAATGATATTGGGCAGCAATTACGTGCTGAAGTTTGCGCGAGAAGAGGGATGCTATTGTCAAAAAATACCTTACAAAAACAAACATTTATTCAAGGAACACTTATTTTATTGGCAGCCGGCATCGTGAACCGCATCCTTGGATTCATCCCACGCATTATGCTGCCGCGCATCATTGGAGCAGAGGGCGTAGGCATTTATCAGCTGGGATACCCCTTCCTCATCGTGATCATTACGTTAATAACGGGTGGGATTCCACTAGCAGTGGCCAAGCTTATCGCGGAGGCAGATGCTATCGGCGATCAACAACGGGTAAGACGGATATTGTCATTGTCACTCAAAATAACGATTGGGGCATCCTTATTATTTTCAGTTGCCTTGCTTGTTCTTGCACCATGGATTACGACACACGTTCTAACGGACAGCAGAGTATATTATACGTTCATGGTGATGACCCCTATCATTATCGTGATTGCTGCCTCATCCGTGCTTCGAGGGTATTTCCAGGGCATGCAGAACATGATACCGACCGCGATGTCTCAAGTTACTGAGACCATAATACGGATCTTTACCGTCATTTTATTTGCTTATATGGGCTTGCCTTACGGCTTGGAATGGGCGGCCGCTGGCGCCATGGCAGGTGTAGTGATTGGGGAGATCGGAGGATTTGCCGTACTCGCTTGGATGTATCACAAAGCTCGAAAACGTCACTCTCAGAGCAGCGCTCAACAGCCCAATGCAGTGAAACAGTCAATTGAAGGTGGACAAGAGCCAACGTTCGCAACCTCTTCTCCAGCTCAGGGCAATGTTTTACAAAGATTGCTGCAAATCGCGATCCCTGTTACAGGAGGCAAACTGGTTGGATCTCTGTCCTATTTATTAGAGTCCATCACAATCGCACGCAGTCTTGCAGCAGCCGGTATCATTACCGCAGTCGCAACGGCGCAATACGGAGCACTTCAAGGCATGATTATTCCTATTCTCACCTTGCCAGGAGCACTTACTTACTCTCTTGCAGTCTCACTCGTCCCTGCCCTGTCCGAAGCACTTGGCCGCAGAGATACGACCACCATTCAGAAGCGCATTCATCAGGCTCTCCGGCTTGCGCTCGTAAGCGGAGCACCTTTTGCTGTTGTTATGTTCGTACTGGCTTTTCCCTTATGTTCTCTGCTATACAATGATGCAACCGTTGCTCCAATGTTGAAATGGATGGCGCCTGTTGCTATTTTCATTTACCTGCAAGCCCCGCTCCAAGCTGCTCTCCAAGCGCTAGAACGTCCGGGAACAGCTCTCGTCAATACATTCATAGGGGCATTTCTTAAAATTGGGTTGATTTTATGGCTCGCAGCCGATCCAAAATTAGGAATTACCGGCGCGGTCATCGCCATCAATGTGAACATCGTTGTCGTAACAACCATGCACGCATACAGTGTCGTTCGCCATGTTGGCCTTAAGCTTCCTTGGCTGGATTTCATCAAAGTTGGAGCCGCAATGATCATTACGGCTGGATGCATACAAGCGACATATATTCATTTTCCAGATTCTACGGACGAGCATCTTGTGCTACGATTCATTATTTCTTGTATTGTTGGGATTGTTGTCTATATTCTGCTTCTTATCATGATGAAATTAATCGATCGCAGTGATCTTTCCCGCTTTCCGTTCTTTCGACGCTTCTTTCATGCGAAGCCTGATCCAAAATAATCTCAGCGCTTTAGCTTGCTCGGGTTGCTATCTACGTAAATATGGCCTTTATGGTCTATGGAACAGAAGAACACTTGCTTAAAATCATAGACACCCTTTTGTTGGATTTGATTTTTCAACCAGAACCGTGTCTTGTCGATGCTTAGCAAATTCTGTTCCTGCACCTTCCCCTCCATAATGAGCGGCAAGGGAAGGGATGTGAATTGATATTGGTGTGCTTCCGGCAGGGCGGGCTGTGTATTGGATGGTTTGGACTTGCTTTCCTTCTGCCCTTCCTGCTTGCCTGCATTTGAGCTCGATGAGTTCTGGTTTGGCTTTTCCTCACTTGCCTTAAATACGGACAATTCCCCTGTTGATTCTAAAATGGCGTAGGTAACATCATTGATATTGTCGATCCCTTGTCCCCGCAGTTGCAGCATTAAATCATCCAGATTGTATCGCTGCTTCTTCATAACGTCCTGCTGCAGCACTCCATTGGCAATAATAATGCTTGGAGTCCCGTCAAATACTTCGCGCATTTTCGTGCTCTTTAACGTTACGAAGGCAAGCGTAACCTGGATGACGAGCAGTACAATGATCGGAGCAAATTCCACAAGAAGGGGACGCTCTGAATCGTCAATCGTCATTACTGCAATATCTGCAATCATGATCGAGATCACGAGGTCAAAAACAGACAGCTTGCCGATTTCACGCTTGCCCATTACACGAAGAACAATTAATACCGCAAAATACATCAACACTGTACGAAAAACGACGGTCCAAAGTCCCATATGTTACGCCTCCCTCGCTGCCGATTGTCGGATTGCGATAGCCGCTTTCATTGGTATTCTGACCGTCGTGATCGTGAAGCATACTGCTTCATTATTATTGAATTGTTCCCATCCTGTATCTTACAAATGGACAATTGTAATTATAGGATGAACAGCAAAATGTATCCTGTTGAAATCAAAAGCGAGATAATCGTAATAGGCGCACCTATTCTCAAAAAGTCCATATAGCCAAAACCATGACCCTCACGCTGGGCCATACCCGCCACAATGACGTTGGCAGATGCACCTATCAGTGTCCCGTTTCCGCCAAGACATGCACCAAGCGCAAGTGACCACCAGAGTGGATTCAATTGGTTCGGATCTGTAATCCCCATCTGCGTCCCGATATCCTGCAAGAGAGGAATCATTGTCGCGACGAACGGGATGTTGTCAATCGTAGCCGACGCAATACCGGATACCCAGAGGACGAGCATCGAAGTCTTGGTCATATCACCGTTCGTAAGTCCGAGCGTAAGTTCTGCAAGACGATTGATGACACCTACTTGAATCAAACCGCCAACAAGGATGAACAACCCGATAAAGAAAAGAATCGTAACCCATTCGACTTGATGGAGCGCCTCTTCAAGCTCCTCCTCATTTTTCAATCCGATGAGCATCAAGATTGTTGCTCCTGCCATTGCGACAACCGCTGCCTCAACGTGAATGACTGAATGGAGTGCGAAGCCAAGAATCGTAAAAATAAGCACAGTAAGGGACTTCTTTACAAGCTTAGCGTCTGTAATGTACGAAGCTGCCGACAGCTCCATCAATGCTTGCCGCTGCTCGTCCGACACATGCAGCTGTTTGCGGTAGATGAACAGCAAGCAGCCGATTATGACGATTGCGATGACAAACACAATTGGAGCCAGATGCGTCAAAAACATATTGAAAGTCAGATGCTTATTGGCAGATCCAATCATAATATTCGGCGGATCGCCTATTAGGGTTGCTGTTCCCCCTACATTCGATGCGATAACCTCCGCGATTAGAAATGGCACTGGGTTGATTTTCAACATACGTGTAATGGAAAACGTAATCGGCACCATGAGCAGCACCGTCGTTACATTATCCAAAAATGCAGATCCTACCGCTGTGAGCAGGAACATAATGAGCATGATGCGCTTCGGATGTCCCTTAGCCCGCTGTGCTGCCTTGACAGCAGCGTATGAGAAGATCCCGCTCTTGTTCGTAATCCCCACCAGAATCATCATACCAACGAGCAGGAACAGCGTATTCCACTCGATATAGGTTGTAAATGCCATATGTACATCTACAATCTGCAGGACGAGCATCGCAACTGCGCCTAAGAGCGCAATAACGGCTCGGTTAATCTTCTCCGAAATAATGATGGCATACGTGATTAAAAACACAATGACCGCCGCGGTCACTTGCCAATTTGCTACAGTATGTCCCACAAGACTCCATCCCTCTCTACCTTAATAAGGCTCTGATTGCAACTTTCTTCTTTACTGACCTTTTGTTCACACATTATAACGCTGTCTTTTTTTTTCGTCTATGCCTTGTACTAAATTGGATAGCTTGCCCATACGATGAATACTAATCATAGAAATGATGGGAGGAGCGTGTAAGATGAATGCGATTCAGAATGTAACGCGCTGGAAATTAGGCCACCCTCTAGTGGCGGGAATCGTCTATGCCTTCGTTTGGATGGCTCTCGGTGCACTCGCCTTGTCAGTCTTGCTATATTCAAGCTCAACTAGTGAGGACGAAATGAAAGGCTATATTTATATTATCCATTGTATCGCTCTTTTTATCGGTGGATGGACTTCTGGCAGAAGAAGCGGCAAAAAGGGCTGGTACTATGGAGGAATGACAGGAATCTTCTACGTGCTGCTCGTCATGCTGATTGGTTTTTTGGCAATGGATGCAGGGGTAAGCGTACAAAAACTCGTCCAAACAGTAGCAGCGTTCGCTGTCAGTGCAATTGGGGGTATTATCGGTGTAAATATGAGCAAGTCCGGCCAGTAAGGAGGGAAGCCTTGAGTTCGAATGATCACATCATGTAATCCCCACCCAATTGTGTTATACTATTGGAGTTTACAAAACGGCAATGTGACATTACATTAGGGGGATTCTCGTGGTTCTATTTCAATCCATGCAGACTGTCACGCTGTGGACCATCGTAACCGTCATTGTGCTCGTCTGGTTCGGTTCACGCAGACAGCCGCTAGCTGTCGCTGGAGCATTTCTACGATCACTGTGGACATCACGTTCTTTTCTTATTGCTCTCATTGCGATGGTGCTTATTCTCATGGTCAACGGCATGGAGCTTACGCTCGAAAAAATGCTGCAGATTAATTGGGATTTCACTTCCAATATTCATCAACTTGAAGGGCAATTCGTATACAGTGTACAGCAGATTTTCAATCATCCGTTATTAACGCAATTTGTTTCCTTTTTCTATATTGTTGTCTTTCAAGCACTTATCGTAGCCTCACTCGGGATTTATACAACAAACGGGAATATCCGTATGGCGCACGCTGTATGCTATGCCATTATGATTAACTACATCGTAGCTATCCCATTCTATTTATTTTTCCCAGTTAATGAGGTATGGTCGTATGCACCAGCCGGGGTCAGCTTCCGCATGCTGGAGGTGTTCCCGAACTTCGAGGAGCAATATCGCGCATTCTCTGGTATCGATAATTGCTTCCCAAGCTTGCATACGTCGATCTCTGTAACGGTCGCTCTGCTCGCTTCACAGTCTGGCAATCGAAGATGGGCCATCTTTACGGCCGCAAGTGCAATTATTATTGTGTTCTCGATCTTCTACCTCGGCATTCACTGGTTAACTGATATGCTGGCTGGAACTGTACTTGCTATGGTTGCATCATGGGTGGGCTTGAAGCTTGCTGGTGTTCAACCCAAGCTCAGCTTGCTGCCAGATCGGCAGAAGACATTCAGCAAGTCTTATACCAATTCCAACGACATAAGCTAATCATGCTCCTACTCCCTTCAGCATACGGCGCATGATGCAACGAAAGAAGGGGCTCGCCAATTGCATCTCATGCAACGGTGAGCCCCTTCTCCTATGCTTGGCATCTTAGGATGCGCTTGAAGATTCATCTACAGATACAACTTGACTAATTGCACTGCGATCGAATGTCATTTTTGTAACGTCATTTACACGCAACACGACTGTGTCGTCCGTAATTTCCATGATGCTGCCATGAAGACCGCCAATCGTTACGATCTTGTCTCCCTTTTTCAATGCACCAAGCATTGAGTTCCGCTGCTTCTGCTTCTTCTGCTGAGGACGGATTAACAAGAAGTAAAATACTGCAAACATCAAGACGAACGGCAATAACATTTGAAGAAACCCACCAGTTCCTCCTGCCTCTGCTCCTGCTATCAACATGTATGTATCCCCCTTTCAATAATGAAATAATTATGTATAGACTGCCGAACGAGCTGAAGCATCCACGAATGTGAACGATTCAGCAGGCAGCATGTCTACTGTTAGAACCCGCTCTCGTTGCGGTCCATTCCATAAGCTTCAAAGAATTCGTCTCTGAAATCGCGCAGTCGATCTTCACGGATCGCCTCGCGTACTTGACTCATTAAGTTCACCAGGAAATACAAGTTATGATAAGTCGTCAAGCGAAGACCAAATGTCTCATCTGCCTTAATGAGATGGCGCAAATACGCACGCGAGTAGTTGCGGCATGTGTAGCAATCGCACTTCGGATCAAGCGGCCCGAAGTCACGAGCATACTTCGCATTCCGTACAACAAGACGGCCTTGGCTTGTCATAGTCGTACCATTGCGAGCGATGCGTGTAGGAAGTACGCAGTCGAACATGTCCACTCCGCGCATAGCTCCCTCGATCAAAGCATCCGGTGATCCAACCCCCATCAAATAGCGGGGCTTATTAGCCGGAAGCAACGGAGTTGTGTAATCCAGCACCTCGTACATCAAGTGTTTCGGTTCACCTACACTAAGTCCTCCAATAGCATACCCCGGGAAATCCATCGAAGTCAAATCCTTCGCACTCTGGCGACGAAGGTCTTCATACATGCCACCTTGGATAATCGCAAACAGTGCTTGATCGTGTGGTCTAGCATGGCTCTCCAAACAACGTTCCGCCCAACGAGTTGTACGCTCAAGCGATGGCTTGATATATTGAGGTTCAGCCGGATATGGAGGACATTCATCGAATGCCATCATAATATCAGAGCCTAGCGCATTCTGAATCTCCATAGCCTTCTCTGGAGACAAGAAGAGCTTGTCCCCATTCAAGTGGGAACGGAAGTGAACCCCTTCTTCTTCAATCTTACGCATATCGCTAAGACTAAATACCTGGAACCCGCCGCTATCCGTCAAAATCGCACGATCCCAATTCATAAACTTATGAAGCCCGCCAGCTTCGCGAATGATTTCATGCCCTGGACGAAGGAAGAGATGGTACGTATTGCTCAATATAATCTTGGCTTCCATCTCTTTCAACTCTTCTGGGCTCATCGTCTTTACCGTTGCCAATGTCCCGACAGGCATGAAAATTGGTGTTTCGAAGGAGCCGTGTGGGGTATGAACCTTGCCAAGCCGCGCTCCCGTCTGCTTGCATGTCTTAATTAATTCGTAAGTAACTGCTGCCATAATTGTATCTCATCCTTGTATTAGGTTTCCGTTGCATTATCATAAATGAACATGGCGTCGCCAAAGCTGAAGAAGCGATATTCCTGCTCAATTGCTTCCTGATAGGCAGCCATAATATGTTCACGGCCAGCCAGTGCGCTGACAAGCATCACTAATGTCGATTTCGGGAGGTGAAAGTTCGTTAGTAGCGAGTTCACAAGCTTGAATTCATATCCTGGATAGATAAAAATGTCTGTCCAGCCCGAACACGGCTCAATCGCCTTTCCGACAAATCTCCCTGCAACCGTTTCTAGTGTTCTTGCTGATGTAGTTCCTACTGCAACTATACGGCCGCCTTGCTCTTTCGTTTCATTAATTGTTCGTGCCGTCTCTTCACTCACTTCATAATATTCCGAATGCATGACATGCTCTTCAATCGTATCAGAAGACATTGGTCGGAACGTGCCCAATCCTACATGAAGGGTAACATACGCAATTCGAGCTCCCTTATTTTCCACTTCCGCTAGGAGTTCTTTCGTAAAGTGCAATCCTGCCGTAGGTGCAGCAGCAGATCCCTCGTGCTTCGCATATACGGTCTGATAACGTTCACGATCATCCAGTTGTTCTTTAATATATGGAGGAAGGGGCATTTGCCCAAGCTCATCCAATATTTCATTGAAAATGCCCTCATATGTGAAGCGTAGCAATCTCGCCCCCATCTCACGCTCTTCCAATACTTCCGCTTTCAACTTATCACCGAACACTACAACCGTTCCCAGCTTGACTTTCTTCCCTGGCTTCACGAGCGCTTCCCAGCAATCATTCTCTTCCTGCTTGAGCAAGAGAACTTCCACCTTAGCACCCGTATCTTCCTTAACTCCGAACAACCGGGCAGGGATAACCCGAGTGTCGTTCAGTACCAATAAATCACCTGGCTGTAAATAATTTATGATTTCAGGGAATGCATGGTGCCCCACTTCACCAGTCTGGCGATTCAATGTTAATAATCGAGATGCAGTCCGTACTGCCAACGGTGTCTGCGCAATCAAATGCTCTGGTAAATGAAAATCATATAAGTCCACATTCATCTGCTATCCGTCCTAACGCTTCACTAGCTCTACATTTTTGTAATAGTATTGCAAAATCGCTTTATAGTCATACCCTTGATCGGCTAATCCCTTGGCACCCCATTGCGACATTCCGATTCCGTGCCCATTACCTTTGCCAACAAACAAGAACGATGTCGCTTCTACGACTGGCTTCTGCTCTTCCTTGGTAGGCGACACTTTGCTTGTCGTACCTTTCCCATTTACAGCTACCATGCTGTTTAGGAGCTTCCCGCTTGTCTTGCTGCTGCCGCTGACAACACGAAGCTGTGAGGTATCTTTAACGGATTGCAATTTGCCATCTGCCCCAACGATAGAAATCGAGGATGTGCCTGTCCCGCTGCCATTGCTGAGGACATCAGACACCACACCTGATCCGCCAGGAACGATATCGAACAAAGTACTCGGCAGACCGCCAAATGCATAACGGAAGTTGTCTGGATAACTAACCGCGACAGGCTTGCCATTAGCTTCGATCTTGACAGCACGTCCAGATGGACCTCTTTCCGTAACCGCTAGAGTCTTAATCGTTCCGCTTAATGTCGTCTCTGTCCGATCCTTCAGCCAGCTGGTAATCTGCTCCGCTGTATAAGGGCCTCGTACCCAATTCATTTCATTATTTTCTTTAATCGTTTCAAGCACAGTTAACTTTGTACCCTTATCAACCTTCCCTACAGGCTGAACGTCTGTCTGAATAGCCGGTGTTGGGCGTACATTCGTACCATTTTCAAGAACGGTTGCCGTCTGCCCGGATAGACTCACTACATCCTCACGAACATATCCTGTCTTACCATCTGGCAAGGATACGCGATACCATGATTTGGAACCTGCCTCTGCGACATCGTCTGGACTATCGACAACTTGGAAGTAATCGTAAGAACCGCCCCAGACTTCCATCGGATCAGCCGTCTTGCCGCCTGCATTGGAATTGAAAATGGCCTCGATTAGCTTGCCGTTCTGCATCAACACTTCTCCAGCAGTCTCTTCCACGGCTCTCTTAATGTCTGGATGCTCTTTCTCCACACCGAAGTAGGCTTGGCTTAATGTTGTATCTACCACATTGGCAATCTCGAATTTGTTTCCTTGATACAGCGCAAATGTGCGGGCGGCTACCGCCTGCGCTTTCAATGCATCCATCGGCCAGCTGGAATAGACCTCTCCACCAACGACCGATATCAAATATTCTTCAAGCGGCACTTCATTAACCAGCGCCAGCTTGTCCTTATATAAACTAACCTCCATCACGCCGCGGTACGCTCTTCCGCTTCGTTCACTTACCTTAATCGTCGTCGTCGTTTTCGGCTTCACAATCCACTTCGCACTGCCGTATACGCGATAATGAGGAGTAAGCGCGTTGCCCGTCGATTCCATGCTATGTACAGCAGCACCTTGGGCTTGTACAGCGCCCGCCGCATATCCCTTCGATGCGACTACAGTTTGTATCCCGCTAAGCTGTGCATCCGAAGCAGCTTGACCTGCCCAGACCGCTGTCCGCACTCCACTATCCGTTGCCAATGTCACCACATAAGCATCAAGATCTGCATCCAACAAGGATTGTTGTACATTTTTAGCCTCGTCTTGGGAGCCATATGTGCCAGCTTGCACATAATGGGGGCCAACGACGGATGGTTCATATCCATTCACCGTCATTCCACGCATCTTGTCCATAGCTTGGGAGGCAGATTTGCTGGTTGTATAGCTGCCGACATAGACAGCGAAGAATGTCGTTCCACGTCTTGGAATCTGGGTAATATATGCTGGCCCTGAAGACTGTGCCTTCTTCATAACCGATTGCGCCTCAGTTAAATCATCGGTTTCGAGTAATTTCACTTTATAATCATCCGCACTAAAGCGAGCTTGTCCACCTTCCACATCAACGCTGCCTTTGGAACTCGCTCCAATTCGTGCTTCCAATTGCAGCGATGCTGTGGAGGCCAGAGACAGGAGCGATGTTTGCCCAGGTGATCCTTTGCTCAAATTAGCGAACAAAGCCACTCGGATATGATTCTGAAGAGCAGCTTGCTCAGGTCTTGCTTCGTTACTTGCTGCCGCATACGCGACGTTAGCTGGCTGCATAAGAGCATACGGAGCTCCACATAGCAGAAGAGCCCCCGTAAGCACACTTGCAACGGATCGGATAACGTTCCTGTTGTTATTCAAGTTTCCCCATTCCTTTCTTCTGTCACGTCTCCTCTGCATACGCCAATTTGTACGCGTTTTACTTAATTTTGTTCCGGTATAGGCAATCCTAAATGAGTATAGGCTTGAGGGGTAACCATTCTCCCCCGAGGTGTCCGCTGAAGAAAACCAATTTGCAGCAAATACGGCTCGTATACATCCTCGATGGTCTGGCTCTCTTCGCCAATCGTTGCCGCAATTGTATCCAGCCCTACTGGGCCTCCACGAAAATTCGTAATCATCGTGCGCAGCATTTTGTGATCAATTTGATCAAGGCCAAGTGGATCAACCTGAATAAGGCGCAGCGATTCCTTCGCAATGGCTGCGGTAATGATGCCATCACCACGTACTTGTGCGAAATCTCTCACCCGCTTCAATAATCGGTTAGCAATCCGCGGTGTCCCTCTTGAGCGAACAGCAATCTCATCCGCTGCTTCTCCCACAATTTGGACTTCCAATATGTCCGCGGCACGCGACACGATATAGCTCAATTCATCCTTATTGTAGAACTCCAAGCGGCTCACGACGCCGAAGCGATCACGAAGTGGAGCCGAGAGTAATCCCGCTCTAGTTGTGGCACCGATCAAGGTGAACTTCGGCAGATCCAAACGCACGGATCTGGCGCTCGGCCCCTTCCCGATAATAATATCGAGTGCAAAGTCCTCCATAGCCGGATACAATACTTCTTCTACAGTCCGATGCAGTCTATGAATCTCGTCTATGAAGAGGACATCCCCTTCCTGCAAGTTCGTTAGCAATGCCGCGAGATCGCCCGGTCTCTCAATCGCCGGCCCCGAAGTCGTACGAATATTTACGCCAAGTTCATTGGCAATAATGTTAGATAAGGTCGTCTTTCCAAGACCAGGAGGTCCATACAGCAGGACATGGTCAAGCGCTTCCTTGCGGAGCTTAGCAGCTTCAATGAAAACCTTCAAATTATCCTTCACCTGCGACTGACCGATATACTCGGACAAATAACGCGGTCTTAGGCTTAACTCGACTGCCTGATCTTCCATCATGCAATTGGCTGATATGATGCGTTCGTGCTCTTCCATCTTAACCGCCTTTCTTATCCTTTAAACAACGCCTGCAGCGCCTTCTTCATTAAAGAATCTACACTTTCATCCGCATGAATGCGATGTTGCAAGTCATTCCATACACGATCAAGTTCTGTCTCCGTATATCCCAATGCTTTGAGTGCTTCTCTAGCTTCTGACCATACATTGCCGTCCACACTGTCATCGTCTGCTACTGTGACATTCATGAACAAGGCGTCCGGATGGATATCCAGTCCGATACCGTCCAGCTTATCCTTCAGGTCCAGAATGATACGCTGAGCCGTCTTCTTGCCGATACCCGGCAGCTTCGTTAAGAACACAATATTCTCTTGCTGAATGGCAGTTACAACTGCTTCCGGCTTGCCACAGCCTGCTAGAATGCCAAGCGCTACCTTCGGCCCTACTCCGTTCACATCGATCAGCCTGCGGAATAGCTTCTGCTCCTCTCGCGAGCTGAATCCAAAGAGCAATGTTGCATCCTCACGCACATGATAATGAATATATACGGTGACTGCCCCTTCCTGCTTTGCAAAAGCATAGGGATTCGGGGTAAAGACACGGTACCCAACGCCTTGAACATCCAAGACGATATATTCGGTTTCTAAATGAGCAACCTGTCCACGCAAAAAATCGATCATGATCGCCATACTCCATTCAATTTGTCATTAAGCCCACTCGAATGCGCATGGCATATCGCCACCGCAAGAGCATCAGCAACATCATCGGGCTTCGGTATCTCCTTCAGCTTCAAGAACAGCTTCACCATCTCTTGAACCTGCTTCTTCTCTGCCTTCCCATAACCAACAACAGCCTGCTTCACCTGCATGGGCGTATATTCTGCAATCGGTATGCCGCGCTTGGCAGCTGCTAGAATGATAACACCGCGTGCTTGTCCAACAGCAAACGCATTCGTGACATTTCGATTGAAGAACAATTTCTCTATTCCCATAGAATCTGGTTTATACTTGTCTAGCAGCTGCTCCGTAGCTTCATACACCTGCAGCAGCCGCATCTCCGGCGCTGTCGAAGGTTCTGTCTGAATACAGCCATATTGTACAGGTACAATCCGACTTCCTTGTTTATCTACAAACCCAAATCCTGCAATCGCAATCCCTGGGTCAATCCCCAAAATACGCAAAAAAAATCTCTCCCTCACCGCATCCATGTACCAGTAAGCGAACATATGTGTTCACTCCATTATAACATAGATCGTGAAGAAGAGAATGAGTCATTCCTATGATGTTTGCAGGGAAAACAGCCTAATTACGGCCGATTACTTCCCAGCTGATACTTGATTTGCCGCTGTCTCAGTTGTAGAATGACGGAATGCTATCTTCAGCATCGGAGGCGTCACCAATGTCGTCATAATGATGACAATAACGAATGGTGTGAAATACACTTTATCGAACAAGGCGCCTTCAAGACCCGTCGTTGCAATAATAAGTGCAACCTCACCGCGGGATACCATCCCGGATCCGATCCCGATCGCACTCTTGCGATCAAATCCAGTCAATCGAGCTCCCAATCCACAGCCGAACAGCTTCGTTACAATCGCGATGATGGTAAACAATACAATAAACCATACATACTCCCCGAGGCCTTCGAAGTTGACATTAATCCCAACACTTACGAAGAAGATTGGTACGAAGATACCGTAAGCAATTGGCTCAAGGCGATGCTCCACCTCATGCTTGAACTTCGTCTGCGAGATGGCAATCCCGGCAGCGAATGCACCAATAATGCCTGCAACGCCCAAATAGTCTGCAAAGTAAGAAAAGGCAAAGCAAATAATAAGCGCCGCACTAATAACGGCTTCGGTAACACGAAGCGGTGCAAGCCACTTCATTACTCGAGGCACTACATAAATCCCTGCTAGTATTGCTACTACGAAGAAAAGAACTTTCTTCCCGATAATAAGTCCGATTGAAGCGCCACCGCCTGCACCGAGCAAGCTGAGCATGAAGGCGAGAAGTATGACAACCAGGATGTCATCCACGACGGCTGCACCAAGAATCGTCGTACCTTCCCTAGTGCTAAGCTGTCCTAGATCCTTCAGTGTCTGTACCGAAATACTTACCGATGTTGCGCAGAGCAGCAAACCAACAAACATGGATTGGTTCGAATCTAATCCGAACAATAGACCACCACTATATCCACCGATAAACGGAAGAATGACTCCGCCGATTGCTACTGCGAATGCCGCCTTCCAATTCTTCTTCAATTCATCCAAATCTGTCTCCAGACCAGCAATGAACATCAGCAAAATGACGCCAACTTCCGCCATTTCCTTAATTAGTTCACCGTCTGAAACCCATCCGAGCACAGCTGGACCGATAATTATCCCCACAATGAGTTTACCAAGTACGGCTGGTTGACCCAATCGTACAGTGAGATCACCTGCGATCTTTGTCGAAGCCAAAATGATGAGCAACATGAGAATAAGTTCCATTGGCATTCCCCTTTCCGCTGTACAATTATTATGACCGCAAACCGACATTTTTTTTGTAGGTGGCTAAGGGCAATCCATACCATTTTTCTTTATGTTACATTTCATGACCTAAACCCGAGAATATACAAAAAAAGAAGGACGTCGGTTACGGCGTCCTACTTGTTACTGCCTCTATTTTGTAATACGTTCATTCAGGTGGGTTGGTTTCATGACTTTCTTCGTTTCTTCGATCGCATAATCGCTAAACGTAGACAGCACACTATGATAAGCATCGACATCTGTAATGCGAATCCCTTGATATAACTGCTTCATTACCTTCGGAGGGAGCGAACTCTCCATGGACTCTACATCCAATTGGAAAAATGTACGTATCACCTTTCCACCTTCAGGTGGACCGTCATACAACGTCAAATTCCCATCCTTATCGAGACTAATATGCGCCTTATCCTTGCATGTACCTGACAACTCTTCAACCTGTTCCTCCAGGATCACCCGTCCGTTTGCATCCATGGATACTGACCAGTCTGGATGGTTGAGCACGAGCTGAATAATGTCACGTGTTGGCTTTACACCCAACACTTCATCATTTTTTCCGCATATATATTGCTTGCGAGCAATGACTTCACGCTGTTCATCCTGCTGAATCAACTGCGCGATCACAAGCTGGGCTGATTCATTAAGCTTAGACTCATTATCCTTCCATAAGGCGAAGGTCTCAATCGAAGATGGCTTATCATAGTCCGCCAGCATATTGCGCACTCGATCAGACAACTGTATCCCGATGGCAACTACCGCTACGAACAACACAATTGCAGCCAAAGACCATATCGGCTTGCGGAAGCGCCGCAGACGCTTCTTCCATTGCTTCACTCGAAAATAGAACCTAGAGACGGTACGGTGTTCTCGAGCCATAAGTAATCCCCTCTAACTGCTTGTTAATTTTGAGTAGAGCAATTGATTCCACGATGCCCGAATCATCTTGCTTTGCTCACAAGAAAAAGCCGCCAGAATCATCACTTATAGAGGTTGTTCAAAAAGTCCGCTTTTGATCACGAAGTAAATCATGAAGTGGACTCGGCATCGAATCTTGAATTCAGCCGGACCTTCCGGTGCTCATGTACCCAAAACGTACATTCCGCTCCTCAGGCCCTAGCTTCATCCAATCTTCTCGGTGCTGAAAACCGGTCTTTTTGAACACGCACTTATATACTTGGAGGCTTTTCTTATAGTGTGGCCCAGATAAAGGGGAAGTTATACAATTAATTCTGTCTGTTCCTTCATTTCAATTTTCTCCACGGCCGAATAACGAAGCATATATAGACAAGCAGCGGGAGAGGGGTTCCCGTGAATCCCCAAATCCCCCAGAACCAAGGGTACTTATTCCGCCTGCGAGCATCCAGAAACAACCAAGTTCCTTGAATGAGCAGAATGATTCCAATTAGAACCCAGACCCACCAAG
The DNA here is from genome assembly GCF_040195695.1 of Paenibacillus wuxiensis. Lineage (NCBI taxonomy): Bacteria > Bacillati > Bacillota > Bacilli > Caryophanales > Paenibacillaceae > Paenibacillus > Paenibacillus wuxiensis. Next base: position 11,023 of record NZ_JBEFZI010000007.1, on the reverse strand, counting down.
GGACATTCTCAGTACCATTATTCATTCTGCTCACTCCCATTGCTCGGATGGATACAAATTGCCCAGATAAGAACTGCGCCACACAGGGAAATGAGCTGCATCCAGACATAGATATACCAATTCGCTTGGGCAAGACTGCACCCGCCGCCAACTAGCAGCAATGCAGCACTCCATAAGACAAGCAGTTCTTTCCACAGCCGTTTACGGTTCCTCTTCTTCGCCTGAAGCAATACCTGCTGGATGTGGGCAGCACTCGGATGCGGAGAATGGCGATCACTCCATTCATCTAAGTGTTCCCAGTGAGGATGCAGTCTCTCCTCCCACACCGAGTCCTGTTCCGGACGTGTAGCATGATTGGACATCGGTACTTGATGTAGAGAATCTACATGTCCTTTCTTGTTATCTTGCTTCTCACTCATCTTGCTTCCACTCCTTCCGCAGCTTCTCCAAGCCATAGTGCATGCGTGACTTTATCGTACCTGCCTGAACGTTCAACATTTCTGCAATTTCATTAACCTGATATCCATAATAATATTTCAACACAATTGGAGTCCTCTGTTCGTAGGACAGCTCACTAAGGAGTTCCAGCGCTGCCGTCCACTCCATATTGCTTGATTCCATTTGATAGCGCAGCTGACGTACAGCTTGTTCCTGCTCTCGCCATTTGCTCTCCACTTTCTTGCGGCGCATCTTGTCATAAAACAGGCGTGTCGCAATCGTAATTAGCCATGACGAGAATCGTGAACTCCCATTGTACGTATGAATCTTCTCCATACACCGCACCATCGTGTCTTGAACCAAATCTTCAGCATTCGAAGAGCTCATCGTTAATTTCAAGGCATATTTATATAGAAAGGAGTAATTCTCATGCAGCAGCACAGCAAGTTCATCCATGTCTCCTCTGACTGCTCGCTCTATCCGATGCTGCTCAGACATGTATTCGCCTCCTTTCCTTAATATCATAACGCAACGAGCTTTGCGCAAAGCAACTATATTACGAACTATCGTTAGGAATCGTTCAAGGGAATTATTAAAAAAGTTGAAATAATCATTTAGGAAGGAAGGGTGGAAAAAAAGAAGGATTAGAATAGCAAAAACCGTCGGTTATAACCGACGGTTGATGATAATGGTCGGGACGACACGATTTGAACATGCGACCCCCTGGTCCCAAACCAGGTGCTCTACCAAGCTGAGCTACGTCCCGAATGGATGGTGCCGGTGAGAGGACTCGAACCTCCACGGTTTCCCTCACGATTTTGAGTCGCGCGCGTCTGCCAATTCCGCCACACCGGCTTAGTAGTATCCATTATGAAATTAAGTGGCGCGCCCTGAGAGATTCGAACTCCCGGCCTTTTGATTCGTAGTCAAACGCTCTATCCAGCTGAGCTAAGGGCGCATATTCTGGAGCGGACAACGAGATTCGAACTCGCGACCCTCGCCTTGGCAAGGCGATACTCTACCACTGAGCTATGTCCGCATATTATTGTATTAACCAATCTGTACAACTTCATTTGCTTCGTTGTCGTCGTTGCCGTTCAACAAGGACAAGTAATAATATATCAGACTGATAATTGAATTGCAAATCTTTTTTAAAGATTTTTTGATGGTATTTTTTTCTTGCCAAAAGACCTGCTTGCCAAGCCATATCTCAGCTCATACAAGCAGGTTCTAATAGTATGTTCTTAGTTTCTTATGATCTAACCCACTCAAGTGTAAAAGCAGGCTTGCGAATTCCTACTACCCTCGCATTGTCGTTTTTCGTCTCCGCAGGGCTCAGCTTTTTTAAGCGTTCAATGGTTGCTGTCGTCGGGTATTGAATCTGCTCTAAAATGTCAGCAGCAATGATCGGCCATTGATCTTCCGATCCGTCCATCACTTTGAAGGCTATCCCTATTCTCTGATCGCGCAAGCCGAAGCAATAGATGCCTTTGGCTCCGCCTTTCGCTACGATATTCGGATCCTGCAGCAGTGTTGGACAAATAAGCTCCGTTCCGGATACATAGAATGGATGTTTGTTCATTAGACCCGTCAAGCGTGTAATCGCTCTGCGCACTTCCTCATCTGCAATTAAATCCGGACAAGCCAATCTCAAATACAAGAGGGCTATATTGCGAATTGGAATCGCATATACCGGGAACCCGCAGCCATCCGTTCCTAATTTAATTTGCCGGGCAGGCACATCAGCAAGCTGAGACATCAAGCGCAGCACCTTCTGCTGAACGGGATGCTCCGGTTCTGCATAGTTATCGGTTGGCCACCCCATCATCTTGCATAATGCCAGAACACCTAAGTGCTTGCCCGAGCAGTTGTGATATAAGGAGCGCGGTGGCTGCCCGTTGGCAATCCGCTCGTCCCTTGCAGCGCCATTCAGTGGATAGGTAGGCTTGCATACGAATTGATCCTCAGTGATCCCCGTCTTCTTCATGAACGATTCCAGTGCTTGTACATGGAACTGCTGTGCACGATGAGATGCAGTCATTAAGACGATCTCTTCCTCACTTAATCCGTAATGCTCCGGAACACCTGCTAACAAAGCAGGGAGCGCCTGCACCGGCTTCGAAGAAGAGCGCATAAAGCTTACATAGTCAGGGTCGCCAACATGGAATAGTGTCTCAGCTTGTTCGTTAACACCTACAATATGTCCTGTATATGCACATTCCAACCAACCGCCTCGTGATTCCTCTACTAACACCTTGCCCAAATCAACCATTATTGTTCCTCCTCGGCAACACATGCTGTCATCATTCTCATTTCAAGACTTCCCCTATCATGACATAACTCTGCAAACATAGTATCATGTTCCTAGCTGCTCGTATTTATAACAAGTTCCTGTCAGTTATAAAAATTTCCGCTAACGAACCGGAGGGATAGGCATGATGACCATTGCGGATATAAGGCCATACATCCGTGCAGCGCATATGTATAATTACCGAGGAACGCGAGAGGAACAGCTGCGCAGAGGATACAGCTATGCATTCCACTTATTCTTGGACGGCCATGGCCATATGACGATAGATGACCAACGATATGCGGTCGCGAACGGCACGCTCATCTTTGTCCGCCCTGGACAATGGCATTCCTTCGAGCATGCACCAAATGAAACGATGAATGCATGTAATATCTACTGCGATCTATGGGAGGCTCCTCCGCCGAACCAGCCTACCTTTGCTTATGAATGGGATGAATTCGATCCGAGGTGGTTAACCGCACATAACCCTTGCACAGAACTGGAATCATTGCCGACCTGCACTTCGCTTCGCCCTTATCCTTACTTCATTGAGCTGATGAAGCATGTGCTTACCGCATATAATCGGCGCGGCTGCTATACGAAGCAGGCTGCATCAGCTAGTTTTTACTCCTGGCTGATTCAATGGTTCGATGCAAGCAGATTGCCCATTCCTACGGATTACCGCATAGCTCGAATCTTGGAGCGAATGGACGAACATCCCGAGCAGCGGCATTCGGTTGATTACTGGTGCAGCGAATGCGGGCTGGAAAAGTCCCAATTTTATCGGCTTTTCAAGCAAGAGACAGGAGCATCGCCTAAAGCGTATTTGCTGCAGGCTCGCATGAAAAAGGCGGCCGTTCTGTTGATGGAAAGCCGCCAATCAATTACGGAAATCGCACTAATGTTGGGCTACGATTCAATTCATTACTTCTCAAATCAGTTTACCTACGTGTATGGAATCAGTCCTACCTTATACCGAACAAACAATAGTTACCAGAAAATTGATCGCTAGCATTATGATAAAAGCAGCCCTCTCCCAAGTGGAGAAGAGCTGCTTTTTTAGGTAACCTTATTAAGCGCTTACAATTTCGGTGTGTGCACTCGCGTCCTTCGTTCTTTTGTCCTCAGCAGGGAGCGTGACAAAAATCATCATAACGCCTGCTGCTGCAAATAGCCCAGCGAATAGCCACGTAATGCCGGCGTAACCGAGGCTTCCAATAAATAAAGCAACAAGAGCTGGACCAACGAATGCGCTCAATCCCGCGCCCAGGTTTAAGATTGACATCGCTGCACCCTTTTCTTCCTTTACCAAAGACGGGGCTATCGCAGACAATGGCACGAAGCCTGCCAGACATCCGCCCCACAAAATCCCGACAATTTGCACAAGCCATACATTGCCTGCCGCAAGTTGAGGAACGTAAAAGAGTAAAATCGTAAAGAAGGCCGAGCCTGCACATCCAAACCACATTACCGTATTTCTCCAGCCAAGCTTATCGCCCACAATGCCAAACAGCAGGTTGAACGCGATGTTTCCGATAAAAATCATAGCCCATAGATGCAGCCAGGACGAAATGCTAATGCCTTGACTCTCCATGTATAGCGGCATATATATGGGGAAGCCGAATTGTGCAGCCGTATTGATGATGCGAACTAAGCCGACCAATACGATTTTCGGTTCCTTTTTGACAATTGCCAATCCTTTGGCAAGCTCTTTTACTTTGTTGTCATGCTGTTCTGCCTTGGACTTATCCAGCTTACCGCCGGGATTGATGACCAGTGCGAACAATGCCCCAAGCAGTACCCATACGATTGCACTCCATAGTGTATTGATATGCCCCAAGTGCTTCAATGCCCAGGTGGAATAGTATGCGCCGAGTACGTTCATGCCCCCAGTGAACACGAACCAGAACCAGCCGACAGCCGTTCCCAGCTTCTTCTGAGGTGTCTGATAAGCGATCCAGACGAGGAACGAGTATGCGAACAAAGGATAGCCGAGACCCTTAAACGCATACGTCGGCAGCATCGTTGCAAATGAAAGCTGGGTAATTCCTAAACCAATAAAGCCTACGGAACCGAGAATGTATAGGATTAACCCGGTCAACATTGCTTTTTTAGGTCCAATCGCGTCAACGAATAATCCGGACAGGAAAGAAGACAATGCAATCGTAACCCCGTATACCGTAAATAAAATGCCGGATTGCTGTACGGTGAGTCCCTGTTCAACCAGATATGGGCTTAACCATCCCTGCTCCAGACCATCCCCCATCATAAAGATCAGAATGCCGAGATAGCCCCAAGCTAGAGATGAAGGAATACCTATTTTGTCCAAAATATGTTTGTCTTTCAAGTGCATCACTTCTTTCCTGGATGATCTATTCCTTCTTCTACTGTCCGTAATGCAGCTATTCTATAAAGATGTTAATTTGAACTCTCTCCACCCATCACTTCCAATTTAATCGCTTTCAATTGTTTAATCGGACTCTGTTCATTGCGCCCAAAATAATCATGCAGCCGCACATACTGGGCATAGAGTCGATTATAAATGTCCCGGTGCTTACCTTGTGGCTCATACGTTTTCTTAATGCCTCCACCCATTGCTTTCCCAGCCTGCTGAATGGAGTCGTATCCTCCATTAGTACTGCCTGCCGCTACGGCTCCGAGCATGGCGGCCCCCATCGCTGTTCCTTGCTGAGTTGACGCGACGTGAATCGGCATGCCGATGATGTCCGCGAAGGTCTGCATAATGAATGGGCTTTTTTCCGCAATCCCGCCTGTGGCCATGATTTTGGCAATCGGAACTCCGTGCTGTACAAAGTTCTCAATAATCATCCGCTTCCCGAATGCAACTGCTTCAACCAATGCTTTGTACATTTCTTCGGCTGTCGTAGCCGTCGTCATGCCGAACATTGATCCTGTCAGATCCGCATCCACCAGAACGGAACGGTTTCCATTCCACCAATCCAGCGCAATCAAGCCGCTGGCGCCGGGCTTAATCTTCTCTGCCTTCTCATTGAGAAGCTGCAGCACATGCTTGTTCGCAGCTCTGGCCTCTTGCCCTAGATGCTCTGGCACACAGTGATTCGCGAACCATGAGAAATGGTCTCCCATGCAGGATTGTCCTGCCTCATAGCCGTAGAACCCAGGCAAAATGCCGTCCTCGCAAATGCCGCTAATGCCCGGCACCTTCACTGCTGTTTCACTGACCAGCATGTCGCAGCCGGATGTCCCCATCACCATCAATAAAATATCGGGAGTCGTAATCCCGCAGCCGATTACGGCGCAATGGGCATCGCCTATTCCTACGGATACCGCTGTCCCCGCAGCCAGCCCCGTCCATTTTGCACTATCTTCTGTAATTGATCCTGCTCTGGTGCCTACCGGATAAATGGTTCTCGACATTTTCTCGTCAACGACGTGTTCCAGCTTTGGATCGAGCGCTTTCAAAAATGAATTTGATGGAAATCCGTTTTGCTTGTGCCATATGGCCTTATATCCAGCTGTGCAGCTATTTCGTGTTTCTGTTCCAGTTAGCTGTAGTGTAATCCAATCGGCAAGCTCCATGAACCGATCAGCGGCTTCATATATTTCGGGTGCTTCATTAAGAATTTGCCATATTTTTGGAAACATCCATTCTGAAGAAATTTTCCCACCGTAGAAGTCCAAAAATTCCTCGCCCCGCATACGGGCTATATCATTCAGTCGGTTGGCTTCCTCTGCTGCCGCATGGTGCTTCCACAGCTTCACATACGCATGCGGATTGTTCTTGTATGCATCCAGCATGCATAGGGGCGTTCCATCCGCCTTTACGGGAAGCATCGTACATTCCGTAAAATCGGTGCCGACGCCAATAATTTGGCGGGCATCAATGCCGCTCGAATCCAGAACCTTTGTCAGCGTTGCAGTGGTGCATTGTAAATAGTCCTGCGGATGCTGCAAAGCCCAATCCGGCCCCAGCTTCGTTACGCCGTCCGGCAGCACCTGATCCATTACGCCATGAGGATAGTTCATCTCTGCAGATGCACTTATCTCTCCAGTGGATACGTTAACAAGTATCGTACGGGCACTTAATGTGCCATAATCAATTCCAACTACATATTTCTCCATTTTGCATTCACCCTTTTTAGAACGTAATCGCTACCTTGAAGTCACCATGCTTACCAGATGCATATTCAAAGGCTTCTTCCCATTGCTCAATCGGGAACTTACGAGTCACAATGCCGTTCGTTTTCAGATTGCCGTTTGCAACATTTTCAATGACGAATGGGTAACAATACGGGCTCAAGTGAGATCCCAATACATCCAGCTCCTTGCGGTCGCCGATGATGGACCAATCCACGGTAGTCGGCTCCCCGAACACGCTGAATTCTACGAAGCGTCCAAGCTTGCGAATCATGCTCAATCCTTGCGTTACGCTGGAAGGATGACCTGTAGCTTCGATGTAGATGTCGCAACCGTAACCCTCCGTCATATCCAAAATCGTTTGAACCACATCCGTCTCTTTCGGATTGAGGACGATATCCGCGCCAAATTCCTTCGCCTTTTCCAAACGGTTCTCAACCAAATCCAGCACAATCAATTTTTTTGGATTTTTCATTCTCGCATATGTGATCATTCCTAAACCGAGAGGCCCCGCCCCAGAGATAACGACGACGTCCTCGCATCCGATTTGCGCCCGATCCACGGCATGCTTCGAGCAAGCGTAGGGCTCAATCAGCAACGCGGACTCCAATTCCATCTGTCCAGGCACCTTATGGACAACCGCCGTTTTTGGGTATCGAACATATTCCGCCATTCCCCCGTTGTTCGAGCCTTGGAAACCGAATATGTTATGGGGCTGGCACATCCAGTACTCCCCTCTTTTGCAAAATCTGCATTCTTGGCAAGGAACGATCTGATCCGCAGTTACTCGATCCCCAATTTTGAAATCGGTTACATTTTCGCCAATTTCTACGATTGTTCCTAAAAATTCATGCCCCGGAATAAACGGAGGCTTCACCCATTCTGGCTGTGTCTCGTCGCCCCAGAACATTGCTGCGCCATGCATGCACTTCAAGTCTCCTGCGCAAATGCCGCATGCTTCCGTTTTAATGATCATATCGTCTGGCCCACATTCAGGCGTAGGATAGTTGGCTTCAAAGCGGTAATCATGCTTCCCATACGCTACAAGCGCTTTCATAGTTGCTGGTACGTTCCCTGTCGTGGCTTTTAAGCTGGTAGATTGTTGTTGATTCATTATGCATCCGCCTCCCCAATAAGTAAATTACTTTTGTTAAAGTGTTTTATAAAACTACTTAATGCAAGGATATTCCCTCTCGTCCTTCTTGTCAATATGCAATTTAAAAAATAAGTATTATTTTGCAGCACAAGATGCGAAGCATCTCCTGCTTGTTCAGCCGATTGAAAGATAAAAAAACGCATGAAGCAGGTAAAGGAACTTGGCTCCTTTAAACCGACTCCATGCGATTGTTATAAGCTTGGTATCTTCTTATATTTGATTAATGAACTGATCGATGAACGGCAGGGCAGCCCCAGCGGCAATAGCCTCGGTTTTATAACTGCATATCCGCACATAATCTGCATGATCTTCGAACGTATTGCGGCTGGCCACCAGCTTCTTCAACTTATCGATATGATTCTCCATATAAGCCCCTACGTAACCGCCAAGGATAATGTCACAGTCGAACAGCATGCGAATATTATTAATGGCTATCGAAAGATGGCGCAAATAGTTGTCCCATACGATCAGCTTTTCACGATTGCCACCCTGTACCTCCTCAAAAAAACGCCCCAAACTCCCATCAGCTGTATCTGCTAATAAAGAAGCTGAGCAATATGCCTCAAGGCAGCCTTTTTGACCGCAATAACAAGGGAGACCGTCTGGAATGATCGTAATATGCCCGATTTCCCCACTCTTTTGATTCTCTCCGGCAAACACTTTATTTCCAATATAAACGGCCCCGCCAATATTATTGCTAAGAGAAATATAAAATGCATTTTTCGTGTCCGGCGTTGCCCATATTTCCGAGAACCCAGCCGCATTCGCATCATTCACAAGAATGGCCGGATACGGTATGTACTTGGTGAAGCGCTGCAGCGTCTCTCCGGTGAAATTCAGGATCTTCCCGTAAAAGACAGTCTGGTGGTCTTCCGTAATCAATCCCGGCACCCCGATGCCGACACCTAATATTTTCGAATCGTCAATATCCAGTTCTTTTATGTCCTCCTGAATGATATTTCCCAATAGCTGAAAATAAGGATCCGAGGTTTCAAACTTTTGTCTTCTTCTGTTTATATGAATAATATCCCCATTTAAATCAACAACCACAGTTGTGACATGGTTCCGCGTAATATCTAAGCCAATAGCGATTTTGGCATCGCTTATATAAGAATAGACCTGTGCATTGCGTCCTCCGGTATTACCAATGGTCCCCGTATTCGCAATCAGCTTCTCCTGCAGCAAATAATTTAAATTCTGCGTAATGGTTGGTAAGCTAATCTGCAAATGCTGCACAATATCCTGCTTAGATAAGTTTTTTTCTTGCCGCAGCAGCATATATATTCGATTTCGATTGAATTCCTTAATATTAACGGTTTTGTCTACCACCATAACGTCCCACCTTATTGAAACCCTTTTATAAAAGGAGTTAGTTATCTATTCCTTTAATCATAATGTCTTTCGAATAAAACATCAATAGAGCATGCCCTTATCATAATTCTAGGGGTAGTACAAATTAGCACCCTTAAATCAAAGATTGCGTACTCAGAGCATCTTACGCTCTCTCGAATCAGCTCTCCTTGTCCAAACAACGACAAAAAAAGCCCGACGCTTCCGCATCAGGCTGAAAATTGCACAAACTGGTGAGCCATGAAGGACTCGAACCTTCGACACCCTGATTAAAAGTCAGGTGCTCTACCAACTGAGCTAATGGCTCTCATAAGAGAGAAATGGTGACCCGTAGGGGATTCGAACCCCTGTTACCTCCGTGAAAGGGAGGTGTCTTAACCCCTTGACCAACGGGCCTTATTCAATTTGATCATTTCTCAAGAAGAAAAATGGCGGAGCTGACGGGATTCGAACCCGCGGTCTCCTGCGTGACAGGCAGGCATGTTAGGCCTCTACACCACAGCTCCATATTTGGTTGCGGGGGCAGGACTTGAACCTGCGACCTTCGGGTTATGAGCCCGACGAGCTACCAACTGCTCCACCCCGCGATATAATGGTGGACGCTGACGGGATCGAACCGCCGACCCTCTGCTTGTAAGGCAGATGCTCTCCCAGCTGAGCTAAGCGTCCATATAATATTTCATATAAATGCTATGTATCTTAATCTATCAAAAATTATTTCATAGCTCTTTATGGTGGACACTAACGGGTTCGAACCGCTGACCCCCACCCTGTCAAGATGGTGCTCTCCCAGCTGAGCTAAGTGTCCTTAACAACTCAATCGCAATCCTATATAAGATAGTGATTACATATTTGGTTGCGGGGGCAGGACTTGAACCTGCGACCTTCGGGTTATGAGCCCGACGAGCTACCAACTGCTCCACCCCGCGATATTCACGCTGGATACTAACAAATTTGAATGTAATGATCCCACCCTGTTCAGATGGTTCCTATCTAGTTGACTAGTACCCTGTACTACGTAATTTCATTCATAAAATGGTGACCCGTAGGGGATTCGAACCCCTGTTACCTCCGTGAAAGGGAGGTGTCTTAACCCCTTGACCAACGGGCCAAACTGGCGGAGAGAGAGGGATTCGAACCCTCGAGACGCTTGTGGCGCCTACACGATTTCCAATCGTGCTCCTTCGACCAAACTCGGACATCTCTCCATGGCTCCCCGAACAGGACTCGAACCTGTGACAACTCGATTAACAGTCGAGTGCTCTACCAACTGAGCTATCAGGGAATATTAACTGCTTGGCGACGTCCTACTCTCCCGGGACCCTGCGGTCCAAGTACCATCGGCGCTGGAGGGCTTAACGGTCGTGTTCGGGATGGGTACGCGTGGAACCCCTCCGCTATCGCCACCAAACAGCATTGGCATTAGCCAATATGAAATTCAGGTTCAGCACGACCAAGTGCTGTGTGCGTTTCTTCGTCTGCACTAGTCAGACTCCAAAACATTGCACCCTGAAAACTGAATGCGAAAGTGTCGTGCTCTGAATCAATAGGATAAGCCCTCGACCGATTAGTATTGGTCAGCTCCACACATTGCTGTGCTTCCACCTCCAACCTATCTACCTCGTCGTCTTCAAGGGGTCTTACTAATTGGGAAATCTCATCTTGAGGGG